>DVGG01000046.1 GCA_018712825.1 Candidatus Faecousia excrementipullorum | reverse complement strand
GAGGAACTTCTCCAATTTCAGGAAAAGAATTCTGTTCTGTAATACATAAAAATCGTGCCGGAGCTCTCACACTCCGACACGATCTCTAACTTTTCTATTTTGGCTCTACCCCAACTATTGACATAGAACCGGGAAAATTCAGTTGTCTTGCCTGGTGTAGACGCAATATCCATGCTTGTAGGTCTGCAGCACCTGGATTTCCCGGAGCTGCTGAATGGGTGTGGTAAGAGGGTCCTGGCTCAGAATCACCAGGTCGGCGGTCATGTCTTCTGCGATTTTCCCCTTCCGGTCCTCCTGGAAGTACTGATATGCCCCGTTTTTGGTGACACACTCCAGAGCCTCCTCCACGGAAATACGCTCCTCTTCTCCCAGCAGCACCCCGGATTCTGTCCGCCGTGCCACGGCACACCAAACGGTTTCCAACATATCCGGGGGAATTACCGGGGAATCCTGGTGGAAAGTTACCGGGATACCGGTCTGCAAAGCGCTGGCAGCAGGGCTGATGCCCTCTGCCCGTTCCATCCCCAGATTGCGGATATGCACATCTCCCCAGTGGTACACATGGGCCACAAAGAAGGACACCACCGCTCCCAGTCTGGCAGCCTGCTCCATCTGGTCTTTGCCCATAAGCTGTCCGTGGATAATCACCGGGCGCAAAGCCGCCAGGTTTGGCTGCTGCCGCTGGACGCTCTCCAGGCAGCGCAGAAACTGCTCCACCGCAGCGTCTCCATTGCAGTGAGCCAGCAGCTGGGTATTGCTCCGGGCTGCCAGAAGGAAAGCCTCCTCCACCTGCTCATCGGTCATAGTGCCATAGCCCCGGTACTCCGCTTCCCCGGCATAGGGTTGGCGCAGCCAGGCAGTTCTCCCCTGGGGGGAGCCGTCCAGAAAGATTTTCATGCCGCCTACCCGCACCGGACAGTTCTCCCCCTGGGCTTCCACCATGGCCCGGGCCGCCGCATAGGCCTCCGGGGCGCAGTATAAAACCACTTCCAGCTGCAAAAGGTTTCTCTCCAGCAGCTGCTGGTACACCGGCAGCATTTCCTTAACCACCATGCCGTCCTGCACTGTGGTGATTCCCATGGAGGCATAGAGCTGCTGGGCTTTTTGAAAACCCTGCAGCAGAGCCTCCCCACCGGGCATGGGGGCTCTTTTGATGGCGGAAATAAAGGCATTTTCCTCCAGGTAGCCCGTAAGCTTCCCGTCCTCCCTGCCGATTTTTCCTCCCTCCGGGTCAGGGGTTTCCGGGGTGATTTCCAGTAAGTCCAAAGCCTTCCCGTTCATCAGACCCATGTGTCCCGACTTATGGTGAATAATCAGGGGGTTCTCCGGTGCATAGCTGTTCAGCTGCTCCAAAGTAGGATGCTGGTACTGGGGAAGCAGATTATGGTCATAGTCCCGGGCAATTACCCATTCCCCGGGCTGCACCTTCTCCCGGGCGATGTAGTCCCGGATTCTCTGCCCCATCTCCTCCGGGCTCCTGGCACCGTTTAAGGAGACCTGCAGCATGGAGGTGGCCACCTGGAAGAAATGGCTGTGGGCATCCACAAATCCCGGAAGCATCACCGCTCCCTGCAAATCAACATACGTGCAGTCCTTCTCCCCCAGAGGCAGCGGGGACTGGGGAGAAATCCAGGTGATTTTCCCATCCTCCACCAAAACGCCCCCGGCATACATGAGGTCAGACATGGTGAGGATTTTCCCCCCATAAAACAATGTTTTCATGGCAACGCCCCGCCTTTCCGATGATAAAAATGCTGATTTTATATTCTGTGTGGATTTTACCCAATTTATACGAATATTTTACCACATTTTTTCAAAAATTACAACTATTTCTAAAATGTCACATTTTCTTCCAGGGCTTGACATTTCATATTCGGTATCGCATAATAAAGTAGTAATATTATCGCATCAATATAAAGGAAGTGTACGCATTGGAACAACAGCACAATTCTCTTGTGGAGGATCCCATTGCCAAAGCGCTGATTCGCTTTGCTCTGCCGGTCTTCTGGGGAAATGTATTTCAGCAGCTCTACAACACCGTCGACTCTTTGATTGTGGGACAGTTTCTTGGAGACAAGGCTCTGGCCGCCGTCAGCTCCTCCGGTAATCTCATTTTCCTGTTTGTAGGCTTTTTCAACGGCTTGGCCATGGGTGCCGGCGTTATCATCGCCAGGTACTACGGAGCCAAGAACTACAAGGAAATGGATTTGGCCATTCATACAGACATCGCCTTCGGCCTGATTTGCGGCAGCTTGCTGACCGTGCTGGGCATTATCTTTACCCCAACCATTCTTGGGTGGATGGGGACACCGGCAGATGTGATTCAAAATTCCATAGAATACTTCCGGTTTTACTTCTGCGGTGCAATTTTCACCGTCATGTATAATATTTTTGTGGGTATTTTCCACGCTATGGGAGACAGCCGCCATCCCCTTTACTATCTGATTTTCTCTTCCATCGTGAATGTGGTGCTGGATTTGCTTTTTGTGGGTGTTCTTCACATGGGCGTGGGCTCCGCAGCTCTCGCCACCACCGTTTCCCAGGGAATCAGCGCCCTGCTTTGCTGCATCCGTTTGCTCCGCCTGAAGGGGCCCGGTCAGCTGGTGCCCCGGCGGATTCGGATTCACTGGAACAGTCTGGTAAACATCATCCGCTTTGGTCTGCCCTCCGGTGTTCAGAATTCCGTGATCGGTCTTGCCAATGTGGTGGTGCAATCCAACATCAACTCCTTCGGCTCCGCCGCCATGGCAGGTTGCGGCTCCTACTCCAAAATTGAGGGCTTTGCCTTCCTGCCCATTACCTGCTTCAGCCAGGCCCTGGCTACCTTCGTGGGTCAGAACCTGGGTGCAAAGAAGTATGACCGGGTGAAAAAGGGCGCTATTTTCTCCATTATCTGCTCCGTGGTGATGGCTGAGTGTATCGGCGGGCTGTTTTATCTTTTTGCCCCCCAGCTCATCGGGTTGTTTGACGACAGCCCGGAGGTCATTCGCTACGGCGTGCTTCACAGCCGCACCATTTGCCTGTTCTTCTTCCTGCTTTCCTTCTCCCACTGTGCCGCCGGTATTCTCCGGGGCGCAGGCAAATCCGCTGTACCCATGTATACCATGCTCCTGTGCTGGTGTGTGCTGCGGGTTTCCTACATTACCGTCGCCATTCCCTTTGCCAATCAGCTGCAAACCGTCTCCTGGGCCTATCCCATCACCTGGAGCTGCAGCAGCGTTATTTTCCTGATTTATCTGCTGAAAGCAGACTGGATTCATACCTTTGAACGGATAGAGCAGCGGGCAATGGCGAAGCATTGACAACCCTTCCAACTTTTCAAAGGAGGCTGCCAACCATGATGGATTTTCGCTATTTGCTGGAGCATTTTTTCACCCACAAGGACTTTCTGGCTCCACCCCACCAGATCCCCGGCACCCTGTTTACGCCTCTGCATCTGATTTTTGCCGCTGTTCTTCTGGCTGTCGTGATTGGAACAGCCATCTATGTTGGCAAACATCAGGCACTGGTTCGGCCGGTATTCATCGGGCTTTGGATTACCCTGGTGGTTCTGGAAATTGCCATTGTCACCTGGGAGAGCCTCAGCGCACGGCATCCGGGCTTTGATTTGCAGCGCAGCCTTTCTTTGTATCCATGCAGCATCTATCTGTACGCCATGCCTCTTGCCATCTGGGGCAAAGGGGTATGGAAGAAAATCGGCTGCGGATATGTATGCACCCTGGGGCTGCTGGGAGGCGCTGTAAACTTCTTTTATCCCGCCATCCGGCTCTCTGCCTATTCCTGCATCTCCTTTGTGGGCTTTCACACCTTCTTCTACCATGCCACCCTGCTCTTTACCTGCCTGGTGATGCTGATTTCCGGCTACCATCGCTATACCAAGGTGACAAAATGGTGGGAGCTGCTGCTTCCCTGTGTGTTAAGCCTGATTGTGTCCGTCCCGGCGAACATCGTCAACTACTCCCCCATCGGTGCCGACTATATGTTCTTCCGGGGCAAATTCCCCTTACTTGCCCTTCTGTTCCCCGGCGTAAAGCCCATTCTCTTTACATTGGTGCTTTACGGATTATACATCGTCATCCCGGCCCTGTTTTATCTTCCCTCTTATCTGCGGAACAAACGGCTGGTCCCGGCATAAAAATGAGGCTTCGGTGAAAACCGAAGCCTCATTTTGATTATTCCTTGTTGGCCTTCTTGGCAGCCTTGGCCTTGGCCTTGGCTTCCTGAGCCTTCCGGGCCTCCTCCTGGGCAGCGGCAGCAGCCGTGTCGTTGGTGGACAGAGCCCACTTGGCAAACTCGATGCGGACCTGGTCAGCGCCGGTCTCGATTACGAACTTGTCCTCTTTCACATCCACAACCTTGCCGGTGATACCGCCGATGGTGGTGATCTCATCCCCGTTCTTCAGGGCAGAGCGCATCTGTTCTGCTTCCTTCTTACGCTTCTTCTCGGGACGAATCAGCATAAAATAGAACACGACGAAGATGGCAATCAGGGGCAGGAAGGTCATCAGCATGCCGGCTGCGCCGGTATCCGCAGTGGTAGTGGCTGCTTCTTCTAAGAATAATAACATGGATTTCGCTCCTTTTCAATTTGTCCTTTTCATTATATCATTACTGGAACAAAATGCAAGAATTTTTTAAATTCTCCGGGACAGTTTTTCGGAATATTCCCTGCGGAAATCTGCAAAACGGCCTTCATCCAGGGCGTTGCGGATTCTTTCCATCAGCTTGTTATAAAAATACAGATTGTGCATCACGCAAAGCCGCATGGCAAGCATCTCCTCCGCTACAAACAGGTGCCGGATATAGGCCCGGGAGTAACGGCAGCACACGGGGCAATCGCACTGGGGATCAATGGGCTGCATGTCAGTCATATACTTGGCATTGCGCAGATTGATGGCTCCCTCCCAGGTAAAGAGCCGGGCATGGCGGGCGTTCCGGGCAGGCATAACGCAGTCGAAAAAGTCCACGCCTCTGGCAACCGCCTCGATAATGTTGGTAGGCGTTCCCACACCCATAAGGTATCTGGTCTTTTCCTTGGGCATGTAGGGCTCCACTGCTTCGATGATGTCGTACATCTCCTGAGCGGTCTCACCCACAGCCAGGCCGCCGATGGCGTATCCCGGCAAATCCAGATCCGCAATCCGCTTCATATGGTCGATTCGGATATCCGGGTAGGTACCGCCCTGGTTGATGCCCCACAGCATCTGCTGGGGATTCACCGTATCCTCCAGGGCGTTGAGCCGGGCGTTCTCTGCCTTGCACCGCACCAGCCAACGGTAAGTCCGGTCCACACTCTGCTGCACATAGGCTCTGGGAGCAGGATTTTCGATGCACTCGTCAAAGGCCATGCAGATGTCAGAGCCCAGGTTGGACTGAATCTGCATACTCTCCTCCGGGCCCATAAAAATCTTGTGTCCGTCGATATGGGAGGCGAAGGTCACCCCTTCCTCCTTGATTTTCCGCAAAGAGGCCAGGGAAAACACCTGAAATCCGCCGGAGTCCGTGAGGATGGGGCCATCCCAGGTCATAAACTTATGCAGGCCCCCGCATTCCTTCACAATCTTGTCGGTGGGACGCAGGTGCAGGTGGTAGGTATTGGAAAGCTCCACCTGGCAGCCGACGTCCTTCAGGTCCTTGGCACTCAGGGCTCCTTTGATGGCGCCTTGGGTACCCACATTCATAAACACAGGGGTTTGCACTGTGCCGTGGGCACAGGTAAACTCACCCCGCCGGGCAGCCCCTTCGGTTTTCTTCAATTCAAACATAGATTACCTCGCAAACGATTTAATACAGGAACATGGCGTCCCCAAAGGAGAAGAACCGGTATCTCTCCTTGACAGCCTCTTCGTAGGCGTGGAGAATATGGTCTCTTCCGGCGAAGGCGGAGACCAGCATTACCAGGGTGCTTTCCGGCAGGTGGAAGTTGGTAATGAGGGCATCCATAGCCAGGAAGGTATAGCCCGGGTAGATGAAAATATCTGTCCACCTGGATTTTTCTACGAAAGTACCGTCTGGCTCCACAAGAGATTCCAGAGTACGGCAGGAGGTGGTGCCCACGCACACAATCTGTCCGCCCCGCTTTTTGGTGTCATTGAGGAGCTGGGCCGTCTCATGGCTCAGCATGCACAGCTCGGAGTGCATATGGTGCTGGCTGATTTGCTCTGCCTTCACCGGACGGAAGGTGCCAAGACCTACATGGAGGGTCACATAGGCCAGGGTAATACCCTTCTTCTCAATCTGCTCCAGAAGCTCTTTGGTAAAATGCAGGCCTGCGGTGGGAGCCGCAGCGGAGCCGGTCTCCCGGGAATACACCGTCTGGTACCGCTCCTGGTCCTGGAGCTCTGCCTGGATGTAAGGCGGCAGGGGCATTTTCCCCAGGTGTTCCAGAATCTCCAGGAAGATGCCTTCATAATGGAACCGGACAATCCGGTTCCCGTCCTCCCGGACTTCCTCCACCGTAGCGGTCAGCTCGCCGTTCCCGAAGATGACCTCCTGGCCGGGGCGGAGCTTCTTTCCGGGCTTTGCCAGACATTCCCACTTCTTATCCCCCAGATCCCGCAGCAGAAGCAGCTCTACAGCGCCTCCTGTGGGGCGGTGGCCCAGAAGCCGGGCAGGAAGCACCCGGGAATCGTTCATCACCAGGCAGTCCCCGGGGTTCAAGTATTCCACAATATCGTAAAAGTGCCGGTGAGAGAGCTCCCCGGTTTCCTTATTCATGACCAGAAGCCGGGAACTGTCCCGCTTCTCCAGTGGAGTCTGGGCAATCAGCTCCTGGGGAAGGTCGTACCAAAAGTCCTTCGTCTTGAAATCACAGGTCGGTGCCTGGGATGTATGCAATGTATCTGACAATCCTATCTGCTCCTTTATCTTACAACATTCATGGGGATTATACCACAATACCGGAAGAAAATCTATAGAATACCCAGAAATTTCCCGGAAGTACACCTTTCCGGTTTCCCCCGGGGCGGCAGCTGCATAGTGTAAAGGGGAGGGATTTTTATGAAACAATCATTTATTCCCGGGGTGGCTACCGCCCTGGTAACCCCATTTTTGGGGAAGGAAATCAACTACCCTATGGCAGAACAGCTGATCCGTCAGCAAATCGACGCCGGAATCGGGGCAATCGTCCTCTCCGGCACCACCGGGGAATCCCCGGTATTGACCGACGGGGAAAAGCTGGAGCTTTTCCGCCGGGGAAAGGCATACGCCGGGAAAAACTGCAGGATTCTTGCCGGGACAGGCAGCAACTCCACAGAACATACCATCGCCCTGAGCGCAGCCGCCCAGGAAACCGGGGTGGACGGTCTTTTGATTGTGTCGCCCTACTACAACAAGTCCACCCCGGATGGGCTGGTGGGGCACTACACCGCCATCGCACGGCAGGTGGAGCTGCCCATCATTCTCTACAACGTGCCGTCCCGCACCGGGCTGGACATTCCCGTTTCCGTCTACGAAAAGCTGAGCCGCATCCCCAACATCATCGGGGTGAAGGAAGCCGGCACTGACATTACCAAAATCACCCGGATTCGCAATGCCTGCGGGGAGGATTTTGAGATTTACACGGGAAATGACACCATGGTGGTGCCCGCCATGGCCTGCGGTGCTCGTGGTGTGGTATCTGTGGTATCCAACGTCTGTCCCCAGACCACCCAGGCCATGGTCCAGTCCGCCCTGTCCGGAGATTTTCGGACCGCTGCCGCAATCCAGTGTGCCCTGCAGGAGCTGATAGATTTGCTGTTCCGGGAGGTAAATCCCATTCCGGTGAAGGCAGCAATGGCGCTTTCCGGGTTTGACTGCGGCCAGTGCCGGCTGCCCCTGGGCGCTCCTTCTATGGAAACCAGAGATAAATTACAGGAATTTTTCCGCCGGAAAGGCCGGGAATTCTTTGTGTAAAGCCGGAAAAATCCCACGACTGCGAACCAGCCGTGGGATTTTTTACATCTGTTGTCTGCCCTCCAGGGCGCGGGACAAGGTCACCTCGTCCGCATATTCCAGCTGACTGCCCACAGGCACGCCGTAGGCAAGTCTCGTCACCTTCACCCCCAGGGGGCGCAGGAGGCGGGAAATATACATGGCGGTGGCCTCCCCTTCCGTATCCGGGTTGGTGGCCATGATGACCTCCTGGACTTCCCCGCTGCCTACCCGCTGGAGCAGCTCCTTGATCCGGATGTCCTCCTGGGTCACATGGTTCAACGGGGAGATGACACCGTGAAGCACGTGGTACACCCCACGAAATTCGTGGGAACGCTCCATGGCAATCACGTCCTTGGGCTCCGCCACCACACAGATGGTGCTGTGGTCCCGGGAATCGTCATCACAAATAGGGCACACTTCCTTGTCGGTGATATTCTGGCACACCGGACAGGTGCCCACGCTTTTCTTCGCCTGGACAATGGCATCTGCAAAGGACAGTGCCTCCTGTTCCGGCATTCCCAGTACATAGAAGGCCAGCCGCTGGGCCGTCTTACCTCCAATGCCCGGAAGTCTGGCAAACTGGTCGGTGAGATTTTCCAGAGCCGCAGGGAAATACTGCATGGTGCCTCCTTAGAACAGGCCGCCCAGGTTCAGGCCGCCGGTAAGGCGGGACATATTGTTGGCGGAGTCCTCATCGGCGGTACGCATGGCCTCATTGACCGCAGCAATCACCATATCCTGGAGCATTTCCACATCCTCCGGGTCCACTGCCTCCGGATTGATTTCCAGGCCCATCAGCTGGTGCTTGCCGCTGACGGTAGCCTTTACCATACCGCCGCCGGCTGCTGCGGTATAGGTCTTGTTCTCCATTTCCTCCTGCATGCGCAGCATCTCCTGCTGCATCTTCTGGGCCTGCTTCAGCATGGCCGCCTGATTCATTCCTCCGGGCATACCCCGGAATCCACCCTTTGCCATATACAATCTCCTATTCGTTGTTTTCTTTGATTTTGAAAATATCACTATGGGCTCTGCCAAATTGCAGCAGTTTCTCCATCTGTCCGCCGGTATTCTCCCGGCCGGTGCGGTCCGTGGCTACGGCGGTTACCTTTCTTCCCAGAATGGCCGAGGCTTTCAGCCCGACTGTTTCCAGAATCTCCGGTTTGTTAATCATTTCCCGGGTAAAGTCATTGGCGCAGACCAGCAGAATCCGGTTGCCCTGGAGCACGCCCTGCAGGGGCGAGTTGGAAGATGGGGCAAAGAAACCGGAGTATGGCGGCTGCAAAGCCTTCCGCACCTGCTCTGCCACCTCCGTCCAGAAGCCCACAGGCGCCTGGGACACCAGCTCCGGCTCAGGCTCCGGTTCCTCCGGAAGCTCAGGAGCAGGCTCAGCAGAAACCGTACCATTGCTTTCCGGGGCTTTCCCGGAAAACGCCAGGTTTCCGGAGCGAATCTGGTCTTCGATTCTGGTAAGGCGGGCGTTCAGAGACTCCCCGTCCAGCTGCAGCTCCGGGCGGCACAGGTTCACGATGCACAGCTCCGCATCCATCCGGCGGCTGGTGCTTCTGGTGAAGCCCGCAGCGGTGGACTGAATCAGGCTCATCATCCGCACCAGTTCCCCGCTGGAAAATCGGCGGGAAAGCTCCTGCACCTCCTGGTCAGAGGCCACACCGGAGAGCATACCAATCCCCTCCTGGGGAGCGGTTTTCAGAATCATATAATCCCGGGTCAGGCAGGCCATCTCATCCAGCAGGGCACCCAAATCCTTCCCCTCCGCATAAAAGCGGTTCAAAAGGGACAGGGCTCCGGCAGTATCATGGTCTGCAATACAGGCCATGAGCTTGCCGCACTCCTGGATTCCGGCAATGCCCAGGCAGGCGTACACCCGCTCTGCAGTCAATTCCCCGGAGGTTGCGGAGGCACACTGGTCCAGAAGGCTCAGGGCGTCCCGAAGGCCGCCGTCTGCCAATCTGGCCAGAACCCGGGCGGCAGAGGGCTCCAGGGAAATATCCTCCTGAAAAGCCACGTATTGCAGCCTTGCCGCAATGTCGTCCTGGCTGATTCGTCGGAAGGAAAACCGCTGGCACCGGGACAAAATGGTAGCCGGAACCTTATGCAGCTCCGTGGTAGCCAGAATGAACAGCAGGTGCTCCGGCGGCTCCTCAATGATTTTCAGCAGCGCATTGAAGGCGGACAGGGAAAGCATGTGCACCTCGTCGATGATATACACCCGCATCTTCACCTGTGAGGGAGTATAGACTGCATCATCCCGCAAATCCCGCACATTGTCCACGCCGTTGTTGGATGCTGCATCAATTTCCAGCACGTCCATGCAGGAACCGGCATCGATGGCCCGGCAGGCGGCACAGCAATTACAGGGATTGCCGTCCTGGGGATTTTCACAGTTCACCGCCTTGGCAAGAATCTTGGCGCTGCTGGTTTTGCCGGTACCCCGGGAGCCGGTAAACAAATACGCATGGCTCATCCGGTGGTTAATCAGCTGATTCTTCAATGTCTGGGTTACGGCCTGCTGTCCAACCACGTCATCGAAGGTCTGGGGGCGATATTTCCGATAAAGTGCCTGATACATAACAGCCTCCAAATATAGAAACCGGCTCATAATAAGATCGCACACCCACATTTGTTCAAGCCGAGTGCCCGAACCCATGCAGCCAACTCAGGAACGGCAGACCGGCGGCACACAGAAAAGTCCGCTTAATGCTGCTTGGTTCCCCACCTGACATGGTTCACGGGATTCTGTTGCGCAGGACCGTCCCCTCAACATCACTTACACAGGTCAGACGGCACTCAAGCTTGACCGGGTGTGGGAATTCATCCCTGCTATAGCGGATTGCAGGTACAGGGCACCGCTATCTCCCCGACTAGTGCGACCTTATTACAAGCCGGTTTGCTGCAATAAGGTTTTTTAATTGGTCTTGGACTCGATAAAGTCTGCCAGTTCCTGGAAGGTGGTAATCTTCTGATCCTCCATCTCCAGTTCCACGCCCAGCTCGGATTCCAGGTCCATAATCATCTCTACGATATCCAGAGAATCAATGCCCAGGCTCTCGAAGGTGCTGTCCGGCGTAATGTCCTGCGGGTCCAGCTCCAGCTGCTTGGCGGCATAGGCAACTAACTTATCATACATATCTATTACCTCCTAACGGCAGTAATCTCTATAACAGTAGTATTCTATTATAAATCCTGCCTTTTGTCAATCCTGCATTTTCAGGGGTTGCCTTTGGGTAAAATTGGAGGCTCCCGAAGGAGCCTCCAACCAATTGGATAATTAACGGGCTTTATACTTCTTGCTGAAAACCACAACCGCAACCAGGCAGGCAGCGGAAACCACAAGAGCAACCATAACCAGAACCAGGTTAAAGCTCTCACCGGTTTGGTCCGGTCCGTTGGGATCGGTGGGCTGGGTGGTTTCACCGGGCTTGGTAGGCTGGGTGGTCTCGCCGGGCTCGGTGGGGTCGGTGGGCTCGGTGGTTGCAGGAGAGCATACCACATCGGCACGATCCCGCACACGGATACGGGCAGGCTCGCCGGCGAAGGAGTTGTCATAGGAGGCGCAGCCTACAACCTCAATGTTGCAGCCCACTTCCAGACCTACTACATCCTTATCGGTGGTAATATAGCCGTCAATGAAGATACGGGCTTCATTTCCAGCCGCATCCTTTACAATGATGGTCTGCACCAGGCCATTGGCCTTCTCAAAGCTTACCACGGTACCCTTCAGCTTCACCAGCTGACCCAGGACGGAACCGTCGTTGATCTGCTTGGCGGTCACTTCCTTGGGGGCCACAGGGGTGGTTTCCCCGATCTTTTCCACGCTGGTCACGTTGATCTGGCGCTCGCCCTGGTAAGAGGAAGTGGTGCCGGTAATCCGGAGGATGTCACCAATCTTGTAATTGCCGGCCACCGGGAATGCGTTGATACCGCCGGTGGAATCCTGCAGATAGATGCAGTCAAAGAATGCGGTATTCTTGTCGTAACCGGAGGCGTTGGAGGTAACCACACCTTCTATGGTGAACTTCACACCCTCTTCCGGCTCGTCCTGAACCTGCTGAATGGGAGTGATTTCCACAGGGTTAATGTACTGGATCAGGTTCTCGCAGATGTTGTAGTTGGAATAGTTCTTCTCGGAACCATTGTCACCAATCTGAGCCTGTACCTCGAAGTTGGACATGAAGGCTGCGCCGGATACCACGATCAGGCCTCTGCCCTCCAGCTGCTCGGTAGCCAGAACCATCAGCCGGTTATCCCCATCAGCCACGCTATACTTGGGCATGGAGTCGCCGCCGATGCCGTCATTGTCCGAATCCTTGGAGTAGGTGCTGGCATGACCGAACACCACAGGGGATACGGTGCTGGCCAAGGTGGTGGTGGGATTGCCGCTGCCATCCACAGCGTAGATGGAGGCACCGCCGTACTGGCTGAACAGCTGGGAATACAGATTGTTGTTGGGGTTCTCAGCGTCGAACTCCACACCTTCCATCAGGAAGTTATCCCAGTTGTAGGTGGAGAAGTAAAGACGCTGGGTCTGGCCGCCATTGAGCTCATCGTCATTGGTGGCATCGTCGCCAATCCGCAGGCTGGAGCCCAGGGCTTCCAGAACCTTGTTCTGCTGGGCAGCCATGTGATCCTCCGCCGGGAAGGAAGAATAATGCTCGTAGTAGTCGGACCAACCTGCCAGAACCAGGGTGCCGCCGGCCTTGTTGAAGTCAACCAGAGCCGCAATCTCTGCATCGGTGTAGTTGAGATACGGGTCACGCAGAGCCGTACCGTCACGGCGGGAAGGTGCGGTCAGGATGATGGCCTTGTACTTCTCATTGCCGCAGGCGGCAATCAGCTCCTCGCTGGTTTTGAGGATAACCGTGCGCACGCTGTATTCCGCCGCCAGCTGACCGAAGTTGCCCATGGAATCCTTGTAGTTGCCGTTTACATACTCGTTGTAGTGGGAAGCGTCGATGCCCACATAAACCAGCTTATCCGCATCCTGGATGTCCAGCTCGATGTCCTTGGTGAAGGTGAACTCCTCTCCATCCAGGGATACAATGGCGGTAACGGTAATCTTGGTAACCTTGGCGGTTTCGGGAGTCCACTTGAAGTCCACAGTCAGCTCACCGGAAGCAGGAATGGTATAGCCAGTCTTGTCCACGCCCAGGACGGTGCTGCCTACGGTGTAGGTAACGGCAGAAACCGTAGCTTCGGTGGTCTCACTGTTGAACAGCTTGGTGGAGAGGGTCAGCTCCTCACCGGTCACGGGGGTGGAGGTGCTGGCAGTAACCTCGGAGATGCCCAGCTTCAGGCTCTCGCCTACCCACACAGGGGCGGTAACAGCCAGATCGCCGTCGCCCTGGGTCACTCTTACGTAGTAGTAGGAGAAGGTGGGGTCCAGAGTCACGGACAGGTTGCCGGTAGCCAGCTCAGCGGGGTTGTCCCAGGTATAGGCAACCTTGCCGGAGTTGACAATGATTTCTACCTTGGAAATGCTGTCGGAAGCGTCGGGGTCATTCACCAGGACATTGATATCCAGCTTTTCAGGGACTTCCTCAATGATGGAGCCCAGCTGCTGGCCGTTTACCGTGTAGTAAATCTCCAGGTTCTTGTCCTCGGTGGAGTACACACGATAGTTGCGGATTGCCTCGTACAGACCTTCCTCGGTGAAGTTGTCGGTAAGGATAACGTCACGGGCATCGTTGGCATTGCCCCACTTGCCCTTGTGGTTATCCTGGTTGTTGGTAGGTGCTACATGCCAGCCCTTATCCAGAGCCATGGTGTAGTACTCATAGCTGGGATAGTAGCCGCCGGCACCAATCTGGCCTTCGCCGTTGCCAACCTCAACCAGCTGGATACGGGTATCCACCAGGGCATTCCAGTAGGAGAAGTCTGCAAAGGTGCCGAAGGTGCTGCCGGGATGGTTGAACTGGCTGATGGAATCTGCCAGAGCGGAGTTGCTCAGCAGGTCATAGTAAGCCTTCAGGCCTGCATCGCTGGTCTTGTTGTTCAGAACAGTGTTGTTTCTGGAAACAATACCGGCGGTATTGAAGGTATTGATGTGACCGGGGCCGCCGGACCAGGTCATTTCAAAGCCGCCGATGGCAATCACATCGGACTGACTCTCGTTGAAGGCAGCGATAGCGCCCTTATAGGCGTCCCACAACTCCTTACTGTAGGCAGTCATGAGGGATACATCGTACAGAGCAGCCTCGGGGTTGGCGTCGCCGCTCTTATCAAAGTAGTTGGAGTGGTCAGTGAAGGCCACAAAGTCCACATTGGCGCTTTCCGGAAGCTTGCTTACATAGTTCAGAGCTTCTTCCAGAGAACCGGAGCCGTCGGAATAGGTGGTGTGGGAGTGGAGCTGACCGAAGTACAGCTGGAACTGGGCCTTGCCCACGGTGAAGCTCCAGGACTTCTCGGCGGTCTTGCCGTCTGCCCGGGCTACCTTCACGGTGACGGTTACCCGGCCGTCTGCCATGTCAGCAGCGGGGGTGTAGGAAACCTTGCCGTTTTCATAAACAGCCTTGACATCCTTACCGTCCACAGTCATGGTAACGGTGGGGTTCTCGCCGGCATTGACAATCTCCGCAGAGATGGTGGGCCGCTTGTTATCCAGGGTTTCGCTGCCGGAAGCAGGGGTCACCTTGGTGATTACCGGCTCGTCCAGAACCTCTACCTTCACCTCGCCGGAGAAGGCGGTATCCTTGTTGTCGGTACCGGTTACGGTAATGGTCATCTCTCCGGGCACCATATCCTGGGCAGGGATGGTAAAGGTATAGGTGGTGTTCTCATTGGAGAGGGTGGCCTTCTTGCCGCCATAGGTTGCCTCAATGGTCTTGATGCCAAAGGGGGCGTCCACGGTGAAGGACACGGAATATTCCACATTAACCACTGCATCCTGCATGGTGCCGAAGGTCACGGTGGGGTTGTTCACCACGCCGTCGACCACATTCACGCCCTCTGCCACTTCCAGGAAGGAGAAGGTGTAAATGTCATAGTCGGTGACATTATACATGCTGTAGGTCTTATAGTCTCCGGCATAGTACTCCAGGAACTGGCTGTACTTGCCGTTGAACTTGGCAGTACGGCTCTCCAGGGTGTAGCCGGTGCCCTGAACAGCCAGGGTCCAGTCTGCATCGTTAGAAGCCTCGGTAGCGTAGAAAGCATTGTTGCCGGTGCCGTTGGAGCACAGGTAGCCAAAGGTTTCGTTATGGAAGCGATAGTACTCCCCGTTCTTTTCCACGGTAAATACCACGCCGCCGTTGCCGGGTACAGCCAGGCCGTTTTCAACGGTGGTGGGAGCGTTCAGAATGGTCTGAGAGTCGCTTTGCAGCGCCAGTACGCCTTCTGCGCTGTGGTTGTAAAGGACAACCTTGTCTCCCGCCTCAGGCATACCGGTTTCGGGAGGATTGATTTCCCCTTCTACCACGAAGAACTGCTGCTTGAACAGCGGGTCGGTTGCCGCATTCTTGGAATTGTATGTACTCCAGTTGTTCTTATCCGCATACCACTCCATGTAGTTGCCGCGGACGGTGTTTTTAATATTGTAGGTACCGTCCTCCAACTGGATAACTTCCCACTTATCGTTCTTTTCTCCCAGAGGCATGCTGGAAAAGTCATCGCCCATGCCAATGTTCTTGCCGTCATAGGAGAAGGACCAAGTGCCGTCCCCGTTGTCGATAACGGTCCAGACTTCCGCTTTGGTGAAGCCAGTCACCTGATTACCGGTGACGGTGATATCCACACCGTTGTTGTAGTAGCCGGTATAGGTACCGGAGAGGGCTTTGTTATGGGCAGGATTGTAAATGACAACCTGATTTCCGTCTACCAACGGACCCTCAGGGGTGCCGCCCAGTTGGAGTTCTTCGAAAGTGGTATTCCGCAGCTGCAAGGTGTCCTTGAAACAGCTGACCGCTGCGGTCACCGTCACCACATCGTCCACGGCAATGGGCCAGCTGCCGTCATCGTTCTTGGTTACCACAGCTTTGTAAAGCTGAATGGTATCACCGGCATCATCCCGGAAGGTGATGTTGGGACTGCTGAAGGTACCATTGTTGTCGTAGACCTCAGTCACCGTCAGGTTTCGGATGGTGACATAGGTACCGATATCTGCTGTGGACAAAGCACCGATGGTGGTGGTCTTGGCCTTCAGGGTCATACCGGAGGACTTTTCATAAGTGCTGTTGTTCAACTGAGGCAAGCCGTTGTAGGTTTCTCTGGTACCGGTGGCAATGACCGTATCGCCCAGAGAGATGTCAGAGAACTTTGCAGACATTCTGGCGCAGATGCCGCCGGTGGAGTCCTGAAGATAGACATTCTGATTGTCCAGAAGAGTTACAACACCCTTGACTGTCAGGTCAGCCGTTCCATCAGCCGCTGCCAGAGCCTCAGCGATGGTAATGGTTTCGGGCTCATCAGGAGGTGTTACCTCGCCGCCGGTCTCTCCGTCTACCCGATAAAGGACAAAATCACAGGGATAGTCGCTGGGGTAGTTGCTGACCGTGCTATTCTTATAGCCACGGAATTTATTGCCATATTGGGGATCCGTGTTACTGGCCAGCGTCACCGTGTCAGATCCCTGACCCATGAAGCGGAACTGACCGTTTCCATTCACGGAAACCGCCCACACATAATCTCCGGACTTGATTCCGTTGGTGTTCCCATTCTTGGGGGAAACGGTCACACCGTTGCTGTCAGTGAGCTTCACGCCACCTTCAGTCACGGTAATGTCCCAGACTGCCCCAGCCGGATCTGTCAGCTGGTCTCCGCTCATTGTCGGCTGGACAGCTGTAATCCAACCACCGTCCAGAACACCCGGGGCATAGCCGGTGTTGGTGATCATCACATACTTACCGGATGTCAACTCTTCTGCAGTTGAGATCTTGGTGTATGTAGCAGTGCCTTCCGCCAGCGTGCCCATGGGGAGCATGGTCAAAATCATGACCAGTGCCAGCAAACCGGAAAAGACTCTGCTTTTTAGCGATCTTTTCATCTTGTAAACCTTCCTTTCTTTTGACAGAGCGTACGCCCCACCATAGTATGCTTACAGTATACAACAATTCACGTAAAAAATCCATAGGCAGATGTGATATTTTCCCAAATTATTACATGAATTTTACCAACGGCATGGGCAAAACCCCGGAACGGGCTTGACAGGCCTGTCAGGAAATGGTATCGTTTCTACTATAAGCGAATCTCAGAAAGGAAACCCCTATGAAAAAGAGAAAATTGCAGCCGGCTGTGTGGCTGCGCCAAAACAAACTCAGCTGTCTGGTGCTGCTGGCAGCACTGGTGCTCTTTGCTGCCGTCTATTGGGTCGTGCAGCCGGAAGAAGATGACTCCCCTGCCCCTGCGGAGTATGTGGAATACGACACGGGAACCATTCTGGAAATCCTGACGGACAATACCACCCAGAATCCGGTGGATGACGGAGGCTGGCGGGGTGAGCAGCTGATGCTGGTGGAAGTCACCTCCGGACAGTATAAGGGTGAAACCCTACAGGTTTACAACTATGTGGGCCCCCTGTATGGCGGTCCCCTGGAAGTGGGTGACAGTGCCGTACTCACCATCTCCACCTATCAGGACGGCACCCATACCGCCACCGTATTTGAATACAACCGGATTGTACCCCTCACCATCGTTGTGGTTTTGTTCCTGATTGCCGCCGTTGCAGTAGGGGGAAAGACCGGCGCCAAATCCCTGGTGGGGCTGTTCTTCACCCTGGCAGTGCTGTTCTTCCTGCTCATTCCCGGGTTAAAGAAGGGCTTTTCCACCCTGCCCACCGTATTTCTTTGCTGCACCTATATTGCCGTCGTCACCCTCACCATTCTGGGAGGAATTCAGAAGAAAACCATCTGCGCCATGCTGGGAGCCGTCTCCGGAACCCTGCTGGCAATGGTTTTCGGGCTGGTGGCTCAATGGCTTTGCAAAATTGACGGTCTGCGGATGACGGATGTGGAGCCTCTTTTGCAGCTGCGGCAGGCCGGTTCCTCCATCGGAATCCGGGGATTGCTGGTGGGCGGCATTATGATCAGCACTCTGGGCGCGGTTCTGGACGTGACCATGGGACTGGCCTCCTCTCTGTGCGAGGTAAGCAATGCCAATCCCAACCTCTCCCGGAAGGAACTGTTCCGCTCCGGTATGAACATCGGCAGGGACATGGTGGGTACCATGACCAACACCCTGATTCTTGCCTTCCTGGGCAGCAGCTTTACCCTCATTTTGTATTTCTCCACATTGAACCTCTCCTTCCACCAGTTTATCAGTTCCTCCTTCTTCTCCATCGAACTGATCAGCGCCGTGGCAGGCAGCATCGGTGTGATACTGTCCATTCCCCTGACCGCTCTCATTTCCGCCTGTGCTTTCAAGCGTACAGAAAAGTAAAAAGCACCGGCAGCAGTCCCTGCTTTCCAGGAACTGCTGCCGGTGTATTTTATTTCCAAAGATTTTCTTTTTCCTGCCGGGACAGGGTCTTGATTTGCCGCTCCCGGGAAAGGGCCTGGGAATGGGTCAGGTCGGTTTCCGTATACCGCAGGCGGAAAGGGCCCCGGCCTCTGGTGTATTTGGCTCCCCGGGGCGTACCGTGCTGGGAAAGCCTTCTCTCCAGGTCCCGGGCAATTCCCGTATAGAAGGTGCCGTCGGCACACTCTATCATATACAGCGTCCACCGGTCTTCCATAGCCATGCCTTTCAAAACTTCCTTGTTTTTCCTGTTCTGCTGATTTTAAGAAAACGGTCCAGTGCCTTATCCAGAAGCAGGAAGGTCACATTCCCCATCAGAAGCATAGCTCCGAAAAACCACAGTCCGAGCCCCATATACTCCTGTATCAGCTGCTCCATTCCCATAAGGTAAATGAGAATCAGGTAGGCAACGGCCACCACACACTGAAACAGCAGAAGCTTCCAGAGCCAGGAAAGAGGCAGCCGGTCCAGGCCGGGTTTTATAATGGGATAATAGCCCAGCAGCAGAAACAGCATGGCCGATTCCTTATCCGGGCATACCAACAGGCCCAGAACAGCCACAGCTCCAAACCAGGCCCAGGTCAGCCGTTTCCCGCAAATCCGTAGAACCACGCATTCCAGAAACATACACAGCACCGGCAGAACGAAGGTGGCAACGGGTACCAGACCGCCCAGCCCCTGTATCACCACCGCCATGGCTGCAAATACGCCTCCCACAGCGACGGCCTTTGCCTGGGTCGTTTTCATTGTTCGCCGTGGTTCCGCAGCAAGTCGTTCTTGATGTCCCAGAGCTTCTGGGACAAATCCACATAATAGGTATGGGGATTGTCAAAGCGCTTGACCTCGTCCCACAAAGTATCCACCTGCTCCAGGCAATACTTTCGCACCTGCTGCAAATCCGGGCACTGATACACCAGCTGTCCGCCCTTGAAAATGGGAACCAGCAGTTGCCGGGCGGTGAAATTATAAACGGTCTTGGTCTTCCAGGTAGCTTCCGGGTCAAAAATTTCCATTTCTCCGGAATCGTCCACGGTTTCATCGTAAAGACACATATAGTCCGCAATGGCTTTGCCCGTATCGTTGCCATAGAAGCGGTACAGCTTCTTGAAGTGGGGGTTGGTAATCTTGCCGATATTCTCGGAAATCTTGATCTTGGGAACGATGGTGCCGTCGTTCTTTTCCACCGCCACCAGCTTATACACGCCGCCGAACACCGGCTCGCTCTTGGCGGTAATCAGCCGCTCGCCCACGCCGAACATATCGATTTTTGCCCCCTGATGGAGCAGGTTCTCAATCAGGTACTCGTCCAGAGCGTTGGATACGGAAATCTGGCACTCGGTCCACCCCGCCTCATCCAGCATCTTCCGGGCTTTCCGGGACAGGTATGCCATGTCGCCGGAGTCCATACGGATGCCGCACTTGGTAATGCCCAGGGGTTTGAGCACCTCGTTGAAGGCCCGGATGGCATTGGGCAAACCGGACTGGAGGGTATTGTAGGTATCCACCAGCAATGTGGCATTGTGGGGATAGAGCTGGCAGTAGGTCTTGAAAGCCTCATACTCCGTGTCAAACATCTGGACCCAGGAATGGGCCATGGTGCCTCCTGCCAGAACGCCGTAGAGCTGGTCTGAGATGGTGCAGGCGGTGCCGTTGCAGCCGCCGATGTAGGCCGCTCTTGCTCCCAGGATGGCTGCATCCGCACCCTGAGCCCGGCGGGAACCAAACTCCAGCACCGTCCGTCCTTCCGCAGCCCGCACCACCCGGTTGGCCTTGGTGGCAATCAGGCTCTGATGGTTGATGGACAGAAGGATAAAGGTCTCAATCAGCTGGGCCTCAATGGCCGGAGCCCGCACCACCATAATGGGCTCCTTGGGGAAAATGGGTGTGCCCTCCGGCACTGCCCAGATATCGCCGGTAAAACGGAAGTTTTCCAGGTAGGAAAGGAATCCTTCAGAAAACAGGTTGCGGCTTCTGAGGTATGCAATATCCTCCGGGGCAAAGTGGAGGTTCTTGATATAATCAATAATCTGCTCCAGGCCGGCGGCAATGGCAAAACCGCCCCCATCCGGGCACTGACGGAAGAATACATCAAAGTAGCAGATCCGGTCTTTGAATCCATTTTCAAAATAACCGTTGCCCATGGTTAATTCGTAAAAATCGCAAAGCATGGTAAGATTGAGTTTTTCGTTCGAGACCATTTGGCTCACCTCACTGTTTTATTGCCTTCATTATAATTCCCCGGCCCCAAAATAGCAATCTTTTTTTATTGACACCGGTTTTATTTTGGGCTATATTGAACATAGACAGGAGGCTGTATTATGGAAATTGTAGTTGGATTGACAGGAGAAGTTTCCACCCTGGTGGAGCGGGAGGACACCGCCCGGGAGGTTGGCTGCGGAAGCCTTTTGGTATATTCCTCCCCCTGTATGATTGCATTGATGGAGGGCGCCGCCTGCGAAGCCCTGGCACCGGTCCTTCCCCCGGAGAAAACAACCGTGGGCACAGAGCTGTCTGTCCGCCATTTAAGCGCCACCCCGGTTGGCCTGGAGGTTCGGGCAGAAGCGGTGGTCACCCAGGTGGAAGGAAACGTAATCACCTTTCAGGTAACCGCTTTTGATGAGGCCGGAAAAATCGGAGAAGGTACCCACAAGCGTGTCCTGGTGGACACCCAGCGTTTTTTGGATAAGGTTTACGCCAAGCTGTAAGGAGGTTTCTTTATGGAAGATTATCGTGCTATGATAAGAAGTGTCTTTGAAATGGGCAGCATTCAGGATGCCCAGACCATGTTCGGGCTGTGTGTACGCAACGCCTTTCCCACCAACGACTTCCGCCGGCTGGAGCTGATTCGTTTTACAAAAACAGACAAGTACATGGAAGGCCGGAGTCTGAACCATGTATTTGAAATCCGGGCGGAGAAGCTCCGGGGCTCCGATGTGTGGAAAGTTCGCTGTCAACGGGTTACCATGGGCACTTCCCCGGAAAAAATCGTATATCTGGATTACTGGACATTGGGCTTTGTCCAGGGCTGAAAAAAAGCAAATGCCGGAAGTCTTAAGACTTCCGGCATCTCAGTCTGTCAAAGACCCCCGGTTTTTGCCATGCAAAAACCGGGGGTTCTTTGACAGACTAAAACGGTTGAAATCTTACGATTTCAACCGTTTTTGGTCCGAGTGACTGGATTCGAACCAGCGGCCTCTTGAACCCCATTCAAGCGCGATACCAAACTTCGCCACACCCGGATTTGCTTCATTTCCTGACTGCCTGAGTATTCTATCACACGCTGTCAGAAAATGCAAGCATTATTTTTTTGTTTTTTGAAAAAATTTTTTACTCGCCCACATCGGTGCGGATGACCTTGCCCAGGTTCCACAGGCAGACTACCTGCTGTTCTGCTTCCGCTTTCTCCGTCTCGGAGTTATACTCCACGTATACCGTATGGGCGCCGCAGTCGCAGCACTCTACCTGGACGCTCCAGTCGCCCTCGTGGACAACGATACCGTTGCCCCGGCAGATGGGGCAGTCTTCCAGCACAAAATTGGGATTCACTTTCATATGACATTCTCCTTATCTGAATACTTGTTCCTGTTCGTCGTAAATTTCCAGCCGGGCGCAATGGGAAAAGCTAGGGGTAAGCTCCGGCAGGTAACGCTCGATGGCGGACACCAGCAGAGCCGGATTCAAGGTGGGATTCTGGCAGTACACCAAGGCGTTCAGCACCAGGTGCTTCTCCCCTGCCTCCACCTGAAGGCTTCGGATCATGGGGATGATGTTCTGCTCCTGCATTCCGTTGTTTTTGGTGCGCTTCTCCACCAGAAGCTCCGGTTGGGCAAAGAGGGCGGAAACGGTCTCAGGAGCACCGGAGGGAACTCCATTGTCGTATTCCAGGGTTACCCGGCAGGACAAAAGCCGCAGGTCTTTCAGCTTCCGACCGTCCTCATACACCTGCAAAACCCGGATGCCCTCCACCAGCTTTTCATTGAGCCGGCGGCAAATCTCCTGGCAAGGGACCTCTGCGCCCTCCAGGGTGAAGTCCAGCAACTCGCAGCTGCTCTCTACCCCCACGGACAAAGGCAGGGCAATGGATACGGAGGGTCTGGGGTTGAAGCCCTGGGTATGGGTCAGGGGCAGCTCCGCCCGCTTGAAGGCTCTTTGAAACAGGCGCATCAAGTCCAGGTGGGAAATCCAGACGGCTCTTCCCTTTTTCTCAAACAGCAGTCTAAGCATCGCACTCCACCTCCTGAAGCAGGCTATTGGCACCGCAGCCGCTGCAGCCATGGCGGCAGTCCGGTGTTATGATGCCCTCGTAGGCCCGTTTTCTCTCCCGGAGCAAAAACTTTTTTCTGATGCCCACATCGATAGGGTCCCAGGGTAAAAGCTCGTCCTCCCCGAAGCCACGGACCGTGTAATAGTCCGGGTCCACGCCGCAGGTCTTGAAGGCATCCATCCAGATCTGATAGTTGAAATACTCGTCCCAGCCGTCCAGCTTGGCACCGTTTCTGGCGGCCTCTGCAATCACCGGCCCCAGGCGGCGGTCGCCCCGGGCGGTTACAGCCTCCAGGCGGCTGATGTCCGGGGTATGGTAATTATACTCCACGGACTTGGAATAAAAATGGTCTTTCAGCAGGTGGCAGCGGCGGAGGTATTCCTCCGGGGTAATCTGCTTATCCCACTGGAAGGGGGTATGGGGCTTGGGCACAAAGTAGGCCGTGGCCACATGGACCCGCAGGCCCCGCTTCTTATTGGAGGCGTGTTCCTTCCAGGTAAGAATCACCTTATGCACCAGCTCCGCAATGCCCAGTACATCCTCGTCCGTCTCCGTGGGAAGGCCCAGCATGAAATAGAGCTTCACATGGTCCCAGCCGCCGGAAAAGGCGTTGGCGCAGGTGGTGAGGATTTCCTCCTCTGTCAGATTCTTATTGATTACATCCCGCAGCCGCTGGGTACCGGCCTCCGGAGCGAAGGTCAGGCCGCTTTTCCGCTGGGTGCGGAGCTTCATCATCAGCTCCCGGGAGAAGTTGTCCGCCCGGAGAGAGGGCACCGACAGGTTGATGCGGTTGTCCACGCAGTAAGAAAGCATCTCATCCGTCAGTTCTTTGAGCCCACGGTAGTCGGAGGTGGACAGGCTGGACAGGGTGATTTCATTATGCCCCGAATCCTCCAGGGTTTCCACTGCCTGACGGTACAGAACCTCCGGACTCTTTTTCCGCACCGGGCGGCAGGAAAAGCCTGCCTGGCAGAAGCGGCAGCCCCGGACACAGCCCCGGAACAGTTCCAGGTTCGCCCGGTCGTGGACGATTTCCGTGGAGGCCACAATCATTTTGGTGGGGTAATAGGCCTTGTCCAAATCCTCCACAATCCGCTTGGTGACGGTTCTGGGGGCTCCGTGGAGAAGGACAATCTCCGCCAGAGTGCCGTCCGGGTTATATTTATGCTCATAGAAGGAGGGGACATACACCCCGGGGATTTTGGAGACCTCCAGCAAAAATGTCTCCTTGCTCCACCCTTCGGCCTTGGCCCGGTCGTAAAGGGACACAATTTCCACCGTGCTCTCCTCCCCTTCTCCCAGGGAGAAAAAGTCGATAAAGTCCGCCAGGGGCTCCGGGTTGAAGGTACACACACCGCCGGCAAACACCATCTGGTTCAGGTCCTTCCGGTCCCGGGCGTACAGAGGGACACCGGCAAGATTCAGCATATTGAGAATATTGGTATAGCACATCTCATAGCCGATGGTAAAGGCAATCATGTCAAAGTCCTTCACCGCCTTGCCGCTCTCCAGCGCCCACAAGGGAATGTCATGTTGGCGCATGGCCTCCTCCATGTCCCCCCAGGGGGCGAACACCCGCTGGCACCACACGCCGTCCATTTCGTTCATGACGCCGTACAAAATCCGCATACCCACATTGGACATACCAATTTCGTAGGTATCCGGAAAGCAGAAGGCCACATCCACCCGCACCTGGGCCGGGTCCTTCTGGATTTCGTTGTATTCTCCGCCGGTATACCGGGCAGGTTTCTGCACCGTAGGCAGGATTCTTTGCAATAAATCGGTCATAGCCTTACCTCTTATCCTTATAGGTAGGACTATTGTAACCTTTGAAGCCCCGGTTTGCAAGAAATTTTTATTTTCCCTGTGCGCAAGAGAAACAGAAGAAGCAGAAGTATGGGGAATATTCCCAGTTCCAGCCGGAAAAAGCCGTAACAGCAGGCGGCAAAAACCAGAAAAATCGTTCCCTGTTCCACCCGGGCCGTAATCCGGCGGCCGTTTTTCAGGAAGCGGCAAAGAAGCACCCTCAAAGCCCGTCCTCCGTCCAGGGGCATTATGGGAAGCAGGTTAAACACCGCCTGAAAAAAGCCGCACACCGCCGTCCTGGGAAGCCACGGAGCAAGGAGAACCAGGCAGATACTTCCAAAGGGCCCAGCCATAGCGGTGAAAAAGGCCTGTTTGGGTTCCAGCGGCCCGATTTTAATCGCCATTCCCCCGCCTCCCAGGGTGATTTCCTCCACCGTCCCACCGGAAAGCCTTGCCGCCAGAAGGTGAAAGGTCTCATGAACCGTCACCGCCAGGAGCCACGCCCCCACCCAGGGCAGGGGAAAAATCAGAAGCCCCGCTGCCAGAAGGAGGAAAAAACCAGGGCGCAGATCAATCGGCGTTCTTGGGAACTTCCACATCTTTCACAATCTCCCGGCAAAAGGCCTGGAATGCGTCGGGGATAGATACCCCCTGCCGGACATCCTCCAGGAAAGCTGTCACCGCCTCCCGGGTGGTTTCGTTATCTCCGGGAAGCAGGGCCTGTCCGATTTGCCGGCGCACCTGGGGGATGGCCAGGGCCGTCACGGCAGCCAGCGCCACCCCCAGCAGCCATTTGGACAGCTTTTTCCGGGGGTGGAAAATGGGATAGCGGTGATTTTCCTGGGGGCTGTAGGATATTTCATAGGCCATAGCACTCACCTCTTTATACCATATGGCGAAGCTGTCCCTTTCATGCCTGTTTTACAGCTTCCAACAAACAAAAAGGAGGTGCTGCGCAACTTACGCAGCACCTCCAATGTGGGATTGTTCGATTATTCTGAAGGCAGTCTGCAAACCCAGAGGTTATCAATCTGCTCCATAACCCGGGTCAGTTCCCATTTTTGCTCTGTTCTCATGGGGCTGTTGGGGTCGTTGAGCTTCACGTAACCGTCCTCATAGCCGGTCAAAACCAGGAAGTGCCCGGAGGTTGTAAAGTCACCAGGGCCCACAACACAGATGATGAGGTTGCCTACCTCCAGATTGTTGATAATCCGGTTCTCGTCCAGGGGGATTTCCACCACGTCCAGGCCCAGCTCCTTGCCGCCCTGGGAAATCAGCGTCCATGCGCTCCCGTTGCCGTCTACGGCGTATCCGTGCTCCTCAGAAAACTCCGCTACATATTTGGGGGTATAGGTGGCATCCTGGAAAAAGTAGATACAGGCCATGGACAGGCAGGTCGGTCCGCAGCCGGACAGGCCCATAAGCTCTCCGGCATACTCCGTATATCCCCACCGCTCGTCCCACTGAATCAGTAAAGGAACGCCCGATTCATTCAGGCAGTCACTTAAATCGATTTCCGGCTCCATATCCTTCTTAAAGGGATAATTCAGAACGTATTCCTCGGTCTCCGGATTCTTTTCCAGCAGCTTGATCAAAGACTCAGGCCAGTCCGCCAGGGTCAGGCCCTGTTCCTTGGCAAACGCCTCCACCACCTGTTCCGGTGTGGGCTCTGTTGCCTCGGTGGTTTCCGTCGGCCGGGTAGTCGGAGCTGTGGTTACCTCGGAGGTCTCCGTGGGAGTTGAGGTCTGCTGAGGGGTATCCTCCCCTTTTCTTCCGCAAAACGCCAGGGAAAGGCACAACACACCGGCAATCAATAACACCAACAATCGTTTCATTTCTTCACCTTGTTTCGGTTTTATATTTGGCTTTTTCTATCCGACACCCTTGCGGTGTTCGATTTCAGCCATGAAAATTTAGGACTATTATAAGCGAACCCGCCACAGTATGTCAATCCTTTTTCCAGTCCGGGAAATTCTCCCAAAATGAAAAGGGCTTGTCCTCTAGGATTAACAGAGGGCAAGCCCTTGGGGTTTCATTCAGTTTTCCTTCTGGGATTCCAGAACCTCAACGAAGGCTTCCTTCAGGATGCGCATGCCTTCCATCAGGTCCTCGTCATCAATTACCAGTGTGGGCATAAGTTTGACGACGCAGCTGTTCCGGCCGGCACGCTCCACAATCAGATGCTTGCGGAAGCAGGCATCCACCACGGCTTCGCTGAAGGGATCCCCTCCCAGAGCCTGGCAGTCGATACCCCAGATAAGGCCAATGCCCCGGTGGGTCAGCCGCTTGTCCAGAGGAAGAATCTCCTCCCGGATAAAGGCGTCCACCATGGCGCCCTTCCGGGCAGCCTCCTGGTCCAGCTTGTGCTCTGCCATGTATTCAATGGCAGCGGTTCCGGCTACGAAAGCCAGCTGGTTGCCCCGGAAGGTTCCGTTATGCTCCGCAGGCTTCCAGATATCCTTGTCGGGAGAGATAAGCAGCAGAGACATGGGCATACCGATACCGCCGATGGACTTGGATACCGTCACCATGTCCGGCTTGATACCTGCCCGCTCAAAGGAGAAGAAGGTACCGGTACGGCCGCAGCCCGCCTGGATATCATCGATAATCAGCAGAATATCGTTCTCGTCGCAGAACTTCCGGCAGCCCCGGAGGAACTCAGGGGCAAAGGGATAGATGCCGCCCTCAGCCTGCACCGTCTCCATAACCAGAGCAGCGGGCTTTTCCACGCCGGAATGGTCGTCGTCCAGCAGCCGCTGCATATAGGCCACCACGTCCAGCTCCGGGAACATATAAGGTGCGGGAATATGGGTGCAGTTCTCCAGGCTCACGCCGGCAGCATTCCGGGCGTAGGCCTCGGTGGTCAGAGAGAGAGAACCCAGGGTCATGCCATGGAAGCAGCCCATGAAGGCCCACACATTGGAGCGGCCGGTGACTTTTCTTGCCAGCTTCAGGCCCGCCTCCACAGCGTTGGTGCCCGTGGGGCCGCAGCACATCACCCGGTAGTTAAGTCCCCGGGGCTTGAGGATTTTCTCCTCCAGGGTGTCCAGGAACTCCCGCTTTGCAGGGGTATGCAGGTCCAGGGCGTGAAGCACGCCGTCATTCTGAAGATAGGAAACAAGCTTTTCCTTGATATAATCATTGTTGTGTCCGTAATTCAGTGCACCGGCGCCGCAGAGGAAATCCAGATAACGGTTTCCTTCCTCGTCGTACATGAAAGCACCCTTTGCCCGGTTAAACACCACAGGGAAATGGCGGCAGTAGGAGCGCACCGAAGATTCATACATTTCAAAGGTCTTGGTATTCATAAATAAGACTTCCTTTTATTTATTTGTCCACACCGATGATGTATATTACCACACAATTTTGGAAAAATCAAGGTTTCTTTCTCCGGTTTATTCGGCAGATTTCAACGCCTCCGCCATATTGATTTTTTCCAATCTGTAGTAAAGCACCACATCCACCAGTACAGCTACCAGGACCGTAATGCCTACGGACAAAAGCAGTGAGGTGGCAAACAGACGGGATGTAAACCATACCATATCAATCTTAATCTGGCTCATCACAAAGTCCAGAAGCAGTTTACCGCCCAGAAGGCCAATCAATGCTCCGAATATGGAGAGAATCAGATTCTCCTTGAATACGTAAAGGGCCGTCTCCCAGCTGTTGAAGCCCAGCACCTTGATGGTGGCAATCTCCCGCATCCGCTCTGTGATATTGATGTTGGTCAGGTTGTAAAGGACAATCACAGCAAGAATGGCTGCACAGACAATGACCGTGGCCACAATCAGGTCCAGCACCTCCAGCATGGAGCCCACCTGATCCGCCAGTGCCTCACTGACCGTCACATTCATCACATTGTTCAAGGCGGTAAAGTCTGCGCCCACCACCCTGGGGTCTTTCCCCTCGGAAACCGTGGCAAAGGCCACCTGATACTCCGGTGCCTCTCCCAGCTGGCTCTCATAAGTCTGGGGATTGACAATCACATAGTTGAATACATGGTTATCAAAGACGCCCGATACCGTAAGATGCAGGGCTTCCGAGTCTGCGTTGCGCACCACAATCTCATCTCCGGCGGAAATGTCCAGAAGCTCTGCGACGCCTACAGAGACAAGGGCTTCCCCGTCCCCCGGCAGGGACAGTGTCTTGCTGCCATCGTGCAGGTCGAAGAACTGTCCCATATCCTCGCCGCCTACCAGCAGGTTTACGCTGTTGGTCTTATCTCCAAATTCCAGATCCGCTGTGGACTGGTGGACGAAGGAAATGGCAGAAATGTTATCCTGCATTTTCTTGGTTATCTGCTGCTCCTCCTCAGGTGTGAGGCTGTCTCCAAACTGCACCTGCAAATCATACAGGGTTACTTCCTCAAACTGGTAGGATACGATATCCTTGATGGAGTCGCCGATGCCAAAACCGGTCACCAGCAAAGCCGTACAGCCGCAAATGCCCACAATCATCATAAGCAGCCGCTGGCGGTAGCGGAAAATGTTCCGCAGCATCACCTTATCCAGGAACCGCAAGTGCTTCCAAAGGGGGATGTACTCCAAAAGAATCTTCTTGCCCCCGGCAGGTGTCTTGGGGCGCACCAGTTCCGCAGGCACTTCCCGCAGCTCAACCCGACAGGAATACCAGGTCACCAGGAGCATCAGCGCCGTATACACCGCCACAACCCCTACGCACAGGGGGATATTGAACACAATATCCAGGTTGGGCTTGAGGGTCAGTATCAGGCTGTAGGCCGTCCAGATAATCTGGGGGAATACAATGCTTCCCACCACCACGCCGATGCCGCAGCCCAGCACCGCCGCACTTCCGGCATAGAACAAGTATTTTCCGATAATGGCTCCGTTGCCGTAGCCCAGAGCCTTCAATGTGCCAATCTGGGTCCGCTCTTCTTCCACCATACGGGTCATGGTGGTAATACACACAAGAGCCGCCACCAGAAGGAAGAACGCCGGGAACACCCGGGACACACCTGCCACAATGTCAGAGTTGCTGCTCACACCCAGGTAGCCTGCATTGGATTCCCGGGTCAGGATATATACGGAGGGCTCCTTCATATCCTCCAGGGTGGCTTTTGCGTCTTCCAGCTGGACGCGGGCGTCTTCCAGCTCCTGGTAGCCCTCCTCCAGCTCCTTCCGGGTGTCTGCTTCGCCCTGGCGGTACTCTTCCCAGCCCTGTTCCAGTTCCTTCCGGCCCTCTTCCAGGGCGATTCTGCCCGATTCCAGCTCCTGCTGCTTCTGTTCCAATTCTTTCTGTCCCTGCTCTAACTGGGCATTGCCGTCGTCAATCTGCTTCTGGGCGTTGGCAAGCTCCGTCTGGGCCTGGGCAGACTGGTTTTCCAGTTCCGTATATCCTGCTTCGATTTCCGCCTGGGCTGCCAGAAGGGTTTGCCGTGTGCTTTCCAGGTCGGTCTTCTGGGCCTGCAAGTCATCCCGCTGCTGCTTCAGGTCGTCCAGCCGCTGCCGCAGCGGTTCTGCCTGCTCTTTCAGCCGCTCAAACTCCTGGATATACCACTCCCGGGAAGCCACCAGATTGTCCAGTTCCTCCTGCAGTCTTTGCAGCAGTGCTTCGTCCAGGATTTCTTCTTCCTTGGCCTTATCCAGTGCTTCCTGAGCCAGAGCAATGGCGTTGTCCGTATCGGCAATCATCTTTTCTGCAATGCGGATCGCAGAGTCCATACCGTTTACCAGCATTTCCATTTGGAGAATACCCGAATCCAGCTGCTGCAAGCCGGAGGTCAGCTGGGTAAGTCCGTCCTCCACCTTGGCAAGGCTATCGTTTACGGTTTTCTCGTTTTCTTCCAGTTCCTGTCTGGCCTGGGCAAGCTGCCAGGAAACCGACTCTTTCTTGGCATCCAGCTCCTTCTGGCCATCCTCCAGGTCCTTTTTGTTCCGCTCCAGAAGCTCCAGGCCCTCCTGGAGCTGCACGGCGCCGTCATCCAGCAGTTTCTGGTTGTCCTCCAGTTCCTGCTCTCCTTCCAGCAGCGCATTCTTTGCATCCTTAAGCGCCTGCTCTGCCTCCTGTTTGCCTTCGTTGTAGGTCTTCAGGCCGTCCTCATACTCGGCAAGGCCCTGGTTGTATTCCTCCCAGCCATCGGAAAGGAGACTTTCATACCGTTCCTGGGCCAAAACCTGTATCTGGGGTTTTATCTCCTCAGAAAGGTTATCCATTGCCTGATTGTATTCATCTGTGTAGGCCTCGTAGTCCCCGGCGACAGTGACATCTATCCGGGAATAGTAGTCCACATCAAAGGCATCCCAGGGTATGTAGATATTGGAAGTCACGGAGCCGTTTCCCAGGGTGGTGTTGTTCCGGTTCATGTCCATAAACAGCGGAGAGGAAACATAGCCTACAATGGTGAAGGTCTGGCAGTTGAGGCTTTCCAGCGTTTCCGCCTCATTGGTGTCTGCAATCCGGAATTGGTCGTTCAGGGCAGTTCTGTCCTGGAGGTTGGCATCTGCCAGACATTCGTTGGGGGCCTCCGGCATCCGGCCTTCCAGAAGATATACCTCATTTACCTCCTGGGGGATGGAATAAACCTCGTAAACCGCCTCGGTCTGGGAATCTCCCACCGTACCGATTACATCCACATAGACGGTCCCTTCCACATCCACCACCTGGGGAAGCTCTTTTACCGCCTCCACCTGCTCCAGGCTCCAGCCATAGTCATTGAGCAGGGTCAGGTCGTACATATTCTGAGTGTCCATATAATTCCCGGCTGTTTCCATCATGGAAATCTTGCTGGACAACAGTCCCACAAACAGGCCGGCACCCAATGCAATAATCGACATAATGGCAATATACCGGCCCATGGATTTCCGTATGGAACGCCACAGGTTTCTTCGCATCATGTTCTTTTTCATTACCATTCAATCTCCGAAATACTTTGTGGGTGTTCGTTCAGGGTCTCCGATACCACCGTGCCGTTTTTCACCCGGATAACCCGGTCAGCCATGGCGGTCAAGGCGCTGTTGTGGGTGATGATGATGATGGTCATACCGGTTTTTCTGCCGGTGTCCTGCAAAAGCTGCAAGATGGCCTTGCCGGTCTGGTAGTCCAAAGCGCCGGTGGGCTCATCGCACAAAAGAAGCTTGGGATTCTTGGCCAGGGCTCTGGCGATGGCCACTCTCTGCTGCTCGCCGCCGGACAGCTGGCTGGGGAAGTTCTTGAGTCGGTCTTCCAGCCCCACATCCACAAGCACCTGCTTTGCATCCAGAGGATTTTTGCAAATCTGGTTGGCAAGCTCCACATTCTCCAAAGCAGTCAGGTTCCCCAGCAGGTTATAAAACTGGAACACAAAGCCCACATCCTGACGGCGGTACTGGGTCAGCTGCCGCTTGGAAAGGCCGGAAATCTCCCGTCCGTCCAAAAACACTTTTCCCCCGGAAAGGCTGTCCATGCCTCCCAATATATTCAGCAAAGTGGTCTTGCCTGCACCGGAAGGGCCCACAATGACCACCAGCTCCCCTTCTTCAATGGTAAAGCTGGTATCGTGCAGCGCCTGGATATCCACCTCGCCGGTGTGATAAATCTTCTCTACATTCCGAAATTCTACAAACGCCATATTTCATTCCCCCTGAATGACTTACTACTGTTATTATAGCATGGAAAAACTGTTATTCAGGAACAAACTGTGAATATTGCCCAGGGATTGCAAAAGTTTTTCTTCTTTGTTAAAAAGGAGCTGTATGCACTGCACACAGCTCCTTTTCTTAAATTCCGTTGCCCCGAAGCTGGATGATCTGGTCCCGGAGTACGGCGGCGTACTCGTACTCCATCATCCTTGCAGCTTCCTTCATCTGCTTTTCCAGCCGGGCAATCTCCTTCTCCTTTTCCGCCTTGGTCATCTTGATGCCGTTTCTGCCCTTCTTCTCACCGGTGGAGGAGGAAATCTCAATCAAATCCCGGACGGATTTGATGACGGTCTTGGGCTCGATGCCATGGGCTTTGTTGTAGGCATCCTGAATCTGGCGGCGGCGCTTGGTTTCGCTGATGGCCGCCTGCATGGAGGGGGTGACCCGGTCGGCATACATAATCACCAGGCCCTGGGCATTTCGGGCTGCCCGGCCGATGGTCTGAATCAGGCTGGTTTCGGAGCGGAGGAAGCCTTCCTTGTCCGCATCCAGAATGGCCACCAAACTGACCTCCGGCAGGTCCAGGCCTTCCCGCAGCAGGTTGATGCCCACCAGCACATCGAACTTTGCCATCCGCAAATCCCTGATAATCTCCATCCGCTCCATGGCCCCCACATCCGAGTGCATATAGCGCACCTTGATACCGGCTTTTTGCAGGTAGACCGTCAAATCCTCTGCCATTTTCTTGGTGAGGGTAGTCACCAGCACCCGCTCATTCCGGGCGGCCCGGTCGTTGATCTGGCCAATCAGGTGGTCAATCTGGCCCTCGATAGGATGAATTTCAATTTTCGGGTCCAGAAGGCCCGTGGGGCGGATGACCTGCTCCACCGTCTGGGCAGACCGGGTCCGCTCATAGTCCCCGGGGGTGGCGGACACATACACCACCTGGTTGATTTTGCTGTCGAACTCCTCAAAATTCAAGGGGCGGTTATCGTAGGCAGAGGGCAGCCGGAAGCCATAATTCACCAGAGAATCCTTCCGGCTCCGGTCTCCTGCATACATGGCCCGGCACTGGGGCAGGGTCACGTGGCTCTCGTCTATGAACATGAGAAAGTCCTTGGGGAAGTAATCCAGAAGGGTTGTGGGGGGCGTCCCCGGGGCTCTGCCCTGAATCACCCGGGAATAGTTTTCAATGCCGGTACAAAATCCGATTTCTGTCAGCATTTCAATGTCGTAGGCTGTCCGCTGGGCAATCCGCTGGGCTTCCAGCAGCTTGTCCTGGGAGCGGAACAGCTCCACCTGGGCGTCACATTCCCGGGTAATCTCCCGGATAGCCCGTTCCAGCTTCTCCCGGGAGGCCACATAGTGGCTGGCGGGGTAAATGGCCACATGCTCCACATACCGCTCCACCATGCCGGAGACCGCATTGATCTCCGAAATCCGGTCAATCTCATCCCCGAAGAACTCCACCCGGATGGCCCGTCCGGCCCAGTATGCCGGATACACCTCCAGGGTATCCCCCCGGACCCGGAATTTGTTTCTGGAAAAATCCAGGTCGTTCCGCTCATACCGGATTTCCGCCAGTTTTTTCAGAATCTCGTCCATGGGACGCTGCTGCCCTACCCGCAGGGAAATCACCATGCTTTTATAGTCGATGGGGTCGCCCAGACCGTACAGGCAGCTGACAGAGGACACCACAATCACATCCCGCCGCTCAAAAAGGGCGGAGGTAGCGCTGTGGCGCAGCCGGTCAATCTCCTCATTCACCGCCGAGTCCTTCTCGATATAGGTATCCGTATGGGCAATATAGGCCTCCGGCTGGTAATAGTCGTAGTAGGAGATAAAGTACTCCACTGCATTGTTGGGGAAAAACTCCCGGAACTCGGAACAAAGCTGAGCTGCCAGGGTTTTGTTATGGGCCAGCACCAAGGTGGGGCGGTTTACCTTTTCAATGATGGAGGCCATGGTAAAGGTCTTACCGGAGCCGGTCACGCCCAGAAGGGTCTGCTCCCGCAGCCCCAGTTCAATCCCCTGGGACAGTTTTGCAATGGCCTCCGGCTGATCGCCGGAAGGCCGGTATGAAGAAACCAACTGAAAATGATCCATGCCGGCTTCCGAACCTCCTTTTTCGTAACTTCCAAGTCACGTGGTTTGTTTTATATTATAGCATACATTCCACAAAAAGGGAATCCTCTTCCGGGAATTTTGCGAACATTTGTTTTCTTTCAATCCCTGGAATCGGTATTGTATTTGCCCTGGTGGGATGTTATAATCATTCCATAATTACAGCCACAGGGGTGAAAAGGCTATGCCCGGGGACATGAAGGAAACCATTGCAAAAGCAGCCATGACGCTGTTGAGCCAGAATCATGTGAAAAAGCTGACCGTCAAAGACATTGTGGAGCAATGCCACATTACCAGGCAGAGCTTTTATTACCACTTTGAGGACATTCCCGATCTGTTTCGCTGGATGCTGGAGAAACGGTCTGCCCAGGTTCTGGAAGAGAGTATGGCCCACGAGGATGCCCGGGAGGGGCTGCGGTGTTTTCTGGTGATGGCGGTGCATATCTCCCCTTATATCAAACGGGGCATTGGCACCAGCTATCAAGCCGAATTGGAAGGGCTTCTGCGCAGATATCTCCAGCAGTTTTTCCTCATGGCTGCCGAGCGGAAAAATTTATACGCCCAGTGCAGTATCTCAGAAGTGAAAATCATATCCCGGTATCACAGTCTGGCCATTCTGGGGCTGCTTCAGGAGTGGAGCGAACAGGATACGGACAACCTGGATCAGATTGTGGATGTGGTCTACCGCCTCATGACCAAGGGGATTCCACCCCAAGGGCAGAAATAACATAGGGTTTTCATTATGCCAAAGTGTAAGGTATCTTTACACTTTGGCATTTTTGTCTATACACCGTCCCCGGTGTGATTATTGTATCCGCAATTCTACGGCTTTACAATATACCCAAAAGGGGGTGCAGATGTGGCACAGGAAATTCTATCCATCAAGCTCTATGAGTTGGAAGAGCAGATTACCCGGCTGCTCGCCCGGATACAGCTGAGCCAACACGATAACCATGCACAATTACAGCAGGCCATAGAGGGGCTGAAGCGGGAATGTGAAGAAAATGAGCTGGCTCTGAAAAACAGGCTGCAGCTCTCCCGCTCCGGGATTGTGGGCACCATCTCCCACACCTACGATCAAATTGAAACCGTCATACACCAGTGCAAGGCAGACCTGCAGGCTTACCCTTCCCCGGAGGCAGCGCAGGAGCAGGAGGCCGAGGAAAAAATCCTTCTGGCAGAGTATGCCCTGGACTTTTCCATACAGGCTGCAAACCGTGCATTGCTTCTGGCCATGGAGGCCATGGCCGCCCAATCCACACAACCGGAAGAAAGAAGGAAACCCTTATGAAAGAAGTAAAATCACCCAAAAAGCCATTGATTTATTATTACTGTATCGTACTGCTGATTATTTTCCTGTTCAATCTGCTGGTAACACCGCTGCTTACCCGGGGGCAGGTGACAGAGGTGGATTACGGAACCTTCATGGAAATGACACAGCAGAAGCAAATCGGCGCCGTGCAGGTGGAGGATTCTCAGATTCTGTTTACGGACAAAGAAGGACTCACCGTCTACAAAACAGCACCCATGGAGGACCCGAATCTTACCCAGCGGCTCTACGACTCCGGTGCGGAGTTTACCCGGGTTATCGAAGAACCCATCTCCCCCATCTGGAGTTTCCTGCTGACTTTCATCCTGCCGCTGGTCATCTTTGCTCTGCTGGGAAATTATATGTCCAAGAAAATGATGCAGCAGATGGGCGGCAAGGACTCCATGGCCTTCGGCATGGGAAAGAGCAATGCCAAGGTATATGTACAATCCACCAAAGGTATCAAATTCTCCGATGTGGCCGGTGAGGACGAGGCCAAAGAGAGTCTTTCCGAAATTGTGGACTACCTCCACAATCCGGGAAAATACTCGGAAGCCGGTGCTTCCATGCCCAAAGGTCTTTTGCTGGTAGGCCCTCCGGGTACCGGCAAAACCATGCTGGCCAAGGCGGTAGCCGGCGAGGCCAATGTACCCTTCTTCTCCATCTCCGGTTCCGAGTTTGTGGAGATGTTTGTGGGCATGGGCGCCTCCAAGGTCCGGGATTTGTTCCGGCAAGCCAAGGAAAAAGCCCCCTGTATCGTATTCATCGACGAAATTGACGCCATCGGTCAGAAGCGCTCCGCCGGGAACGTAGGGGGCAACGATGAGCGGGAGCAGACCCTGAACCAGCTGCTGACGGAGATGGACGGCTTCGAGGAGAACACCGGTGTCATCATTCTGGCCGCCACCAACCGGCCGGAGTCTCTGGACCCCGCCCTCACCCGCCCCGGGCGTTTTGACCGCCGGGTGCCGGTGGAGCTGCCGGATTTGAAGGGCCGGGAGGCAATTCTCAAGGTACACGCCAGAAAAATCAGGGCCGCCGAGGATGTGGACCTGCACACCATCGCCCGGATGGCCGCCGGTGCCTCCGGCGCAGAACTGGCAAATATCATCAACGAAGCCGCCCTGCGGGCGGTGCGCAACGGACGTACCGTTGTAAACCAGGCCGACCTGGAGGAGAGTATTGAAGTGGTCATTGCAGGCTATCAGAAGAAAAACGCCGTGCTTTCTGACCAGGAAAAGAAAATTGTTGCCTATCACGAGATTGGTCACGCCCTGGTGGCAGCCCTCCAGAGCCATAGCGCTCCGGTGCAGAAAATCACCATCATCCCCCGCACCTCCGGTGCTCTGGGCTACACCATGCAAGTGGATACCGGAGACAAGTACCTTCTGACCCGGGAGGAGATTGAAAACAAGATTGCCACCTACACCGGCGGACGGGCTGCAGAGGAGGTCACCTTCGGCACCTACACCACCGGCGCCTCCAACGACATTGAGCAGGCCACCAAGCTGGCCCGGGCTATGATTACCCGCTATGGCATGACCCAGGATTTTGACATGGTGGCCCTGGAGACCGTCACCAATCAGTATCTGGGTGGAGACAGCGCTCTTGCCTGCTCTCCCCAGACCCAGCGGGAGATTGACCAGAAGGTTGTGGAGTTGGTAAAGCAGCAGCATGAAAAGGCCAAAAAGATTCTCACCGAAAACAAGGACAAGCTGGATGCCCTGGCCCAGTATCTTTACAGCAAGGAGACCATCACCGGCGAGGAATTTATGGAAATCCTGACAGGAGGAATGAAGCAATGAAAAGGCATTCTGGTTTTGGCTGGCTGGAGCTGGTCATTGGCATATTGCTGATTGGACTGGGTATTCTGACTTTCGCAAAGCCGGAACTGGTGCTTACCAGCCTGGTTTTCCTTTATGGCATATCCGCCGTAGTGATGGGGATTGCGGATATTATCCTTTACATCCAAATGGAGCGGTATACAGGCTTCGGCCCCATGCTCTCCCTGGTATCCGGGATTCTCAGCGTTATGGCCGGTGTCATGCTGGTGGTCTACCCCCGTACCGGCGTGCTGGTACTGACGGTACTGTTCCCCATCTGGTTCATCGCCCATTGCATCTCCCGGCTGGCCCATCTGAACCGTATCCGCTTTGTAGCAGGCAACGGAATTTTCTACTTTTCCCTGGTCATCCACATCATCGGATTGATTCTGGGCTGTCTCATGCTCCTCAATCCCCTGATTACCCTGACCGCCGTCCGCTATATTGCCGGGGCTTATCTGATTCTTCTGGGTGTTGACAGTGTGGTTATGGCATTCAGCCGCATGGGCAGAAATTTCTGATATGTATGATAAATCGGCAGCTGGCCTTCTTTGGGTCAGCTGCCGATTTTGTATAGCATTATTTTACCTGTATCTGGCACATCTTCATAGTGGTAAGGGCTGCATCATGGCTCTGGGGGGTGACTCCGGCGCAGCAGGTGCTGTCTACCAGAATGTCCTGCTGGGGAAAGTTTGCTTTCAGAAGCAGGGCGTTGGAAACCACGCAGATGTCCGTACACAGTCCAATGAGCTCCACAGAAAAGGCCTCTTCCCCGGCAGATTTCCGGAGCAATTCCGGCAGCACCAGAGAACCGAAGGTGGGCTTTTCCACCGGTGAGTAGCCCTTTTCCTCCAAGGCTGCCGCCACCTGGGAGTTCAGCTCCCAGCCGGGGGTGCCTTTGATACAGTGGGGCACCGGCAGGGCCTGTCCCTCTTTTGTGGAGAGGTAATCTTCCCCGTGGGTGTCCAGGGTGGCAAAAATCTCCCCGGAAAAGCTGCGGATTTTCTCCGCCACCGCCGGGACAATGGCCTGAGCTTCCGGGGTTCCCAAAGCCCCGTCCACAAAGTCCTTTTGCATATCCACCACAATCAAAAAGTGTTTCATAGCCATTCCTCCTTACAGAACGCACATACTCTCCCCCGGCTTATAGTAGCCGGACTGAGCCATGGATACATAGTCATCATCGGAAAATACCAGATGGTCAATGAGGGTAATTTCCACCGTGTCCAGAGCCACCGCCAGGCGCTTGGTGGTCTGAATATCATCCGCCGAGGGCAGGGCCAATCCGCTGGGATGATTATGGGCCAGTACCACCATGGTGGCGTTGGCGGAAAGGGCGGTTTCCACAATCCTGCGGATGGGGACTCCGGCAGAATTCACGCTGCCCTCCCCCACCTGCTTACAGGCAAGCACCTTGCACTTGGCATCCAGACACAGCAAAAACACCGCCTCATGCTTTCGCCCGAAAAACCGGGGCTGCAGATAAGCGCCGCATTGCTCAAGGGTGCGAAGAATTGTGGCGCTTTCCGTTCGGCTGATTTGATACCGCCGTCCTGCGGCGCTTAGGAGCTTCAGAAACAGTGCGGAGCTGCTGCCCATACCCGGCACCTTTTCCAGATCCGCCGGGTTGGCATCCAGCACCTGGGCCAGGGTTCCGAACTTTTCCAGAAGGGCATGGGCAATCTCGTTGGTGTCCTTCCGGGGCACGCTGTAAAACAGAAGCAGCTCCAGCACCTGCACCTCTGTAAAACCGTCCAGCCCTTCCGAGCGGAACCGCTCCTTCAGGCGCTCCCGGTGTCCGTCATGCACAGCCATTGCCTCACCTCATTTTCTCTCTTGCTATTTGTCTTATTTTTCGCTACAATAAAAACGGTGCGAATCCTGTCGAAATTCTCCCGGAGAGTTTCCGGCGAAACTGCACATGATATGCCACGAGGAGGGACATCATGGAACAGTCAAAAGATTTGATAAAATTACTCAATCTCATGGAACACCCGGCGTTTTTTGTGGAAAACGGGGTGATTCGATTGGTAAATACCAGGGCAAAGTCTCTTTTTCTGGAAGAGAACCAGAACATCCAGCCCCTGCTCTACACCGGGCAGACGGAATATCCGGCCACGCCCCGGGGGGTTCTATCCCTGAAGCTGAAAATTCTGGACAGGGTGTGGGATGCCAGCGTCACACCTATGGAATCCGGAGATGTTTTTACCCTCAGGGAAGCTGCGGTCTCCCCGGAGCTGCAGGCTATGGCCCTTGTGGCCCAGCACCTGCGCAGTTCCATCGCTCCCATGCTCACCGCCGCTGAGGCTCTTCTGCCCTCCGGCATGATTCAGGAAAATCCGGAGGCAAAACACCAGGCCGCCCAAATCAGCCGGGGACTTCACCAGCTACTGCGGAACATCGGCAACATGGCAGATGCCGCAAAATACCAATCCCAGGAGGTTTTCCCCAAGGAAACCCTGGACATTGACGGGTTTATCCGGGAAATCATGGGAAAAACCCGGCATTTTCTGGAAGCTGCCCATATCCGGCTGGCGCATGAGGGACTTTCTGCCCCCCTTTACTGCCAGGTCCATCGGGAGCTGCTGGAACGGGGCATTTACAACCTGATTTCCAACAGCGCCAAGTTTACTCCCGCCGGAGGAACCATCACTGCCAGCCTCACCCGGCAGGGCACCCGGCTGTACTTCACTGTGGAGAACCCCGCCTCCCAGGAGGCCATGCCCAATCCGGCTCAGGCCTTTTCCGGCTATCTGCGCCAGCCCGCCATCGGGGACGGCAGGCAAGGAATCGGGCTGGGGATGGTGCTGGTTCGGGCTGCCGCTTCCGCCCATGGAGGTGCCCTGCTGCTGGACTACACCCCCCAAGGGAATCTCCGGGCAACCCTCACCATGGAGATTGACCAGAGCACCAGCCGGATTCGGTCCCCCCAGCTGCGGGTGGACTATTCCGGGGAACGGGACCACGGGCTCATTGAGCTGTCCGACATTCTGCCCCCCAGCTGTTATTGAGTTCTTCCTCCGGGAGCCGTCAGGCTCCCGGATTTTTTACAGGTATTTCTTCAGATACTGGCCGGTATAGCTCTCGGGAACCTGGGCAACCTCCTCCGGTGTGCCGGAGGCCACCAGGAAGCCGCCCTGGTCGCCCCCTTCCGGGCCCAGGTCAATGATATAATCCGCCGTCTTGATGACGTCCAGGTTGTGCTCGATTACCAGCACCGTATTGCCCGCATCCACCAGCTTTTGCAGCACCTCAATCAGCCGGTGCACATCCGCAGCGTGAAGGCCGGTGGTAGGCTCGTCCAGCACATAAATGGTGCGGCCTGTGAAGGCCCGGGACAGCTCTGTGGCCAGCTTCACTCGCTGGGCTTCGCCGCCGGACAAAGAGGTACTGGACTGGCCCAGCTTCACATATCCCAGACCCACGTCTACCATGGTCTGGGCTTTTTTGCTGATTTTGGGGATGTTCTGGAAGAACTCCACTGCTTCCTCAGCGGTCATGTCCAGCACCTGGGCAATGTTCTTACCCTTGTACTGCACCTCCAGGGTCTCTCGGTTATACCGCTGGCCATGGCACACCTCACAGGGCACGTACACATCCGCCAGGAAATGCATTTCGATTTTCACCAGGCCGTCGCCGTTACAGGCCTCGCACCGGCCGCCCTTTACATTGAAGGAGAAGCGGCCCGGGCCGTAGCCCCGCATTTTGGCATCGGCTGTGGAAGCAAACAAATCCCGGATGTCATTGAACAGTCCCGTATAGGTGGCGGGGTTGGATCGGGGGGTTCTGCCGATGGGGCTCTGGTCAATGTTGATGACCTTGTCCAGGTGCTCCAGCCCTTCAATGCCTTTGCAGACACCGGGGCGGGTTCTGGCGTGGTTCAGCTTGGCAGCCAGGGTTTTGTTCAGCACCTGGCAAATCAGACTGGACTTGCCGGAGCCGGAAACGCCGGTGACGCAGGTCAGGGTTCCCAGGGGGATTTCCACATCCAGATTTTTCAGGTTGTTCTCCGTGGCTCCCAGAATTTTCAGAGTTTTGCCGTTCCCGGCTCTCCGGTGGGAGGGTACGGGGATTTTCTTGACCCCGGACAGGTACTGTCCCGTCACAGACCGGGGTTCCCGGCAAATGTCCTCTAAAGAGCCCGCCGCCACAATCTCACCGCCGTGGCTTCCGGCGCCGGGGCCTACATCCACAATGAAGTCTGCCTCCCGCATGGTATCCTCGTCATGCTCCACCACAATGAGGGTATTGCCCAAGTCCCGGAGCTTTTTCAGGGTCATAAGCAGCTTGTCATTGTCCCGCTGGTGAAGGCCGATGGAAGGCTCGTCCAGAATATACAGAACGCCTGTCAGAGAAGATCCAATCTGGGTCGCCAGCCGGATACGCTGGCTCTCGCCGCCGGACAGGGTTCCGGCGGACCGGGACAGGGTCAGGTATTGCAGACCCACATCCATCAAAAAGCGCAGGCGGGATTTGATCTCCCGGACAATCTGCTGGGCAACAATCGCCATGTTCCCTTCCAGCTTGAGATTCTCCATGAATTCCAGCTCATCCCGGACACTCATGGCGCAAAAATCCATAATGCCCATGCCACCCACGGTCACAGCCAGGGCAATGTCCGACAATCGCTTGCCTTTACACACCGGGCAGGGAGCGGTGGACATACATTCCTCCAGCTCTTTCCGGGCAGCGTCGGACTGGGTTTCCCGGAAGCGGCGGCTGATGTTGTTCAGGATGCCCTCGAAGGGCTGCTCCAGCACACCCATGCCGTTGCCCCGGTTATAGGTCATGCGGATTTTTTCTCCCTTGGTGCCGTAAAGAATCACATCCAGCGCCTCTTTGGAAAGCTCCTTCACAGGAACGGACAGGGAAAAGTGATATTTCTGGGCCAGGGCTTCAAAATACATCCGGAATACCGAGTCGGTTCTGGCGCTGTTCCAGCCGGAGGCCTGAATGGCACCCTGGAGGATGGATTTGTCCTTATCGGGAATCACCAGCTCCGGGTCGGCAATCAGCCGGAAGCCCAGGCCGGAACAGGAGGGGCAGGCACCTGCCGGATTGTTAAAGGAGAACATCCGGGGTTCCAGCTCCGGCATACTGATGCCGCAGTCCTCACAGGCGTAGTTCTGGGAAAAGCTCAGCTCCTCATCCTTGTCCGGCAGGTGGATTACCACCAGTCCGCCGGAATGGGCGCAGGCGGTTTCGATGGAGTCCGTCAGACGGCGGCGCTGCCCCTCCCGGATTACCAGCCGGTCCACCACCAGCTCAATAGTATGCTTCTTGTTCTTTTCACAGGGGATGGTCTCATTCAAATCATATTGAATTCCATCCACCCGGACACGGACAAAGCCGCTCTTTCTGGCATCCTCAAAGACCTTGGAATGTTCGCCCTTCTTTCCCCGGACCACGGGGGAATAGATAATGAAGCGGGTCCCCTCCCCCAGAGCCTCAATCCGGTCTACAATCTGGTCCACTGTCTGCCGCTTGATTTCCTTGCCGCACTTGGGGCAATGGGGCGTACCGGCTCTGGCCCAGAGGAGGCGGAGATAGTCGTAAATCTCCGTCACCGTGCCCACGGTGGAACGGGGGTTCTTGGAGGTGGTTTTCTGGTCGATGGAGATGGCCGGGGACAGTCCGTCAATGGAATCCACGTCCGGCTTGTCCATCTGGCCCAAAAACTGACGGGCGTAAGCGCTCAGGCTCTCCACATACCGCCGCTGGCCCTCTGCGTAAATGGTATCAAAAGCCAGGCTGGATTTTCCCGAACCGGAAAGCCCGGTAAACACCACCATTTTGTCTCTGGGGATGGTCAAATCCACATTTTTCAGGTTATTCTCTCTGGCTCCTCGAATTACAATTCTGTCCTTCATAGGCTGCTCCTGTTTCCATATACTCTGCCCTATAGTATACCACAGCCCCCATGGTTCCACAAGAACAATTTACGCCAATGGACGACTGTGCCCTGATTCCAAAAGTTCATATTGACTTTTTTCGATTTATGTGCTAAGCTATGGTCACTTTGAAAGATTTCGATTTGAAAGGAGCATACAGGATGTATCAGTACCTGTCAGATGCCCGGATTTTCAAGGCCTTTTGCGATGAAAACCGGCTGCAAATTCTGGAGCTTCTCCGCACCGGAGAAAAATGTGCCTGCGCCCTGCTGGAGCAGCTGCACATCAGCCAGTCCACCCTCTCCTACCATATGCGTATTCTGTGCGACTCTGGGATCGTGTCCAGCCGCACCGAGGGAAAGTGGACCCACTACCGGATTTGCCCGGAAGGCAGCAAACGGGCTCAGGAGCGTTTGCTGGCTCTCACCCAGCAATCCCCCTGCCCTTCTGGCGGCTGTCAGTGTGGGAAGTAAAAGCCACCTGAAAACCGGTGGTTTTTCTTCTCCTTTATATATCGAAAATTTTAGAAGTATTTTTGTAAGGGAGTTGTGTCAATGGAAATCATACAAGAAGCCTGGCTGTTTTTTCAGAACCAGATTCTGGGAATGCAATGGCTGAACGCCCTGATTGGGAAGGGGCTTTCCGCTCTGGTAGTGGACGGGAAGGTGCTCTCCTCCGGGCGGGTGCTCTCCCCTGAGGAGGCGGCAAAGCTGCTGAAGGACTCTCTTTCCTGATTTTTGGGAGGAAGATATGAGCAAAAACTGGTATCCGGTGATTGATTACGAAAAGTGCGCAGGCTGTATGGTTTGCAACGATATGTGCCGCCACGGGGTCTATAAGCCCACCGGCCCGGAGGGAAAGCCGGAAGTGGTCTATGGCAACGGCTGTATCGAAGGGTGTCACGGCTGTGAACGCCAGTGCCCCCAGGGGGCCATCTCCTATTTTGGGGATGACGGAACCCGGGATATCGACTACAACTACGAAACCTACAAGCCGGAGCTGAAATGCACCGGCAAGCCCAAGGTGGCATTTCTCTGCGTCCACAACTCCTGCCGCAGTCAGATTGCCGAGGCTTTGGGAAAGCTTCTGGCTGGGGATGTGTTTGAAAGCTACTCCGCCGGAACCGCTCTGAAAGACCGTATAAATCCCGATGCGGTGCGGATGATGAAGGCACTTTACCAGATTGATATGGAGCAAACCCAGCGCAACAAGCTGTTGAAGCATATCCCGGAGCCGGACGTAGTGATTTTCATGGGGTGCAATGTAAGCTGCCCCTATGTCCCCTGTCAGTATGCGGAAAACTGGGGGCTGGATGACCCCTCCGGCAAGGACGACGAAGCCTTCCGGTTCACAATCCGGGAAATCCATCGCCATATTCTGGAGCTGAAGGAAAAGCTGCGGTAAAGCTTCCTTCCACCTGGGTCTTGCCAACCTGCAAAACCTTTGGTACAATGGGCATAGTACAAATACATCAAAAGGAGTATTTTGCTATGAACCCAGCCAATGTTGATGCCATTCATGCCTTTCTGGACGCTGTGGCTGCCTGCAAGGGGGAGGTATTTCTCAAATCCCGGGAAGGGGATGTTTTCAATCTCAAGTCCTCCTTGTCCCAGTACATTGCCATCGGAAAGCTGCTGGAAGAATCGGGCAACGCCGTTGTTCTTTCCGCTGAAGATCCCCAGGAAGAGAAGCAGCTGCAAGCGCTTCTGGAAAAATTGAGCCACTGATAAAAGGTGCTGTCTTACAAAAGGCAGCACCTTTTCCTTTTGGAAATTTGACATTGATTTTACACACCATGACTTTTTGATTTTACATTGGCGAATTACAATGTCCGTGTAATCAATGAGGGTTACAAGAAGAAAAAAGATGTGCAAATGGAAAGGAAAATCATCTATGAAAAAGTTAATCTGTGGCGTTATGGCCCTGCTGCTGGTGGGCTCCGTGTTCGCCGGCTGCCAGAAGAAAGTCTCCGGTAAGGTTGCCACCGACGGCTCCACTTCTATGGAAGATGTCATCGGCGGCCTGGCTGAGTCCTTCATGAACAACAACAACGGCATCACCGTCACCTACAACCCCACCGGTTCCAGCTCCGGCGTGCAGGCTGTACAGGAAGGCCGCTGCGACATTGGCCTGGCCAGCCGGGATCTGAAGGATGAGGAAAAGGAAAGCGGCCTGACCGGCACCACCCTGGCTCTGGACGGCATCGCCGTGATTGTCAACCCCGAAAACCCTGTGGCTGACCTGGATCTGGAGACCATCGCCAAGATCTACACCGGCGAGATCACCAACTGGAAGGATGTGGGCGGCAATGACGCCGAGATCGTTGTGATTGGCCGTGAGGCTGGTTCCGGTACCCGGGACGGCTTTGAGTCCATCACCGGCACTGAGGAAGCCTGCGCTTATCGTCAGGAGCTGACCTCCACCGGTGACGTAATCGCCACCGTTGCCGGCAACCCCGATGCCATCGGCTACACCTCCCTGTCCGCTGTAGAGGACAACGTGAAGGCCCTGAGCGTTGGCGGCGTGGCTCCCAGCGAGGCAACCGTGAAGGACGGCAGCTATGTGATTCAGCGTCCCTTCGTTCTGGTGACCAAGACCGACGCCAAGCTGTCTGAGGCTGCTCAGATGTTCTTCGATTACATCACCTCCGCTGAGGCTGCTGAGGTTATCGCAGCCGCCGGTGTGGTAGCAGTCAACTAAACCCGAAGGCACATACAAAAGGCGGCGGCTGAATCAGCCGCCGTTTTTTCAAAGAAAGGTAAGGCAAATGAACAAGAAAAAGCAAGCTACGGAGCACATCATTCACGGAATCTTCCTGGTACTGGGTCTGATTACTGTGCTGTGTGTGCTTCTGATCACCGTGTATCTGGTGATTTCCGGTATCCCTGCCATTCGGGAAATCGGCCTCATTCCCTTCCTGTTCGGAACGGAATGGGAATCCACCGCCTCAGAGGCAAAGTTTGGTATTCTGCCCTTTATTCTCACCAGCGTTTACGGCACAGCCGGTGCCATTGTGCTGGGTGTTCCCATCGGCTTCTTCGCCGCTGTTTACCTGTCCAAGGTGGCTTCCTCCAAGGTGCGTCACACTCTGGAAAACGCCGTCAGCCTGCTGGCAGGTATCCCCTCCGTGGTATACGGCCTGGTGGGTATGATGGTGCTGGTTCCTGGCATCCGCACAATTTTTGACGTGCCGGACGGCGCCAGCCTGCTGGCTGCCATCATCGTCCTGGCTATTATGATTCTTCCCTCCATTATCAAAGTTTCCATCACAGCTCTGGATGCTGTACCCAAGGAATATGAGGACGCTTCTCTGGCTCTGGGTGCTACCCCTGTCGAAACTTACTTCCGGGTTTCTGCCCCGGCTGCCAAGAGCGGCATCGCCGCCGCTGTGGTACTGGGCGTAGGCCGTGCCATTGGCGAGGCCATGGCAGTTATGATGGTATCCGGCAATGCTGCCAATATGCCTTCCCTTTTCCAGAGTGTCCGTTTCCTCACCACCGCTGTGGCCAGCGAAATGTCCTACTCCAGCGGTTTGCAGCGGCAGGCTCTGTTCTCCATTGCCCTGGTACTGTTCCTGTTTATCATGCTGATTAACGCTACCCTGAACTTCTTTTTGAAGCGGAGCAAGGAGGATTGAGTCATGTCTACAAAAAGATCTGCCTATATTGGCATCATGCGGTTTCTGATGTGGCTTTGCACCGGCATCACCGCTGCGCTGGTTATTTTCCTCCTGGTCTATGTGCTGATGCAGGGTTTCCCCAACATCAGCTGGGAGCTGCTTTCCACCTCCCCCAGCTATCTGTCTGACCGGATTGGTATTCTGCCGGATATTCTCAATACGGTTTACATCGTGCTGGCGACCCTCATTATCATTATCCCCCTGGGTGTGGGCGCTGCCGTGTATCTGACGGAATACGCAGCCAACAAGAAGCTGGTGGCAGTGATTGAATACGCTGCCGAGACCCTTTCCGGTATCCCCTCCATCATCTACGGTCTTGTGGGTATGCTGATTTTCTCCAACAACATGGGAAGCTGTCTGATGGCAGGCAGCCTGACCTTGGTGATTATGAATCTTCCCACCATTATGCGTACCACCCAGGAGAGCCTGAAAACCGTTCCCCAGTCCTACCGGGAAGGTGCTTTCGGACTGGGTGCCGGTAAATGGCGTGTGATTCGCACCGTGGTGCTGCCCGGTTGTGTGGACGGCGTGGTCACCGGCTGTATTCTTACCGTGGGACGGATTCTGGGCGAGTCCGCTGCCCTTTTGTATACCGCAGGCTTTGCCCATGTGCTTAACGGCCTGTTTGACGGTCTGGCCAGCCCCGGCGCCACCTTGACCGTTGCCCTGTATTTCTACGCAAAGGAGCAGGGTGAATTTGGAGTTGCCTTTGCCATCGCCGCCATTTTGATGGTGCTGACGGTGATTATCAATCTTGCCGCTACAGTTGTTGGCAAATACTTTGCAAAGAGGAGAAGTCTATGAGCAATATTATTTCCGCCCAGGATCTGTGCCTTTGGTACGGCCAGTTTCAGGCACTGAAGAATATCAACATGAACATCCCGGAAAACAGCATTACCGCCCTCATCGGGCCTTCCGGCTGCGGCAAGTCCACCTTCCTGAAGACCCTGAACCGGATGAACGACCTGATTCCCGAGGTAAAAATCACCGGCAAGGTCACCTTCCAGGGCAAGGACATCTTTGCCAAAAGTCAGGATGTAAACGACCTGCGGAAGGAAGTGGGTATGGTGTTTCAGAAGCCCAATCCCTTCCCCATGAGCATCTATGACAATGTGGCCTACGGCCCCAGAACCCATGGCATTACCAAGCGGGCGGAGCTGGACGAAATTGTGGAAAAGGCTCTGCGGGGTGCTGCCATCTGGGACGAGGTGAAGGACCGGCTGAAAAAGAACGCTCTGGGTATGTCCGGCGGACAGCAGCAGCGTCTGTGCATCGCCCGGGCTCTGGCTGTGGAGCCCAAGGTGCTGCTGATGGATGAGCCCACCTCTGCACTGGACCCCATCTCCACCTCCCGGATTGAGGAGCTGGCCATGGATCTGAAGAGCAAGTACACCATCGTGATTGTCACCCACAATATGCAGCAGGCCGTGCGTATTTCCGATTACACCGGCTTCTTCCTCCTGGGAGATCTGATTGAGTTCGGCAAGACCGACGAGATGTTCTCCCAGCCCAGGGACAAGCGGACAGAAGATTACATCACCGGGAGGTTTGGATAATGAGAAGTCGTTTCGATCAGCAGCTGGCGCTGCTTAACAGAGAGCTGACCCTGATGGGTGCATTGTGTGAGGATATCCTCTCCAAGGTTTCCCAGTCCATGGTGGATTGGGACCCGGACCTGAAAAAGAACATTCAGCCTGTGGCCCAGGAAATCGACCAGAAGGAGCGGGACATTGAGGCTCTGTGCCTGAAGCTGATTCTGCATCAGCAGCCCGTGGCCCGGGATTTGCGGGTTATCTCCGCAGCCCTCAAGATTATCACCGACATGGAGCGCATTGGCGACCAGGCAGAGGATATTGCGGAAATCATCACCTATCTGGGCGGACGCACCGGGGACACCCACACCCAGATTCAGAAGATGGCCAGAGCTGCCATCGGTATGGTGGTGGACAGCGTGGATGCCTATGTGCGCAAGGATCTGGCTCTGGCAGAGAAAGCCATCCAGGAGGACGATGTGGTGGACAACTACTTTGCCGCAATCAAAAAGGATTTGATTGGCTGGATTGCCCAGCAGCCCCAGGACGGAGAGTATGCCCTGGATCTTCTCATGATTGCCAAGTACCTGGAGCGTATCGGCGATCACGCCACCAACATTGCCGAGTGGGTTATCTTCTCCATCACCGGAAAGCATGAAGAAGAGTCTGTATGATCTGGTGTGTAGAGGATGATGCCAGCATCCGGGACATTGCGGTTTACGCCCTCAATTCCACCGGATTGAAAGCCCAGGGCTTTTCCGACGGGCTTTCCTTCTGGGAAACCTTGCAAAAAGAGCAGCCGGAGCTGGTGCTCCTGGATGTGATGCTGCCGGGCATAGATGGGGTTACCCTGCTGGAAAACATGAAAAAAAGCCCGAAGCTGCAGAACATTCCCGTGATTATGGCAACGGCCAAGGGCTCGGAGTATGACAAAATCCGCTGCCTGGATATTGGAGCGGACGACTATCTGGTAAAGCCCTACGGCATGATGGAAATGGTATCAAGAGTCAAGGCTGTTCTGCGCCGGTTCCGGCCCCAGCAGCCGACCCTCCTCCAATACCAGGGGCTGACTCTGGACACCCAGTCCTATGTGGCCACCGCCGACGGAGAGCGGCTGCACCTGACCTTCCGGGAATTCTCATTGCTGCGGCAGCTCATGCGCAATCCGGGCACCGCATTTTCCCGGGAGCAGCTTCTGAAGGATGTGTGGGAAACAGACTTTCTGGGAGAAACCCGGACGGTGGATATGCACATCCGCACCCTGCGGCAAAAGCTGGGGAACTACGGAAACTGCATTGAAACGGTACGAAATGTAGGCTATCGTCTGTCCATAAAATAGAAGAAGCGCTGCTGGTTTTCAGCAGCGCTTTTTTTAGTTTTCCAGCTTTTTCAGAGCTTTTCTAAACTGCACCGAGAACAGGATTGCCGTGAAGGTAACCGCCAGCACATCTGCAATGGGCTCTGCCATATACACGCCCATGGTAGGGTTATCTACCAGGTGGGGCATCAGGTAGATAAGAGGCAGCAGCAGGATAAACTTCCGCATGACGGCAACCGTGATGGAACAGCCTGCATAGCCGATGGACACAAAGGTCATCTGGCAGGACATCTGGATTCCGAAAATCACCACACCGCCAAAATAGATCCGCATAACCTTTGCGGTAAAGTCCAGAAGCTCCGGGTTGGGGGTAAAGATTCCGGCAAACACCCGGGGCATGAGCATAACCGCCGCCCAAAACAGAACGGAGTAAGTCAGGCACACCCTCAGCAGAAGCTTATAGGTTTTCCGCACACGGTCGGGCTTTTTCGCGCCGTAGTTATAGCTGGTGATGGGCTGGGCTCCCTGGCCCAATCCCTGCAGGGGCAGCATGGCAAACTGCATGACGCTGGTAAGAATGGTCATGGCGCCTACCGCCAGGTCTCCGCCATAGTGCTTCAAAGAGGAATTGAAGCATACCGCAATGACGCTTTCGCTGGCCTGCATCACGAAGGTGGACATTCCCAGCATGATACAAGGAACAATCACCTTCCGGCTCAGGCCGATGGTGGATTTTTGCAGCTTCAGGAGGGTGGTCTTTCCCCGGAGGAAGCACAGAACCCACAGGCAGGAAATGGCCTGGGACAAAATGGTGGCAAGGGCTGCACCCTTGACGCCCATGGACAGTCCGTAGATGAAAATTGGGTCCAGAACGATATTGCACACTGCACCCACCAGCACCGTAAGCATTCCCGTTTTGGCAAAGCCCTGGGCGGTAATAAAGGCGTTCATACCCAAAGTCAGCTGGACGAAAATGGTGCCGATGGCGTAGATATTCATGTAATCCACGGCATAGCCAATGGTATTGTCGCTGGCACCGAAGGTGTAAAGAAGAGGCCGGTTCCAAAGGAGCAGCGCCGCTGTCAGCACCACGGAAATGAGAATTTGCAGCAGGAAGCAGTTGCCCAGAATCTTCTCTGCGTGGTCATGCTCCTTCCGGCCCATAGCGATGGAAGCCATAGGGGCACCGCCGTTGCTGATGAGGGCGGCAAAAGCCGACACAATCATGATAATGGGCATACACACGCCCACGCCGGTTAGAGCCAAATTGCCGTTTCCCGGCATATGGCCGATGTAAATCCGGTCCACGATGTTATAGAGCATATTGATCAACTGAGCCGTCACCGCCGGGATTGCCAGCTTGACCAGGAGTTTTCCCACCGGCTCCGTTCCCAAAAATTCCTTCTGATTATCCACTTTACCAGACCTTTCTCTTTGCGGGGAGTTTTAACATAAATTATAGCACGGCGGAAAAATATTTCCAGTCTAAATTCGACGGTTTCCCGGAATTTTCCCCAAAACAAAGGCGCTCAGCAGGGTCACGCTTCCATACACCAGTCCCCACAGCAGATATTGGGGCTGGTACAGTCCCCGGAGGAAATAGGTAGGCGGGAAAAGGAGCTGGAACCTTCGCAGGAATCCCAGGTCAAAGAATACAGGGCACACCGCCAGCATGGCTACTGCAATCACCGGCAGGGCAACGGCCATGGCGTTTCGGCGGGGAAGCAGGGTGCCAAGAAGCATGGAAAACCCCAGGCAGGCAAACAGAAACACCACAAAAGCCCCCGTCTCCGGCCAGAAGCCCCGGGCATCTCCCGTCAGAACCAGTGCCAGCTGGGCAGCCCCCAGCACATTTGCAAGAATCAGCAGTTGGCTGCCCATTTCCAAGAGAAATCCCCGGTTTTCCGGGACCCGGGCGAAGGTTCCCACGGCCTTGTCCTGCTGGTAATACATAGCACCTGCCAGTCCGGCAAGAACCACCACCACTGCCAGAAGCCCCCGCACCGGAGCGGTCAGATAGGAAGCCTCCCGGGAGTTTGTGTCCCGGCCATGGGAGGCAAAGGTGAAGAGCTGCCCGTTCAGATTCACCTGCCGGAAATATTCCAGAAACTCCTCCTGAGAAACCCCTTCCAGCGCCGGAACATTTTCCCGCAGGTACCGGACATACAGTGCCTCTCCCACCTGGGTATAGGCGGCAGCAGACAGCTTTTCTCTGGCTAAAATGGTGGAAACCGATTCTTCCCGCTCCACCACCCGGATAAAGGCATCCCGGTTGGAAAATCCATGGGCGAAAGCCTCCAGCCGCTCCCGGGTACCCTCCAGAAAAATCCAGGCTGCATCCGCCTGGGCGGATTTTACCGCATCCTCAGCTGCGTCCTCCGTGGGATAAACCTGAAAGCGAATCAGCTGGGAGCCGCTTTGAAGACTGTTCACCATCTCCGCCGCAGCCTCATCCTCCCAGTCCTGGCAGGACAGGGCGATGGTCAGCACGCCCGCATCCCCCTTGTCCACCAGTCCATAGCCCAGCACCAAGGCAGGTATCAGAGCCAGAAGCAACAGGAACGTCCACTTTTTATACAGCCGCTTGGTAAGCAGCCAAGTCCACACAAGTCCTTTATTCCGGTGCTGCAACGCTGCCACCTCCCAAAATACTGCCGACTCTGTGCAGCCAGGTAAGGGCTGCAAAACCGGCACTATACAAAAGCAGCCAGCCGCCACTTCCCTGCCCTCCGGTCACGCAGCAGGACAGCTGCTCCATGGCAAGTCCTGTGGGCAAGAACCGGGCAGTCTGCCGGACTGCGTCCGGGAAAAAGGAAGCCGGGTACATACAGCCGCCTGCAAAGCACAAAGCCAGAGAGAGAAGCGCCACCAGCAGCACACCGCTTACCAGCTCTTTGGCAAGGGAGAACAGAAAAAAGCTCCAGGCAGCCACCATCACCACCACCGGAAGGGCTGTCCACACCCAGAAAAGAAGGGTTTTTACCGACGGCAGGGAGAAGCCTCCCAGATGGGCCGCAAGCAAGCCCAGAGCCCCGGCGCACAGGAGCAGCAGGCTGAAGCTTACAAGAAAGCTTCCCAATTCTGCCAGAATCTGCTTCCCGGCACCCACCCCACGGGAGGCAAGAAGTCGGGAAAGGGTGTGCTCCCCTCCCACCAACACAGGGCTGTAGCACAAAGCAGCCAGCATCAAAAACACAACAAGAATCCCCAGGGCCATATGCTGCACCAGGGTCAGTCCCTGGGAGATGCCCAGCTCCTCCAGGGTATATACCCGGTTTCGGGCCAGCACCAGCTCCACATAGGTCAGGCTGATGCCGTTGACAATCCCCTGTGCCTCCCCTTCCAGCCCATGGTCTGTCAGCAGGTTCCAGCTGCCATAAATTCCCTTTTGAGCCGTCACCAGAATTTCTTCTATTGCAGCCGTAATCTCCTCTTTCAGAACCGAGACCATCCCGGCAGAACCCGGGGTGGTGACAAAGGTAATGGGCAGGAAATGGCCGTACATGGCCTCCTGGGCAAAGTCCGGGGGGATGACTCCGTAACCGGCAATCTCACCTTTTTCCAGCGCTGCTTTGGCCTGGGCCTCGTCCATTTCCAGCAGTTCCAGGGAGTACCGGGAAGCATCCATATTTTGCAGGGCAACGAGGCCCATTTGCAGCAACGGGTCCTCCTGTATGCCCACCACCGCCACTTTCATCTTCTGATGGTCCTGCCGGGCGTCCTCCATCACGCCCCGGGCCAGCAGCAAAAGAGCTGCCAGAATCACCAGCACCGTCAGAAGCGCCCAGGGCAGAGGGCGGATCAGCCGCCGCAGCTGCACCTTCCAATATCGTTTCATAAGCTACATATTCTCCACCAGTTTTTGGATGTTCCCATCATAGGCATAGGCTTCCAGCACGCCATCCTTCAAAATATACCAGGCATCGCAAAGGGACAGCTCCTCCGGGTCATGGGTAATGAGCACCAGGATTCCCCCTGCCTTTTTGTAGGCCCGCAGGTAGTTGCCGATGGTCTGTTTACAGGCAAGGTCCAGAGCCGCCGTAGGCTCATCCAGCAGCAGAAGCTGGGGGCACCGGGCCATGGAACAGCCGATGGACAGGCGCTTTTTCATGCCTCCGGAGAGCTTGCACACCGGCTTATGAAGGAACTCCTCCACCTCCAGAAGCCGCAGCACCCCTTTTGTCAGCTGCTGCTGCAAATCCTTTTTGTCATACCACAAAAGCAGGTTGTCCCACCCTGTCAGCTCCGGAATCAGCGCCGTCCCCTGGGGCACATAGCCAACTCTGGCAGAACGGGTTTTCCCGTCCTTCAGCAAATCCTTGCCGTCGCAGAGGAAGCTCCCCCCATCCGGCCGCTGGATGCCTGCCAGTATGGACAAAAGGGTGGACTTTCCAGAGCCGTTACTGCCCAGAATCCCAATACACATGCCGTCAGAGGCTTCAAAGGATACGTCCCGCAGCACCACCTTCCCCCGGTATTTTTTTGCAATATGATTCACCGCAATCTCCATGGGTTGCCCTCCTCCCGTAAGGAAATCGGCGCTGATGTCTTACGAAACCAGCGCCGAATTTTCATTTATCCATTGGTCTGCAGCGTTTAGTATCCCATTCCGCCAAACAGAACCTGTTGCAGCTCCAGCAAATATTCCTGGGGTACACCTGCATTGGCGAGATTCTCAAAAAGCTTATTGAAATCCAACGCCATCAGCCACTGGGACAGCGCCTGCTGGTCTTCCACATCCACGCCCTCCGCAGGAACAGAAATCTCGCCGCCTTCGGTGGCAGACCCGCTGACGTGGAGAGAAACAATCTCCATGCCGCTGCTCAGTATGCTCACCTTCACATCAGCCTGGTCTTCCTTGACATCAAAGGCAAAAGTCAACTGCATCTGGCTGAGCATGGGCACCATTTCCTCTGCCACGGGCACCTGTCCCAGTACATCTGCGCCGAAAGACAGGCCAATGGTTCCGCTGGGAGTTCCCTCCTCCCAACGGGCCTGATCCCAATCCGTAACATCCACCTTCAGCATCTCCATACCCTCAGAGGCAAGCACATAGGCGCCGCTTAGAAGGTTTCCGCTGATGGTGCCATCGCCGGTAATTACCAGCGTGCCCAGATTGGCCTCAAAGGCAAACTTGTCGCCCTGGGTAACGGTATAATAGTAGAAAGAACCTGCGCTGGAAGAATCGCTGTTGGTCATCTCCACACCTCTGCCAATAATCCGGTTCTGGCTATCCACATAGTGATATACAACCAGGACGCCATCTCCGGCCTGGGCAACCAGGCTGTCTTTCTGGGACTCCAGCTGCTCCAGCAGACTGTCGATCTGGGCAACAAACTGATCGTACAATTGCTGCCCGTCTTCCACCGCACCATTCTCGGCGGCAAACTCACCCATACCCAGGATAATATCCTTGATCTGGGTATCGGATTTTACCTCGCTGAGGAGTGTCTTTCCAATGTCCAGGAGATTTTCCGGTGTGATTGTGGTTTTCAGCTGGGTGCAGGTCTGCTCCAGTCCATTGAGCTGGAGGGTGGTTTCCTGCTTTTCCACATCATTCAAGCACCCCAGCACAATGCCGATATACTTTTTCAGCAGGCTGTTGACCACTTCCTCCTGGGGCATACGCTCCAGGAGGCTCCGAAGCATGGCCTGTGCCTCCTGCATAACCGCAGAGGTATCTCCCACCTGCATACTCATGGAATATACCTTGGACAGATCCATCACAAGATACTGCTGGTTCAGCTCGGGAATCGCCAGCCACATCTTCATCTGCTCCATATCCGTGATTATCTGGAAGGCGGCAATCTCCACATCCCCCAGGCCCACACCTACATTCACCAAAGAACGGTTGCCGTCCCACTGGGTCTGGGTATTGAACACAATATTATTCAGCCAACTTAAATCCAAACCGGCTCCCTGCTGGGCCAGCATGGCATTGAGCATCGTCATGGTGCTGTCGGACAGCTCAATCTCTACACTTCCTGTAAAACCTCCGGGCTTGCCGGCAGATTCCAGAAGTCTGCCATATGTATTGCTGAGGGAATCCACCATGCTGCCCATGGCATCCCCTTCAACGGTCTGCATAAAGCTGGCAGGAGAGCTGTTGCGGACAAAGAATGCCCGGATGGCATTCATATTCAGCAAAGCCACAATGGCTGCAACCACCACAACGCCCAAAACCGCAAGCAGGGCAATCTTGCCTTTGCCCATTTTCGGCTTTTTGTTTTCCGGCTGCCCGTCAAAATCCGGCTGGGGGGTGAAGGCAAAGCCGTTCTCCGGTTCCTGCGCCGTCGGTGCTACCGGTTCTTCGGGAATATTCCCCACCAGTGCTCCGCAGTTGGGGCAGAACTTCACGTTGTCCGGAATTTTTCCGCCGCACTGATTACAAAACATAAAATCCCTTCCTTTCCCTTCCTGGGACCTCCCCGCAGGGAATCCCTTTCGATGGCGTTATTATACTGCACATTCCGACGCAATTCAACTTTTTTTTCAGGATTCATTTACCTTCTACAAAACCCATTTCCAGATTTGGGATATGTCCTTTACTTTTTTGTGAATAATGTTATAATTACAATATAATGTCGATATAAGGTGATAGAATGCAGGAAAAGCAGATTATTGGATTACTGAACGATTCCTTCCCCCCCCAGATTGATGGCGTTGCAAATGCCGTGGTAAACTATGGCAATATTCTACACGCCCGGGGCTTCTCCCCGGTGGTGGTTACCCCAGCCCTGCCGGAAGCGGAGGATTCTCCATTTCCTTATCCGATTCTTCGCTATCCCAGTATGGATACCCGCAAAGGGTTTGGATATATGTCCGGAATCCCCTTTTCCCCCTCTGTTGCAAAGCGGCTGGAAAGTGTGGATGTGGCGGTGCTCCACAGTCACTGTCCCTTTGCCTCCAACTTTATGGGAAGGGCTTTGCGGAATATTGTAAATGCACCTTTGATTCTTACTTATCATACCCGGTTTGAAATTGATCTGGCCAGAGCCATCAGGTCTGTGCATCTGCAAAACAGCTGCAAGAAGATTCTGGCGGAAAATATCAACGCCTGCGATGAAGTGTGGATTGTCAGCGAAGGAACGGCCCAAAGCCTCCGTTCCTTAGGCTATGAAGGAGATTACATCGTTATGCCCAACGGGGTGGATGTCCCCCGGAGCCGCCTTTCCCCGGAGCAGGTTGCGGCCTATACGGATGGATACGATTTGCCGGAGGGTGTTCCCATTTACCTGTTTGTGGGGCGTATGCGCTGGTACAAGGGTATCCGGCTGATTCTGGACGCCCTGGCTGCCCTGAAAGCCAAAAAGCTTCCCTACCGCATGGTGTTTGTGGGAGACGGCAGCGATATGCCGGAGATTCAAAGCTATGCCCGCCAGCTGGGTCTGGAGGATGCCTGTATTTTCACCGGCGCTATCCGGGACCGGGAGGCTCTGCGGGGCTGGTACGCCCGGGCAAATCTCTTCCTGTTCCCCTCTACCTACGATACCAACGGTCTTGTGGTACGGGAAGCAGCTGCCAGCAGCCTGCCCTCTGTCCTCATCGCCGGAAGCTGTGCCTCCGACGGCACCACCCACAACCGCAACTGCTTCCAGGTGGAGGAAAACGCCCAGAGTCTGGCGGCCTGCCTTATGAAGCTGCATGGCAAGGAGGACTATCTTCGCACCATCGGAGAAGCTGCCAGCCGGGAGCTGTATCTGTCCTGGGAGGATGCGGTGGATAACGCCCTCAAGCGCTACGATGTGGTCATCGACCGGTACAAAAGCGGCTTTTATCCCAAGCGGTACAAGCCGGTGGACAACTGCATTCACCTGAATGCCAAGCTGATGGAAGCCCTCAGCAGTCTGCCCTTCTCCAAATAATGTTTCAACAAACTTTGCCCCCTCAGGAATCTGAACTGCTCCCCGTCAAGTGGACAGTGAAATAAAATAAAGAATTTCTGTACTTCCGGCAGCCGGTTTGGTTGTCGGAAGTCTTTTTTAGGATGCACGGCACTGCGGTGCCGTGGGAACCTCAGGAAATGTCAGGACGTATCGTCCAGCCATTTTCTGAGGCTTTATTATGCCGCTAAGAGATAGCGCTCGTGCTTCTCCATCGGCGTCAGTACACCCAGGTTGCGTTGTACTCGGCGGTTGTTGTAATAGGTTATGTAGTTCTCAATCATCTGCACAAGCTCCTCACGACTTGTAAACCGTCTGCAGTAGTACCTCTCTCTTTTGAGAATTCCCCAGAATCCTTCCATTGGACCGTTATCAATGCACTTTGCCACTCTGGACATACTCTGCTTCATTTTTGCTTTCTTTAGCTTGTTGTAGAATACTCGGTTGGTGTATTGAAAACCTCTGTCGCTATGGAATAAGGGGTGTGCGTTCGGATTGGCCTTAATAGCGGCATCCAAGGTATCAAATACAAGAGGATTGTCATTCCGGTCTCGAATGACAAAGGCAACAATTCTGCGGTCGTATAGATCAAGGATTGCGCTGAGGTACAGCTTGTGCACAGTAGGTCCTTCGTACCACTTAAACTCTGTTACATCGGTCAGCCATTTTTCGTTTGGCATGCTTGCGTGGAACTGTCGGTTCAGCCAGTTTTTTGCTATATGCTGCGGATTCGCTGCCTGTCGTGTACAGCCGTTATTCTTGTACTTAATGGTAGATTTAATATCTAAGCTCCGGCAAATACGAAGCACTCGCTTCTCGTTCACATTTAGATTGTGGTCATGGGCCAGATCGTCCTTAATACGGCGGTAACCTTTATCAGGATTATCGGTATGGATTTGCTCCATAATCTCCGCAATCTTCTCGTTTTCCAGTTCTCTGGCGCACTTTTTACCGCTGAGCCAACGATAATAGGCTGCTCTGGACACACCCAATCGTTCACAGGATGCTTCAATAGGGTCTCCGTATTCCTCGTTACATTCTTTTATTGCCAGGTAGATATGAGATTGCCGAACCTGGCTTAGCCCCGCCTCCTTTCTATCTCCTCCAATTTTTTTAGTAGGTGATTCTCCATTTCCACCATCTTCAGCTTATGCTTGAGTTGCTCAATCTCGATCTGTGCCTGCTCCTGTTCTGTCCGGGGCTGCTGATCCTTCTTTCGCTGGCCCCGCCGGTCTTCCAGAGCACTTTCACCGCCTTCTATGTACTTGAGCGTCCAGCTGCGAGCCTGCTGATAGCTGACATTGTACGCGATTGCAACCTCTCCGTAGTTCTTGCCGTTGGCAATACATGCCTTTGCTACTGCGATCCTCTCAGTTTGGGTAGTTTCTCTTCCTTTGGTCATACGGCTTCCTCCTGTCTGTTTCTTGAAGTCTTTATGACCATTATACACCTTAATCCAAGCTCTGAGCTGATAAGTTGACCGGATCTTGTATATTTTGCAAATCTCTCTGATACTTCCTTTTCCGGATAGGTAGTCTTTTACAGCTCCTTCCTTAAGCGCAGGGTCATATCGCTTATTTGTATTGCGGGGCAGAAATTCCTCCACACCTTCCGTTTGATACTTCCGAACCCAATCTCCAACTGTGTGATGATCTACCCCAATTTGTGCAGCTGCAGCACAGATGCTTATTTCCCCGCTGCTACAGGCTCGTGCAATTCTTATCTTTTCTTCTACATGAATCTTTTTCCTCTTTGACATAGAAATACCCCCATAAGAAACAGTTTTCTTTTTCACTGTCTCTTATGGGGGTAGCATATCAATCCCTGAGGGGGCAAAGTTTTTCTGGCATTGCTTCAGCGGCAGACCCAAAGATTGTTCATCTGGGGCATAATATCCGTCAGCTTCCATTGCTTTTGGGACCTTATGGGACTGTTGGGATCGTTGACCTTTACATAGCCATCGGCGTATTGCGTCAATACAATGAAGTGACCGGAGGTGGTAAAGTCCCCGGGGCCCATGACACAGATGATGGGGTTGCCCACTTCCAGATTCCGGATAATCCGTCCTTCATCCAGAGGAATCTCTGTCACATCCAGCCCCAGCTTTTCGCCGCCTTCGGAAATGAGGGCCCAGGCGCTTCCGTTTCCCTTCACGGCATAACCGTTTTCTTCCGCAAAAGCCGCCACATATTGAGGTGTGTAGGAGGCATCCTGCAAAAGCTGTATACAGACCATGGAGAGGCAAGTGGGGCCGCAGCCGGAAATGCCCATCAGCTCCCCGGCGTACTCCCCATAGCCCCACCGCTCATCCCACTGAAGCAGCAGCGGCATCTGGGTGCTGTTCAGACAATCACTCAGATCATAGGTGGGGCGGCTATCCTTTTTCAGGGGGTACTGGAGGACGAATTCCTCCGTCTCCGGGTTCTTATCCAGCAGCACCAGCAAATCCTCCGGCCAATCCCCCAGAGTCAGGCCCTGTTCCCGGGCAAAGGCCTGAACCGTCTGCACAGCAGCAGAATCCGGGTCTACGGTTTCCGATGGTTGTGCGGACTGGGAAAAGACGGCAATGGCATCTTCCAGGTCATCGCCGAACCTACTCCAGACCACCAGAGCCAGGCACAGAATTGCAAAAAGCAAAAGGATAATTCTTTTCATGGTTATCACCCAATGGTATGGTTCCCGGTTTCCCGGGAACCATTTGATTATCATTACAGATTTTCGTTTTTCAGCGCGTCAATGGGGTTATCCTTGTGAATCTTTCGCATGGCATAGATCATGGAGATACCCACCACCAGGAAAACCCCCAGCACCGCAATACCCATAGCCTCCCAGGGCAGGCGGAAATCCGTTTCCATCCCGTAGGATATGGAGCCCCAGGTCAGCCAGGTGACGACGCAGGACACCGGCAGTCCCAGCAGCAGGGCCCGGGTGCCGTAGAGAATGCACTCATAGTTCATCATCCTGTTAAAGTCCTTCCGGGGCATACCCACAGACTTGAGCATGGCAAAGTCCCGGCGGCGCAGATGGATATTGGTGGAAATGGTATTGAACACATTGGCAGCGGCAATCAGGGAGATGAGCACCACGAAGCCGTAGGTAAAAATCTGCACAATGGTCACCAGCGCCCGCTGGCTTTCGTTGCTGGCGGCGGCATCGTCAAGATTCGTGGTGAGGATGCCCGCCTGGGCCAGGGTTTCCCGCAGAGTCTCATAACTTTCTCTATGGTCCTGAGAAAGGATATAGTAATCATATTCCCAGTCCCCGATGGCTTGTTTCCAGGTGGGGAACACCGCATCCCGCAGGCTCAGGGGGTAAATAACCTGGGAACCATAGGTAGAATTGCTGATATAGTAGGGCAGATTCTCTATATTGGCACCAATCTGCAAAGGTATCTGCTGGTAAGCTTCTTCCCGGGATAGTTTCTTCACATCCTCCGGGTCATTGAGGTTTTTATACAAATGCCATTCGTTGCCGTTCTCGTCCCATTCCGTTCCGTCTTCTTCGTAGCCCTCCAGATAAACAGGGAAACTGATGGTAAATTCGCTTTGTTCATTTTTCAAATAGTCCAGCTGGATGTATTTTTCCTGTTGGTAATCAAAAAATCTTGTGGCGGAAACGCTGACGCCCAGCGGATTCTGGGAATCAAAGAACATCGATTCCTCCAACCCATTGGCCTGCAGCAGCTGCCGAAAACTTTCGTCATCCACAAACCACACATTGCAGCTCATTTCCACCGTGTCTCCCTGGATGTCCATAGCCTGCTTAAAATACTCCAGGGTTTCCTCCGGAATGTCCGCTTTGGAGATTTGTGCCATGTGACCATAGGATTGGAGCATTGCGGTTTGGGTAACGGAGGGGGTATTTTCAATCCAGGTCATAATCTCCTGGCGGGTGTACTGATCCTCCTTATAAGAGAAAGAAATATCGTACTTACTTTCATTCCGATAGGTGGTAGCCAGCTCCATGAGATACCCGGTATAGGAGCAAACAGAGACGAAGAGCACAATGCTCATAAAAAGGCTTACAATGGTGGCACGGTATTTCCGCTTGCTGTTTTTGTAGTATTTCTTTCCCAGTACGCCAGGAAGGCCAAAGAGCCGGTATTGGAGCCAGCCGGTCTTTACCGGGCGGCTCTTGCCCCGCACATCCCGGCTCTGGCGGATGGCCTCAATGGCCGATACCCGCTTGGCACGGACAGAGGGAATCCAGGCGGACAGCAGCACTGTAATCAGGCTCAGCACTACTGCGGCTCCCACCACATAGGGGGAAATCCGGAGCCGAAGCGGTACGGGAATCATAGTAAGCCGTATCATCATATCGGACACAATCCGAAGGGTTATCCCAATGCCCCCCAAGCCTGCCAGTACACCCAGAGGGATGCCCACCATACTGACAAACAGGGCTTCCATCAGAACCATTCTACCAATCTGCCGCCGGGTTGCGCCTACAGAGGACAGCAGGCCAAACTGCCGGGTGCGCTCCGAAACGGAGATGGCAAAGGCGTTGTAAATCAGGGACACGGAGCCGAACATAATCAGGCCCACCAGCACCGCCACCAGGCCTGTAAGCATGGTGTTGAAGGAGCTGTATTTGGATACGCCGGAGTACAGCAGCACATCCGTGTTGGTGCTGGAACCGCAGTCCAGATTTTTCAGATAATCGTAAACCTGGGCGGGCTTCTTCATCCGAAAGTACACATCGTAGCTGTCCCCCACATTTTCCTCCAGGTCTGCAACCGTCATGGCCGTGTAGCCGGGGGCAGAGTATTCTTCAAAGTCAGGCCGGGAATATACGCCCACAATCTGGAAGGTGCGGGTCCGGCGGGGCACAAATTCCTCCTGCTCCCCGGTTTCCTGGTCGTCAATATAGGGATTGAACTGATTCAAGGTGTCCTGTCCCACCATCCGGTCTCCCAGCTCCAGGGTGAGGGTCTGCCCCACCTGATAGCTGACACCGCCGTTGGTGTACAGGTGCTCCGGAATGAGAATTTCCTGAGAGTTCTGGGGCAGTCTGCCTGTCACCAGGTGCACCGGCATATTTTCAAAAAAGGTCTCCTTTTCCCCGCCGATGACATAAAGATAGGGCTTATCTGGGTTCTCACTTTCCACCCTGGCATAGCCCATCAGTTGAGCGTAGGTGGCAAAGGAAATCTCCTCGTCCTTCCGGATGTTTTCGTACTGGCTCCAGCTGAGGCTGTAAGCCGCTCCGTGCCAGTTACCCTTTTCGTAAATTCCCACGTCCAGCATATAGCCGGAAAAGCTTTGGGCCAGGGCAGCCACGGCGGTAATCATGGCACAGGAGAGAATGATACCGATAATGGTGACGATGGTGCGGACCCGGTTTTTCTTCAGGGTCTGCAGGGTCACCTTTGCGAAGATGTTCATTACCGCAGCACCTCATCTCTGAGAATCCGTCCGTCCTCAATGGCGATAATCCGGTCAGCCTGGAGGGCAATGGACTCATCGTGGGTAATGACCATCAGGGTCTGGTTGTACTTTTTATTGGAGAGCTTCAGAAGCTCCATAATCTGCTGGCTGTTCTTGGAGTCCAGGTTGCCGGTGGGCTCATCCGCCAGCACGATAGCCGGGGCGTTCATCAGGGCTCTGCCGATGGACACCCGCTGCTGCTGACCGCCGGAGAGCTGGTTGGGCAGGTGATTCTCCCGGCCGGTAAGCTGGAGGGTGGAAATCAGCTCTGCAAGCCGCTCCTTATTCACCTTCTGACCGTCCATCAGAACCGGCAGGGTAATATTCTCCGTCACATTCAGCACCGGAATCAGGTTGTAAAACTGGTAGATCAGGCCTACCTGGCGGCGGCGGAAGATGGCCAGCTTTTCATCGTTCTGGGCGTACACATCCTCCCCGTCCACATACACCTTTCCGCTGGTGGGCTTATCCACGCCCCCCAGAATGTGAAGCAAGGTGGATTTACCGGAACCGGAGGGGCCGATGATGGCCACAAACTCTCCCTTGTTCACAGAAAAGGATACATTGTCCAGGGCCTTTACCTGATTTTCCCCTTTGCCGTAGGTCTTGCAAAGGTTTTCTACTCTCAAAATTTCCATTGTTCGTCACTCCTTATGGATGTTATGGTATCATGTTACCAGCTGCAAGTGACACCCAGGTGACAGTTTTATAACAAAGCTGTCATTTAAGGAAACTCTGAATAAATCGTCTGCGGCTGGATAGCGGATTTTTTCGCCATCCATGCAGAATAAAAAACAGGAAATACACAAAGTATTCCCCTGTTTTCCATTCTTTTGTCTGACGAAAAATCTCTCGCTCCCAGCTCTTGTCTATTTATTCGGAGCTTCCTTGGAAAAGGAGCCGCTGTCACACGGCTCCTTTGTAGAATCGAATGGTGAAGCGGGCGCCCCCTTTGGGATTGTTCTCCGCCTTGATGGTGCCGTTCTGGGAAATGACAATGGTTCTGGCCAGGGCCAGCCCCACCCCAAAACCGGAGCCGGAGGCGTTCTTCCCCCGGTAAAAGCGCTGGAAAATATGGGGCAAGTCCTCCGGGGCAATCCCGGGGCCGTTGTCCCCCACCACAATCTGGGTATACAGGGGATTTTCCTGGGCGGTAATCCGGATTTCTCCTCCGGCTGGGGTGTGCTCCATGCAGTTTTTCAGCACATTCCCCAGCGCCTCGCAGGTCCATTCCATATCCCCATAAAAGTACCCCTGGGATTCTGTATAAAAGGCAATGTCCCGCAGCTCCATGGGCACCAGGAGGGGTTCCGCTGCCTTGTGAATCAGGGATTCCAGAGGAATTTTCTCCTGCTTCAGCTGCACCACGCCCGCATCCAGCTTGGACATTTTCAGAAGCACCGTTATCAGCCAGTCAATCCGCTGAAGCAGGCTCCGCAGTTCCCGAAGAAGCTGGGTTTTCCGCTGGGGAGACTGGTTCTCCTCCCCCAGAAGCTGCACCAGAAGGTTAATGGAGGTAAGGGGCGTTCGTATCTGGTGGGAGATGTCCGCCAAGGAGTCTGCCAGGTGGACTTTTTCTTCCAGGAGGCTCTGGTGCTGCTCCCGGAGGCGGACGGTCATTTTCTGAATCTCGCTTTCCAGAATTCCCAGCTCCCCTTCCTGGCAGCTGTCCAGAAAAATCTGCGTACCGCCATGGAGAATCCGGTCAATCTCCTCCCCCATGGTACGAATCCGGCGGTAACGCCAGGCGGCAGCGCCCAGGAAAACGCCATAAAAGAGGATGGAAAGAAGCAGCAGGCAAATCGCCGTATCCAAGTCCCACCGATACCAGGCAAAGCCGCAGCCAAGGATTGTCAAAGCCGCCATGACCCAGCTTCCCAGGCGCACATCGGGATTTCTCAGTAGTTTCATCAGATTTCCACCTTATAGCCCAGACCCCGGACGGTTTTGATGATGGCAGGGTTCTGGGGATCTTCCTCGATTTTTTCCCGGAGGCGTTTGATATACACCGTCAGGGTGTTGTCGTTCACAAATTCCCCGCCAATGTCCCAGATGGATTCCAGAAGCTGGGTGCGGGAGAGAATCTGCCCCCGGTTATTGAGAAACACCAGCAAAAGCCGGTATTCCAGGGCAGACAGGTACAAATCCCGTCCGTTCTTGCTGGCGGTTCCCTTCTCCGTGTCCACCAGTACATCCCCCAGGCGGATTTTTCCCCCGGAGCTGCCGGTAAGGCGCAGAATGTTCTTGATCCGGGAAATCAGCTCCCGGGGGCGGAAGGGCTTGGGGATATAGTCGTCCGCTCCCAGCTCAAAGCCGGTGACGGTGCTGTATTCATCGGAGGAGGCGGTAAGGAAAATCACTGGAATCTGGTACTCAGACTTGATGATTTTACACAGAGAAAACCCGTTGCCATCCTTCAGAGAAATATCCAGCAGCACCAAATCATAGGCATTTTCCTCCAAAAGCCGGCAGGCACTTCCCTGTCCGCTGGCGCTGTCCACCAAAAAGCCTTCCGACTGCAAAAACTCCGTCAGGCTCTTCACAATCCCCGGGTCATCCTCCACCAGTAAAAGCTTTGTCATATCCCTGCCTCCTTTTGTTTTCTTTGGTTATCATACCACAAAGGCTCCTGCCCTTGCAACAAATATTACAGTTTTGTTATCATTTTCCGCTCTCTACGAAATTCTACCCTCCATAGGTTGCGATTTTGTAAAGGAAAGGATACAATGGTGGCAAAGGAGGTGGCTGTATGGATGCAAAGATAACCGGCTGCTTTATCGCCCAGCTGCGAAAGGAGCTGGGGCTGACCCAAAAAGAGCTTGCGGAAAAGCTGGAGGTGACAGACAAGGCAATTTCCCGGTGGGAAACGGGAAAAGGATTGCCGGACACCTCCCTTCTCAAACCCCTGGCGGAAATTTTAGGGGTTTCCGTGGGAGAATTGCTGTCAGGCAAACGCATGGATGATTCCCAGATTAAAAGTCAGGCAGACCATATCATTCTGGAATCTCTCAGCTATGAGGAAAGACAGGAAAAATGGAAAGGAATCCTACGGTATGTGTTTTTGGGGATATTGGTGGCCCTGGGAGGATTCTTTTTTGCTCTGGTTTTGGCTCGTTTCGCCACCTCAAAAGACGCAGCGGTGAGTCTGGGAATTGGGATGTATCTATGTATTGTCACCATCACCTGTACCGGCATTGTGCTTTTGCGGATAAAGGACAAGCTGTAAAACACACGGGCCAACCCCCATCTGGGAGTTGGCCCGTGATATTATTTTGCAAAGAATGCGTCTGCGGTTTCCAGCACCCGGTCGATATCTGCATCGGTGTGGGCGTTGGAGAGGAAAATGGCTTCAAACTGGGAGGGAGCGAAGTAGAAGCCGTGGTTTAGCATATGGCGGAAGTAGTCCCCAAAGCGTCCGGTATCGGAGGTCTTGGCGGTTTCGTAATCCACCACAGCCTTGTCCGTGAAGAACAGGCAGGCAAGAGAACCGGTACCGGTTACCTGGGCTGCTGTGCCCCGGCGACCCACAATCTCCTGGAGGCCCTTGCGGAGCCGATCTCCCAGGGCGTTGATGTGGGTATACACCTCCGGGTGGTTCTGCAAAATGTTCAGCTGGCAGATGCCGGCTGCCATAGCCACCGGGTTGCCGCTGAGAGTGCCGGCCTGGTAGACCCGGCCTACCGGGGAGATGGTTTCCATAATCTCTCTTCTGCCGCCGTAAGCGCCCACGGGCATACCGGCACCCACAATCTTTCCGAAAGTGGTCAAATCCGGAGTGACCCCAAAGACCCCTTGTGCACCTTGCAGCCCCAGACGGAAGCCGGTAATCACCTCGTCGAAAATCAGGAGGGTACCGTGCCGGTCACACAGCTGCCGCAGGCCCTGGAGGAAGCCCTCCTTGGGGGTCACCACGCCCATGTTGGCTGCCACCGGCTCGATAATCACCGCCGCCACCTGACCGGGATTGTCCAGCAGAAGCTGCTCCACGCTTCCCAGGTCATTATACACGGCGGTCAGGGTATCGGCAGCGCAGCCTCCGGGGACACCGGCGCTGTCCGGCACGCCGTTAGTCATAACACCGGAACCGGCTTTCACCAGCATGGCGTCGCAATGGCCGTGGTAGCAGCCGGCGAACTTGATAATCTTATCCCGTCCGGTAAAGCCACGGGCCGCCCGGATGGCGCTCATCACCGCCTCCGTACCGGAGTTTACCATCCGCACCATCTGAATGGAGGGCACCAGGTCACACACCAGTTGAGCCATGGTCACCTCTGCCTCGGTAGCTGCACCGAAGCTCAGGCCGTTTTTGGCGGCCTCCATGGCAGCTTCCAGCACCGCCGGGTGGTTATGCCCCAGAATCATGGGGCCCCAGGAGCCCACATAATCCGTGTACTGATTTCCGTCCACATCCCAGATTTGGGTGCCCTGGGCCTTGGTGATGAACCGGGGGCACTCCCCCACGGAGCCAAAGGCCCGCACCGGGCTGTTAACGCCGCCGGGAATCAAGTGCTTTGCTTTTTCAAACAGTTCTTCCGATCTTGTCATACTCTTACCACCTTTTAACCAATCCGGCCTTCCTCAATCCAGCCTGCCAGCTCCTGGGCATAGTAGGTAATGAGGATATCTGCTCCGGCTCTGAAGATATTCACTGCGGTTTCGCAGGCCACCTGGGTTTCGTCAATCCAGCCCTTCTGGGCAGCGGCCTTGATCATGGCGTACTCACCGCTGACGCTGTAAGCGGCGATGGGCACCATAGGGAAGCGGTCGGCAATCTCCTTCACCACATCCAGGTAAGCCATAGCAGGCTTCACCATGAGAATGTCTGCGCCCTCCTGCAAATCCAGCTCCGCTTCCTTTACGCCTTCCATCCGGTTGTGGAAGTCCATCTGGTAGCTTTTCCGGTCGCCAAAGGAAGGGGCGGACCCGGCGGCCTCCCGGAAGGGGCCGTAGAAGGAGGAGGCGTACTTCACCGCATAGGACATGATGGGGATGTTCTTATAATCGTTCTTGTCCAGCTCCCGGCGGATGGCCAGAATCCGGCCGTCCATCATGTCGGAAGGTGCCACCATATCTGCACCGGCCTGGACATGGGACAGGGCAATCCGGGCAATCTGGGGCAGGGTCTTGTCATTGTCCACATCGTGACCGCAGAGGATGCCGCAGTGGCCGTGGGAGGTATACTCGCACATACACACATCTGTCACATAGTAGAGGTTGGGGAAGGCTTCCTTTGCCTGACGCAAAGCCTTCTGCACCACGCCGTCCGCAACCCAGGCAGAGGTGCCCCACTCGTCCTTGTGGTCGGGGATGCCAAAGAGCATCACAGAGGATACACCGGCCTTGGACAGGGCCTCCAGCTTATAAAGAAGCTTATCCGGAGAGTAACGGAACTGACCCGGCAGGGTTTCAATCTCCTCCTCAATGCCGGAACCTTCCCGGACAAACACAGGATACATGAGAGAATTTTTGCTGATTCTGGTTTCCCGCACCATATTGCGGATGACACCATTGCCCCGGAGACGGCGGGGACGCTGTAACATTTCCATAGCCAACATTTCCTTTCTTATGTCCATTGGCGGAGCATTTTTTCCGCCAGTGCAATTCCGGTTTTCTCTGCTTCTGCCACGGAAGCCACCGCGGTTTCCACGGAATATTCCCCGCTGGGGGCGTGGTAATAAAGTCCGGTGAGCCGCAGCTCCTGCCCGTGCACCTGGGCATAGGCTGCCATGGGAGAGGAGCAGCCCCCATCCAGACGGGTGACGAACCCCCGCTCTGCAAACGCCATGCAGGCAGATTCCGGGCTGTTTACGGGCTGCAGGAAGCTGTAATCCTCTCCCAGCCTTCCCTGCACCGCTAAGATTCCCTGTCCGGCGGAGGGAATCATCTCCGTCACCGGGTCGAACCGGCGGCAGATCCGGCTGCCAAGCCCCGCCCGCTCCAGTCCGGCGGCTGCCAGAATCAGGGCGGTGTACTGCCCCTCGTCCAGCTTCCGCAGGCGGGTGATGATATTGCCCCGCACCAGAGAAAAGTTGGGGCTGTCATAAAGCTTTGCCAACTGGAGCTTTCTGCGAAGGCTGGATGTACCCATATTCAGCTCCGGCTTCTCTGCGCCCCCCTGGGGCAGCACCAGGGCATCCCGGGGGTCGCCCCGTTGGGAAAAGGCCACCAGGGGCAGGTCGGGATTTACCTCCATGGGCATATCCTTCAGGCTGTGGACGGTGATGTCCACCTGTTCGCTCAGAAGGGCATCGTCCAACTCCTTGACAAACAGGCCCTTGCCTCCCACCTTGTCCAGGCTTCTGTCCAGGATTTTATCTCCGGTGGTTTTCATGGTTACCAGTTCCAGGTTCAGCTCCGGGTTGGCTCTTTGAATTACCTCCATCACCAGCTTTGTCTGGGCCACCGCCAGGAGACTGTCCCGGCTGCCCACTTTGATGGTTCTCATTCTCCATCCTCCTCCAGGGAGCGGCGCAAGCCCTCCATACAGATTTTCAGCTGCTGGGCGTCCAGGTATTCCCGCAGTCCGTAGAGCAGCTTGGCTACGGACTTCTGGGCGGCAACGGATACCGCCTGGGACAGGATTTTTCCGGTTTCCTGGGGAACTTCCAGCTCCCGGATGGCCTTCTGGCTGCGCCAGGCCACCTCCTGCCCTGTTACTTCACCGATATGCTGTACCAGGGGCACCCATTCCCGGAAATCGTACCAGTGGGAAAATTCCCCCTCGTATTCTGCAAGCAGCTCCCTTGCCTTCTGGGTCTGTACCACATCCTCCTCCCGGAGTGCGCCCCCCAGATCGTCCACATCATAAACGGACAGCGGATGGTAGTCTTTCAGACCGGGGTCTACATCCCGGGGAACAGCCAAATCCACAATGGTCACAGGGTTGGGCAGAAGAAGCTCCTCCACCGCCTCTTTTTTGATGGTGTAGTGGGGACTGGAGGTAGCACTGAGGACAATGTCCATCTGGGGAAGGTAGGCCATCCGCTCCTCGTAGGGAATAGCCCGGCAGCCGGCGGGGATAATGGCGTCCCGCCCCTTATACTGCCGCAGGGTCATCAGCACCTGACAGCCCCGGCTCCGCAGCTCCGCCGCCGCCAGCCGGCCCATCTCTCCGTTGCCGATAACCATACACTTTTTATTTTCCAGGGTGCCCAGCTTTTCTTCCAGCAGTTCCAGGGTACCCACCGCCATGGAGCGGTTTACCGCCGTCAGGCGCAAATCGGTTTTTACCCGCTTGGCAGCCGTCACCGCATCCCGGAACAGCACCTCCAGCACCGTGTCCGCACTCTGGTATGCCCGGGAAAAGCCAATGGCCTGCTTCACCTGGGTGAGAATCTGGTCTTCTCCAAAAATCTGGGAGCGAAGGCCGCAGGCCAGCTCCATAAGATAGTGCACCGCCTCTTTACCCTGCCGGTGCTGGAAGAAGCTGCGGTAGGCATCTTCCTCCACCCCCTTTAACCGGCACAAAAGACCAAAGGGAGAGATGTCGCCCCCGTGGAGCCATATTTCCGTCCGGTTGCAGGTGGAGAGAATCACACACCCCAAATCCGGATATTCCTTTTTGATTTGCTCCAGAGCCTCGGCCAGGGAGGCCTTGGTGAAGGAAAAAATCTCCCGGATCGCCACCCCGGCCAGTTGATAGTCGATGCCCGCCATCCGAATGTCCAAAATCGTCACACTCACTTCTTCTCTTGTTTCTCTTGCCGGGAATTTCGCTTTTCCCTGCGCTTGGCCTTGCACCGGGCCTTTTTTTCCAAATAGCTTTGACTCACCGGCTTCAGCTCCGCCTTTTCCAGGGCTCTTGTCCAGGGCCCCAGCATCTGCTTGATGAACACGATGCTCTCCGGGGGAAAATCGCTCTTTTTCGGAAGTCTGCCCAGCTCTTTGGCCTTCTCCTGCAAAAGGGAAATTGCCTTTTGGGTTTTTTCTGTCTGCAAGATGCCTCACTCCCCGCAATGCTTCCCGGTCCAGTCCCGGCAGACGGTTTCCAGAATTCCCGGAACGGAAATTTCCTCCGCCAGCAGGAAGGGCTTGTCCCAGTGCTTTTTCAGCTGAGCAGCGCTTACCGGGCCGATGGCAACTGCCCGGGTTTTCTCCGGGATGGTGCCGAAATTCTCAAAGTAGGTTTTTACCGCCCAGGCGCTGCCGAAAATCAGGTAATCCATGGTTTGGGGGCTTTCCTGGACTGTGTAGCTGGTATCATAAAGGGGATATTCCCGGACGGTCAGGCCCTGGTTTCGCAGGATTCCGGGCACCGTATCGTCACTGAGCCGGGAGCGGAACAGGAGGATTTCCTCCTCTGGCTGAGCCTTTTGACACAGCATCTCCGCCATGGCCTTGCCGGTGGCAATCTCCGGGCACAGGTCTGCCTGGACGCCGGCCTCTGCCAGGGTTTCTCCGGTGGATTTGCCAATGACTGCAAACTTACAGGCGGCAAGACGGCGCAAGTCCACCTTCTCCTCCCGGAGCCACCGGAAGAAGCACCGGACGCCGTTGGAACTGGTCAGGACAATCCACTTGGGCTTTCCGTCTGTAAGGCTTTCCAGAGAGTAATCCATGCTCAGAAGCTTCACCTCACCGTGAAGAATCCGGTGGGTTTCTGCACCCAGCTCCCCGAAGCCCTTTTCCAGCTTGGATACAAAGCTGTCGGTGCCCAGAAGCCCCACCTTTGCCCCTTCCAGGGGGTAGGCTACGGTGGGCTCCATATGCAGGCCCGCCACCTGTCCCACCACAATCACCGCCGGGGCCTGTACCTGGGCCTGTCTGGTCTTTTCTCCGATGTTTTGCAAAGTACCCCGCACCGTGGCCTTATGGGGGGCATTGCCGCTGGACACCACCGCTGCAGGGGTATCCGGGGACTTTCCCGCCGCCATCAGCCGCTGGGCAATCTTCTCCAGGGAGGAAAGGCCCATAAGAAACACCAGCGTGCCCTCCAGGGCTGCCAGGGCCTCAATGGACTCGGGAAGCTCGTCTCCCAGCTTGTTGGTGTGGCCGGTAATCACATGGAAGCTCCGGCTCAGCTCCCGGTGGGTCACAGGGATGCCTGCCGCCGCCGGGATGGCAATGGAGGAGGAAATGCCCGGCACTTCCTCATAGGGAACCCCTGCCTCCTGCAAAGTGAGGATTTCCTCCCCGCCTCTGCCGAACACAAAGGGGTCCCCCCCTTTCAGCCGCACCACATTCTTCCCCTGCTTTGCCAGCTGCACCAGCAGCTGATTGGTTTCCTCCTGGGGCATGGAATGGCGGCCGCACCGCTTTCCTGCCGGGTATTTTTCCGCTTTTGCCGCAGCCTGCAAAAGGGCATGGTCGATGAGGTCGTCATATACCACCGCATCACAGCTTTCCAGCAGCCGCAGACCCCGCAGGGTAATCAAATCCCCCTTGCCGCAGCCTGCACCTACCAGATACACATTGCCGATTTTGTTCTCACTCATGGCATTTTTCCTTCCTGTCGCAACGCCGCCCACTCATCCTGGGTCAGCGGTCGATTTTTCTCCATACACAAATCAAACAGCCGCAAAAACAAAGCTTTCCGGTGGGGTTCTGCCGCCTCCCGCTTTACAACCGGCCGCATTCGGGCCAAATAGTCCAGAATTTCCTGGAAATGCTTATCTTCCCCCGGAAGCACGGATGCGATTTTTTCCTTTACATATACCGCTGCTGCAGGGCTTGCCCCACCGGTGGATACACCGATGGTAAGGCTTCCTTTTTGCACCACCGCCGGAAAAACAAAGGTTCCTTCCTCCGGTTGATCTGCCACATTCACGGGAATCTGCCGGGCCCGGCACAGCCGGGCAATCTCCCGGTTGACCTCCCCGTTATCCGTGGCTGCCACCGCCAGAGTCATACCATCCAAATCCTGGGGACAAAAACATCTTTTGGCAAGATGCACCTTTGGAAGCTCCTCCAGTTCCGGGGCAATTTCCGGTGCCACCAGCATAATTTCCGCCCCGAAGGACAGAAGGTTTTTCACCTTCCGCAGGGCTACCGCTCCGCCTCCTGCCACCAGGCATGGGGCATTTTCCAGTTTCAAAAACATGGGAAAATAAGTCATAAATTCTTCCTTATCCTTGCCAGCCCCGGTTGGTGGGGTCCAGCATATCCGCTGCGGTGTAGATAAGGGCGTTGCAGATGGCTGCCGCCACATTACTGCCGCCCTTTCGTCCCATGGCGGCAATCACCGGCACGGAAAACTTCCGGCAGGTCTTTACCAGCAGTTCCTTGCTCTCCACCACATTCACAAAGCCCACCGGCACCCCCACAATGAGAGCCGGACGGAAATCCGGGTTGTTCTCCATTTCTTCGCACAAAGCAAGGAGGGCCGTGGGGGCGTTGCCCACGGCAAAAATACCCGTGGGATACATGGCTGCGGCCTTTTTCACCGCCGCCACCGCCCGGGTGGTGCCTGCCAGCTTCGCCGCTTCCGCCACCTCCGGCTCTGCCATAAAGCACAGTACCTCACCGCCGCACTTGGCAAGGCCCGGCTTACTCACCCCGGCTCTTGCCATGTTGGTGTCGGTAATAATGGGTGTCCCCTTGGCCAGGGCTGCTGCACCCAGGGCTACAGCCCCGGAGCTGATATATAGATTTTTCGCATAGTCAAAGTCCGCAGTGGTGTGGATGACCCGCTTCACCACCGGGGCATTTTCCGGCTCCAGGGCAATGCCCAGGGCCTCCAATTCCTTCGTAATAATGGAAAGGCTTGTCCGCTCAATATCTGCGGGAAGCTTATGCTCCGTCACAGGTCAGTCCTCCTTTGCGTAAGCATCCATGGCGGCATAGATTTTCCCCATGTCCAGGTTCTCCCGGACCGCCTGAGCAAGAATATCATACTGCCGCTGCTTGTATTCCCAATGGCTTTCCACATGGGCGGTCTGGGGCTCCAGTCCCTTCCGCTTCAAAAGCCAGTTTGCCAGCTTCTCCACCAGATCCCCGGTGTCAAAGAGGCCGTGAAGGTAGGTGCCGAACACATTGCCCAGCACCGTGCCGTCCTCCTTGCCATCCGTCAGGGTGCAAAAAGCGGTTCCGGCGTTTCTTGTGGTTTTGCCCATATGAATTTCGTAGCCGTCCAGCCGGGCACCGGAGAGCTGCTCCGGCAGCACCTGGGCCTGTACCCGGGTGCGGGTCTTCCGGGGGGAGAACACCGTATCACAGGGCAGCAGTCCCATCCCCTGCATCTGGCCTCCCTCCTCCACGCAATCCGGGTCGGAGAGGGTGCAGCCCAGCATCTGGTAGCCGCCGCACACACCTAAGATGGGGGTGCCGCCGGACACCAGCTTCTGGACAGTGGCTTCCAGTCCGCTTTGCCGGAGCCAGGACAGGTCGCCCATGGTGTTCTTGGTGCCGGGAAGAATCACCAAATCCGGGGTTCCCAGCTGGCTTACCTTATCCACATACCGAACCCCCAGACAGCTATGGCTCTCCAGGGGAGAAAAGTCCGTAAAATTGGAGATTCTGGGGAGGCGAATCACCGCAATGTCCACCGGGGCGTGCTGCTGGGTCTGATCCAGACGAGGAGCCAGAGAGTCCTCATCGTCAATGTCTGCCTTGGTATAGGGAACCACACCCAGCACCGGCAGGTGGGTCTTCTCTTCCAGCATGCTAAGACCCGGCTGAAGGATTTTCACATCCCCCCGGAACTTGTTGATGACCGTGCCCACAATCCGCTGCCGTTCCTCCGGCTCCAGCAGCTCCACTGTACCGTACAGCTGGGCAAACACACCGCCCCGGTCAATGTCACCCACCAGGATCACAGGGGCGTTCACCAGCTTTGCCATGCCCATATTTACAATATCGTCGGATTTCAGGTTGATTTCCGCAGGGCTTCCCGCCCCCTCCAGGACGATAATATCATTTTCTTTACTTAAACTTTCAAAAGCTTCCAGAATATCGGGAATCAGGGACTTTTTCATTTTGAAATAGTCCACCGCCCGGTAAAGCCCCCGCACCTCGCCGTTCACAATCAGCTGGCTTCCGGTGTCGCTGGAGGGCTTGAGGAGGATGGGGTTCATCCGCACATCCGGTTCGATACCGGCGGCCTCCGCCTGGGCCACCTGGGCCCGGCCCATTTCCAGGCCGTCCCGGGTGATGTAACTGTTCAGCGCCATGTTCTGGCTCTTGAAGGGCGCCACCCGGTAGCCGTCCTGCCGGAAAATCCGGCAAAGGGCTGTCACCAGCAGGCTCTTGCCTGCACCGGACATGGTGCCCTGCACCATAATACACTTGGCCATGGCTTCAGTCTCCTTTTTGTTTCTCTTGGTATTGGGCCGCAGCGTCTGCAAACCGCTGAGCCAGCCGGGGGTTCCCGGCAAAATACAGGTGGGGGAATCCGGCGTACAGGGTAGGGGTCGCAAAGCCGCATTCCCAGCTTCTGCCGGTTACCGGCTTCCGGGCCTCAAAGGCTTCGCCATTTTCCGTGGAGTCCCAATAGTGAAATTCGTGGATGGGGATCTCCTCCCCTGCCCGGAAAAGCAGGGAGTCCTCTTTGGCGGTCAGCCGGGCATAGCCGAAGCGCACCAGACGCTTCTGCCGCTTCCCCTCTCCCGGCAGGACTCCTGCCATGGGAAGGTCTTTTCCATCTTCCCCTTCCAGGGTTTTTCCCAGGTACAAAAAGCCGCCGCATTCTGCAACCGTAGGAAGCCCATCCTGCACCCTTTGGGCAATGGAACGAAGCATGGAGGTATTCCGGGACAGGCTTTCCCCATACAGCTCCGGGTAGCCTCCCGGCAGGTACAGTCCGCCAATGTCTTCCGGCAGCTTTTCATCTTTCAAAGGGCTAAAATACCGCAGCTCCGCTCCTGCCTCCCGGAGGGCATCCAGGGTTTCAGCATAGAGGAAGCAAAAAGCCTCATCACTGGCCACGGCAATCACCGTTTTTTTCTCCCGGGGCTGGGCTTTTTCCGCCGAATCCCGGTTGATTTGACGAGTGCAAAGGGCAAAGAGTCTGTCCAGATCCACGGACTGTTCCAGTTGGGTGGCAAGGGCGGCAATTCGCTGCTTCAGGTCACCGATCTCCCCGGCTGTCAGCAGTCCCAGATGGCGGCTTTCAAACTGGGCTTCCTCCATATGGGGCAGGTACCCCAGCACCGGAAGGCCGGTTTCCCGTTCCAGCATGAGAGCAAGGCTCTTATGGAGCATGGGGGAGCAATCGTTCAGGATTATCCCCATAATATGACTTTCCCGGCGGAATGTCAACAGCCCCTTTACCTGAGCTGCCAGGGTCAGGCTGGCGCCCTTGGGCCGCAGCACCAGCACCACCGGCAGATTCAGGGTATCCGCCAGGTGCCAGGCGCTGGCCTCCGGCGTTGAGCCGCCGAGACCGTCGTAAAAGCCCATGACCCCTTCCACCACGCTGGCACCGTGTCCCTGGGCATACCGGGCATAGAGCTTTTTCACCTGCTCCGGCTCTGCCAGGAACAAATCCAGGTTGTGGCTGTCCACCTCCAATACGGAGCGGTGGAACATGGGGTCGATGTAATCCGGCCCACATTTGAAAGCGCAGGGATTCAGGCCCCGGCGCCGGAGGGCTTCCAGCATGGCGCAGGTCAGGGCGGTTTTTCCGCTGCCGGAGGCCGGCGCTGCCATCAGAAATTCAATCATCTTTTTCTCCTGTTATCAAAAACACCGGGTTATTGGCCATCAGCAGGTGGAGCTTGCCCACGCCCTTACTGCGGCTGACGGCAATCTGACTGACCTCCACCCGGTAGCCCAGGGTATTCAAGGCACCAATGGCCTGGGAAAGGGTCTCCAGGGCGATGGCGGAAATGCAGATACGAACCTGGGGGTTCTTCTCCACAGCGCAGCGAAGAATTGGTTCCATAGCTCCTTTGGTGCCCCCCAGGAACACAGCGTCCGGAGAAGGCAGAGTTTCCAATGCCTCCGGTGCCCGGCCTTCCACAATGTGCAGGTTCCAGGCGGCGAATTTCTCCCGATTCTGGGCGATGAGGGCGCAGCCCTCCGGGTTGCACTCCACGGCGTACACCTCCCCTTGGGGTGCAGCCAGGGCCATCTCCACGCTGACACTTCCGGTGCCGGCACCCACATCCCAGAGGATATCCCCGGGGCTCACTGCCAGCTTGGAAAGGACTGCGGAACGTACCTCCTGCTTGGTCATGGGTACCTCTCCCCGGGTAAAGGCGCTGTCCGGGTAGCCGGGGCACCGCCGGGGCTGGGTGGGTGCGGGCTCTGCCAGCATCACCGCCAGGGGGTGGAAGGACATCTCTGCCAGTTCCCGGGCGGTTCCCCGGGTGATTTTTTCCTCCGGGTAGGAAAGCTGCTCTCCTACCGTAATGGGCAAATCCCCCAGACCCGCCTGGGTCAGCCGGGTGCACAGGGCCTGTACCCCTGTATCCTTACCCCCGGTCAGGAAGAAGGTGGGTTTTCCCTTGGTAACCTCCGCCGCCACAGGGCAGTGGGTTCCGTGGGCAGACACCAGATTCCAGTCCTGCCAGGGCCGCAGAAGCCGTGCAGAAAGAAGCTGGACGCTGGAAATCCCCGGCAGCACCCGGAAGGGAATCCCCCGCTCCTGCAAAAAGGGCAGAAGGCTCCGGGTTCCGGAGTAAAAGCCCGTATCGCCGCTGTATACCACCACACAGGTGGATTCTGCCCCGGAAATGGCCTCCAGAATCTCCTGGGGCTTCACCGCCGGGATACGCTCGGAGGTAACGCCCTCCGGAAGGGTCTGCAGAAGCCGCCGGGCTCCGATCACCTTCCCTGCACTTTTCAGTGCTTCCAGGCACTCAGCAGTCAGTGTATTGGGGGTGCCGCCTCCCAGGGCAGCCAAAATCACTTCCATAGTAAATCCTCACATTCCCGAAGCACCGTTTCAAAATCCTGCCCCGTCTCCTCCGGTCTTGCAATCACCACCAGCCGGGTACCGGTGTTTTCCGCCGCCTCCACCTTTTCGGCAAAGCCGCCTGCGGCGCCGCCGTCCTTGGTCACAAGCCAGCAAATTCCGTACTGACGGATGATTGCCTCGTTCAGCTCCCGGGAAAAGGGGCCTTGGAGGGCCAGAATATTCTTATGGGGAATCTCCGCCGCCTCACACAGCTGTAAGCTATCCAGCAAAGGCAGCACCCGGGGGAAAAGCCGCTGCCGCTCCAGGCCTTCATAGGAAGCCAGCTCCTTGGAGCCGGTGGTCAGCAGCACATTTCCCGGCTTGTCTTTCAGATATTCCGCCGCAGCTTTGGCTGAATCCACCGTCACGGCAGTCTCCGGCAAGGGGCTTGCTTTTCGCAGCAGGCGGCGGTAGGGGGTGCCGGAACTGGCGCAGGCTGAGCGGATGTTTTTGCTTACCTCTTTGGCATAGGGGTGGGTGGCGTCCACGCACAGGTCGGTGCCTTTCAGAAGGACTGTCATTGCGGCAGCATCCAGCCGTCCGCTATGTACCTCCACACCCGGGAGCTCCCCCTGCTCTTCCCTGCCGTACTCCGTGGCTACGCAGACCGTAAGGGAAAGGTGCTTCCCCGCCAGGGCTTCCGCCAGCTCCCGGCCTTCTGTGGTGCCGCCGAAAATGACGATGTGCTTCACTTGGCCTCATATCCTCTCGGGGTGACCATTTTGTCCCCCAGTTTCTTGGTGGCAGAGGAGCCGATAAACACGGTGGTAAACATATCCACCTGCTCCTTTGCCAGCTCCTTCAGGGTCAGCACCTTGGATTCCTGCCCCTCCCGGCCGATGTTCTTCACCCAGCCGCAGACGGTCTCCGGGCTTCTTCCCGCATCCAGGAAAATATTACAGGCCTTTTCCAGGTAGGTGCTGCGCTTTTTGGAGGAGGGGTTATAAATGCAGGTGACAAAGTCTCCAACCGCTGCACACTCCAGCCGCTTTTCAATCTTTTCCATAGGGGTCAGCAGGTCAGAAAGGGAAATCACACAAAAATCGTGCATGAGGGGTGCTCCCAGCACCGCTGCGCCGGAGGTGGCAGAGGTAACGCCCGGCACCACTTCCACATCCACATTGGGATACTCTCCCAGCAGCTCCAGGATGGGGCCAGCCATGCCGTAGACTCCGGCATCGCCGCTGCACACCATAGCAACGGTCTTGCCCTCCTGGGCAATCTCCAGAGCCTTCCGGCAGCGCTCAATCTCCCGTTTCATGGGGGTGGTAAACACCTCTTTTTCCGGGTAGAGGCCCTTGACCAAATCTACATACACGGTATAGCCGCACAGCACGTCCGCCTTTTCCATGGCGGCTCTTGCCTGGGCTGTCATAAAGGCCTCCCCGCCGGGGCCGATTCCAACCAGATACAGCTTATTCATTGTAACTCCAATCCGGGGCATAGGGCTCCACAGCCACCGCCATGGTAATCCCATCCCCTGCGTTTTTCTTGATGATAAGGGTTCCGCCGCTTCCCAGAAGGGCGCTGCGCTCACACACATTGTCCACCCCGGTGACACTTTTTACGAAGCCGGAGGCGGAAAACGCTCCCGGCACCGCTGCCAGCTCCTGGGCGGAATAGGTTTCCAACTGCCAGCCATGGGTCTGGGCAAAAGCCAGAAGCCCCGGCTCCTCCTTTTTCAGGTCGATGCTGCAAATCCGGCACACCGCCTGAGAAAACAAACCGTACTTCTCCAAAAGCCTTTGGTAGGCTCTTTCCAATGCTTCACAGGTGGTGCCTTTTTTACAGCCCACCCCCAGCACCGCAATCCTGGGAACCAGGCACAAAGCCGTCTCGGAAGTTTTGTAAATATCCACATTCACGTCCGGCATTTCTTCTCCCGGCTGCACCGGCTCAGGAGGCGTACCCTGAATTTTCCAGGGGCAGCGGACGGTGACTTCCTTTCCCGACAGAAGCTTGCCGGATACCAGCTTGATGCACTCCGGGTTGGCCACATGGCAGTTTTGCCGTTTTGCCCACTCATCCACCGCAAATACCCGGTTTACATCCGTTGCGGTGGTAATCACCGGGCAGGCCCCAATGAGGCCGGCAATCTTTCTTGCCAGGTCATTGGCGCCACCTAAGTGGCCGCTTAAAATGGGGATGGCAAACTGGCCTTTCTCGTCCACTACCACCACCGCCGGGTCCTGCGCCTTGCTCTTCACATAGGGGGCGATGGCCCGCACCGCAATCCCGGCGGCCCCTACAAAAATCAGGGCCTGGGCATTGGGGAAGGCCGCTTCCGTCCAGGACTGAAGGCTGTGGGGCTGTCCGCACCGCTCTGCCTCCCCGGGCAACACCTCTGCCAGCCTTTGGGCCAGCAGGAAGCCCCGGTCTGTGAAGGCAATCAGCCGGATGTTCATTTGGTTGCCTCCCGGAATTCGGTGGTGAAGGTGGGGTCATAGAGCTTGCTCCGCTCATATTTTTCTCCCAGGAAATCCCCTACCAGCACCAGGGCTGTCTTGCGGATGCCGTGGGTTCTTCCGGTCTCGGCCAGCTGGCCCAGGGGGCAGCGCACCACCTTCTCCTCCGGCCAGGTGGCCTTATATACCAGTGCTGCCGGGGTATTCTCCGTATAAGCCCCTTTCAGAAGCTCCGCCTGGAGGCCATCCAGCATACCGGCGGACAGGAACACCACCATGGTAGCCCCGTGGGCAGCCAGGGAGGCGATGCCCTCCCGCTCGGGTACCGGAGTGCGTCCAGCCATCCGGGTGATAATCACGCTCTGGCTGACTTCCGGCAGGGTGTACTCCGCATGGGCCGCAGCTGCTGCGCCGCAGAAGCTGGATACGCCGGGGGTATCGTCATAGGAGATGCCCAGTCTGTCCAGCTCGTCCATCTGCTCCCGGATAGCACCGTAGAGGCAGGGGTCGCCGGTGTGGAGCCGAAGGGTGGTCTCGCCCTCTCCTTCCGCTGCCTTCATGACGGCAATCACCTGTTCCAGGGTCATTTCTGCACTGTTATAAATGGAGCAGCCTTCCTTGCACATTCCCAGAAGGACCGGGTTTACCAGGCTGCCGGCGTAAATCACCACGTCCGCCGTTTTCAGAAGCTCTGCACCCCGCAAGGTAATAAGATCGGGAGCTCCGGGGCCTGCGCCTACAAAATGTACCATGTTATTCTCCTTCTTTCACGATAATGGTGGCAAAATAGCCGGTATTTCCCTCCGGGGCATTCTGAGACAGGTCGGGATACACCGCTTCCTCCGGCAGTCCGCAGCTGGAGACCAGGGCGCTGTGAGACAGCAGGTTGTGCTTATCCAGAGTTTCCAGCACCTCCTGCATCTGGCTTCCGGCCTTCATCAGCACTTTGGTGCCGGGCATGGCCAAAGCTTCCTCCAGATCTGTGCCGCCTGCCGGAACAATGTGCAGAGGCTGGTTCATGGTGGTAAGGCTGATGGAAAGCCGGGCGGCGATGGCACAGAAGCTGGTGATTCCGGGAATCATGACCGTTTCATAGCCTTTGCCCTGGAGAATCTCCATCAGGTAGCTGTAAGTGGCGAAAATGGACACATCTCCCAGATTCAGCATAGCCACATCCAAGCCCTGGGCAAGATATTTTTCAATTTCCTCCGCCGCCCGGCAGTGGGCTGCGTGCTGCTTTTCTTTATCTCTTGCCATGGTGAAAAACAGAGGCACAATGGTCTTTCCTTCCAGGTTCACCGCCTGGGAGGCAATGTCCAGAGCCAGGGTTTTCCCGCCGGAGGTCTGGGGCGTGGCAATCACCGGGCAGCTTTCCAAAACCCGCTTGGCTTTTAAGGTTATAAGCTCCGGATCCCCGGGGCCGATGCCTACGCCGTAAAAAATTCCTTTTTTCCCGTCCATATGTATAGAATCTCCTTTGCTTCTTCAGTTTCTCCTAAATAGCCGTATTGATTGGAATACAGCACCCCGCCTACCTGATAGGCGCCGGCTACCCGCCGGTGCAGGTGCAGGGTAATATGCTTCAAAAGGCTCTCCAGCACCGGCTGTATAAGGCCTTCTCTTTGCAAAATCTCCAGGGCTGCATCCGAGGTGGCGCAGTCCATGAGGGCCTGGCAGGTCTTTTGGCTGGCCCCGGCGATGGCGGCATGGGCACAGAAAATCTCTCCCCGGCAGTCGGCATACCGGCTGTGAGTGTTCATGATGCCTCCTGCCAGCTTCACCAGCTTTCCCAAATGGCCCACCAGCAGCACCCGGGAAAAGCCATTGGCAGCAGCGGCGTCCAGCGCCTCTCCCAGAAAGTTGGAATACTTCACAATGGGGATCTTTCCCCCTTCCAGGCCATGCTCTGCCAGAAAATCCTTGCCGTAGTTGCCGGGGGTCAGAATCAAATCCTTTGCTCCCAAAGCCGCCGCCTGGCGGATTTCCAGCTCCAGGGTATCAATCAAAGCCTGAATGCTCATGGGCTCTACAATGCCGGAGGTTCCCAGGATGGAAATGCCTCCCACAATGCCCATATAAGGGTTGAAGGTCTTTTGAGCAATTTTCTCCCCCTCGGGGACAAAAATGGTCACTGCCAGCCCCCGGGAATCCCCGAAGGTTTTTTGCACCTTCTCCACGGCGGAGGCAATCATCTGCCGGGGTACATGGTTGATAGCCGCCGCGCCCACCGGCTGGTCAAGGCCGGGCTTTGTCACTCTGCCCACCCCCAGGCCGCCGTCAATGGCGATGCCCGGCGCCTCAGAGGATTCCACCTGGGCACAAATCAGCAGCCCCTGGGTGGCGTCCACATCGTCTCCGGCGTCCTTCACAACGCCGCAGGTGGCTTTCCCCTCTTCCAGGGAACTTTGAGATATTTCCACCTCTACGAAAATTCCCTTGGGGGTCATAAGGCCCATGGTTTTGGGAGGCTCTTTGGTCAGGAGCAGCTGGGTGGCAGCAGCTGCTGCCAGGGCTGCACAGGTGCCGGTGGTATAGCCGCACCGCAGCCGCTTACCTCCCGACTGAATGTAATGCTCAAAGGCCATGTTCGTTCTCCAGAAGGGTCTTGCACTTGGCAGCGTACATCTGCTGTATAGGCTCCAGCATGCCCAGGCCCTCCATGATACAAGACACCTGGAAACCCGATTGCTCCAGCTGGCCCTTCCAGCCGTCCTCTCCTGCCATGTCATTCAGGGCGTGATCTCCCGCTACCAGCATCAAAGGTGCCAGCAGCACCTGCTTTTTGCCCATAGCCTGAAGCCCGGCCTGCACCTCATCAAAATCCGGCCAGCCTTCCACCGTGCCTACCAGCACATTTTCATGTCCCCGGCTGCGAAGCACCGTCTGGAAGGCAGGGTACACCATATTGGCAAAGTGGGCGGTGCCGTGGCCCATGAGAACCAGCACCCCATCTTCCGGGGCGTAGGCCTTTGTCACACAGTCCGCCAAACAGAACAAATCCTCCTGGGTTGCCAGCAGAGGCTGACCCAGACGCAGCACCGGAAAACGGCCGTTCCACTGGGTTACGGTTTCCCGGATATTGTCGTATTCATAGCCGTAGAGAAGATGGGTAGGCTGGATGGCCACATCGGCATAGCCCATTTCCTCCAAAGCCTCCAAAGCTTCCGGCAGGCTCCAGACCGTTTCACCCTTCCGGACCAGGATTCTGCGGATGGTGGGGCTGGTAAAGGCCCGGAAAAAGTCCCGGTCTGAGACTGCCTTCAGGGCTTCTTCCACCGCAAAAATGCTTTTGCGAGCCGCCGGCACACTGGTGCCGAAGCTCAATACCAACAGCGCTTTCTTCATAAATCTTCCGATTTCCTTCCTTACTCAGTCTGCTTTGATGTCTTTTCGGTATTCCTGATCCACCTTTTCTTCTCCAAAGGTGTTCATATTGCACATAACGCTCATGGCGGTATCCATCACCGTCATGGCCACCGGACAGCCGCTGCCCTCTCCCAGCCGCATGCCCAGCATGAGCATGGGCTTGAGGTTCAGCGCCTGGGCTGCCAGCACGTAGCCCGGCTCCTTGGATACATGGGAGCCAAAGAGGAATTGGCTGGTAATGGGAGAGAATCGGCTGGCAAGGAGCGCTCCGGCAATGGAAATCACCCCGTCCACCACAATGGGAAGGCGGTAATAGGCGGCACCGATGTAAAGACCGGTCATGGCTGCCAAATCCAGTCCGCCTACCTTGCTGAGAATGTCCACCGGGTCAGAGGCATCGGGCTTGTGCATTTCCAGGGCCTTGGCAATAACCTCCTTTTTGTGGACAAAGGCCTCGTCCGTCAGTCCGGCGCCCCGGCCCACTGCCTGTTCCGGGTCCTGAATGCCCAGGCAGGCCATGATACAGGCTGCCGCCGTGGTGGTATTGCCCATGCCTACTTCTCCGTTGCCCAGGATGTCATACCCGTTTTCCTTGGCATACCGGGCGTAGGAGAAACCCACTTCCATGGCCTTAAACACCGTATCCCGGGGCATGGCCAGACCCTTGGCAAAATTGTCCGTGCCCCACATAAGCTTGTGGTCGTCAATGTTGGGGCTGTGGAATTCGCCCTTGATGCCCATGTCCACCAGTCTCAGCTCCACGCCGTTGGCCTGGCAAATCACGTTGATGCCGCACTGAATGCCCCGGGCGTAAAAGTCCATGAGGGTATGGGTCAGCTCCTGGGGAGAGGCGGCAATTCCCTCGGCATAGACCCCGTTGTCCGCACCGAACAGAAACAGAATTTTCTTATGGAGGCGGTTTTTCACCTTTCCGGTAATGCCTGCCATCTGGATGCTCATATCCTCCAGAAGTCCCAGGCTTCCTGCGGGCTTCAGCAGCTGCAGCTGCCGCTCACGGGCTGCCTCCATGGCCTGCTCATCCAGGCCGGTGAGTTCTTCTTTGATTTTCTCCCAGTCCAACATCATTCCATACTCCCCTTTTTTATTTACAGAAGCACCTGGATCAGGGCCTCTGACAGTTTTTGGTTATCCTCCTGGGATTTGACCGCCACCCGGTAAAATCCCTCCCCCAGTCCCGGATAGTTGCCGCAGTTGCGAATCAGGATTCCCTTTTCCTGGATTTTTTTGTCCAAAGCAGGATAGTCCGAACGGAACAGCAAAAAGTTCGCCGTGCCCGGGTATAGGGTAATGGGCAGGGGTGTCAGGGCTTTCACCAGCTCCTGCCGCAGTCTGGGGATTTCCTCCAGGGTTTTTTGTATGTACGCCGAATCCTTCAAGGCGGCAATGCCGCAGGTCTGGGCGATGCCGGAGACGCTCCATGGCTGCCCGGCTGCCCAGACCGCCTCCCGGAAGTGGGGATTGGCAGTAAGCAGATAGCCCAGGCGGATTCCCGGCATGGCGAAAAACTTGGTAAAGGCCTTCAGGATAATCAGGTTGGGAAAGTCCTCCAGGCTGTCCATAAGGGAATACCGGCTTTCCTTCCCGGTGAAGTCCAAAAAGCACTCATCCACCACCAGAGTGGTGCCCAAATCCTGGCACAGCCGGGCAATTTCCAGGAGCCGGGGCTTTTCCGTTAAAAGTCCCGTGGGGTTATTGGGATTGCAGAGAAACACCATCTGGGGCTTCTTCTCCCGGATGGCTTCCAGGATATCTTCCCCGATTTCAAAGCCCTGGTTTTCTTTCAGAATATGGCGGTAAACCATCCCCTCTGCCCGGGTTACGGACTTTTCGTACTCGGAAAAGGTGGGGGCGGTGACCAGGGCGGTCTTGGGCTTCAGACCATAGGCAATCCGGTCAATCAGGTCCGCTGCGCCGTTGCCGCAGACCACTTTCTCCGGGGAGACCCCGTAAAATTCCCCGATGCTCCGGCACAGGGCCCGGCAATAGGGGTCCGGGTACACCGTGGCCGCTGCCTGGGCAGAAGCCAGGGCGGCGGATACCTGGGGAGGCAGCCCCAGAGGGTTAATATTGGCGGAAAAATCCAGCATTTTCACGCCTTTTTCCAGGTGGGAATAAATATCCCCTCCATGCTCATAAATCATCTGTTTTCTCCTTTTTTACCGGAAAAGAAAATACCACAAAGCCAGGTGGACAACCACCGCCAGGATTACCCCCAGGACAGAGGTGGCGTACATCAGCCGGTTGGCCCGGGCAATGTCCCGGGGTTCGATGGGGCGAACCGGGTCGCCGATGGTGGGCTTATGATGAACCTTCCCAAAATAGGAGGCGTCCCCTGCCAGCTGCAGGCCCAGGGCCCCGGCGCACACGCTTTCCGTCTGGGCGCTGTTGGGGCTGGCGTGCTTTCTCCGGTCCCGGCGGTAAATCCGGATGGCTCCTTTTCCGTCATAGCCCAGCAAGAATGCGGAAAGAATCATGAGCCCAGCGGTGAGTCGGGCGGGGATATAGTTCCACACATCGTCGTTCTTTGCGGCGAAACGGCCAAAGTACAGGTATTTGTCATTTTTATAGCCAATCATGGAATCCAGGGTGTTCACCGCCTTATAGGCAAAGGCCAGGGGTGCCCCGCCGATGGCCATATAAAGCAGGGGTGCAATCACCCCATCGGTGGTATTTTCCGCCACAGTTTCCACGGCGCCTTTGGCAACCCCTTCCTGGGACAAGGCCTGGGTGTCCCGGCCTACGATGTAAGAAAGGTACTTTCTGGCCTGGGGCAAATCCCCTTTTTCCAGGGGGTACATCACCTTCATGCTCTCTTTTTTCAGGGAGTGGGCTGCAAAAATCTGAAAGCAAAACCAGATTTCTGCCGCCAACGCCAGGCCCCAATGAATCTTCCCCAGGAGCCACAAAATTCCAAAGGGTACCAAAAAGCACACAACCACGCAGCAAACCGTCAGCAGGGCGCCGCACCAGAACTGGCTTCTTTGGGTTTTACAGGAGAGCTTTCGCAGCAGCTTCTCCCCCCGGGAAATCAGCTTTCCAATGAGGCAGATGGGATGGGGAATCCAGTAAGGGTCGCCAAAAACAGCGTCCATTAGAAAGGCCGCCGCCAAAATTACTGCCATTGTCATGTTGCTTCTCTCTTTCCGGAAAGCTTTTCCCACTGGGAAAAGCGGTGATTCTCTTCCTCATAATATCCCAGGTAGCCGCCGCCGTTTTCCACCTGGTACTGGTAAAAGCCCAGGTGCTCCGGGTCATAGGCATCCAGCACCGACATGATGGTGCCGCCGTGGCAAATTACCGCTGCGGTCTGCCATTGGGACTTGTCCAGAATCTCCAGCACCTGCCGGAAGCCCTGGAGGCACCGCTCCCGGAACCGGGCAGCAGATTCTCCTTGGGGAATCTCCCCGGTGCCGTTACTGTCCAAAAACCGCTGATAGTCCGGGTCGGTGCAAAGCTCCGCATAGGTCTTTCCCTCGAAGCTGCCAAAGTCGCACTCCCGCAAATCCGGGACAATCTCCGGCTGTTTTCCGGGATAGAGAATCTCTCCGGTTTCCAGGCACCGCACCATGGGGCTGGAAAGGAGGATATCACAGGCAGGATAGGAACGTCCTTCCAGGGCAGCCCGACCAGCCTCACACAGAGGCTCGTCGGTTCTTCCGATGTATCGCCGCTCCAGATTGCCCTGGGTTTTTCCGTGGCGAATCAAAAGAATTTTCTTCATGGCAGTTCCCCCTTGATTGCCTGGGGCAGACCGCACTGCATCCGAATGACCGAATCCGCCTCCTGAGCAAGCCTGCACAAAAGCCGTCCGGTGACCTCCCGCCACTGCCGCTCCAGCGCATCCAGGGGCACCACGCCGCAGAAAATATCATCACAAAGGACGATTTTTCCCCGGCAAAAAGGCAGCAGCTTCTCCAGAACCTCCTGCTGGGTCAGTCCCTTCTCCAGACAGGCACGAACCCGCAGGTGCAGGTCTGCAATGCAGGAAGCTTCTTCCCGCTCTTCATTCCAGGGCAGGATTTCCCTTTCATTCAGGCCAAAGGCTTTTTGGGCATATTCTCGTTTTCCCTGGCAGGCACCGCCAACAATCAGTATGGTCAAAGTCTTTCCCCTCTTTTTACAAAATTACCGTGGCAAGCAGAATGAGAAGCTCGGAAATTTCCAGGGCAAAGCCTGCCAGATCCCCGGTAATGCCTCCGAACTGCTTCCTGGCCATGTGGGCAAACCAAAAAATCCACAGGGCCAGCAGCACCAGAGTCAAAAGCGCCCGCTGCCAGCACAAAAGGAACAGGGCTGCAAGAAGCAGGAGCGCCCACACCGTCAGGGCTGCCTGGGAGAATTTCCGGTCGGCGCCGTTATGAAACAGATAAGCAAGGCCGGAATTTTTGGCACAGGTCATCCGCACCACAAAGGAGCCGCTGATGCTCCGGCTGAGAAGATACCCCAGTCCCAGAAATGCCATGGTTTTCCAATCGGCAGCGCCGTACAGCTGGGAAAACAGCCCCACCGTCAGAAGCAGGTACACGCCGCAGTAGATTACCGCAAAGGCACCGGCGTTGGGGTCTTTCATAATTTGCAGCTTCTTTTCCCGGTCGCCGTAGGAAAAGAGGGCGTCGCAGGTATCCATGTAGCCGTCTAAGTGGATGCCTCCGGTAATGAGAATGGGAATCACCGTGGCTGCCACGGCGTACAAAAGGGTGTTGATGGCAAAGTTCTGAGCAAACCAAAGCCAGAGCAGCTGCACTGCTCCAACTACCAGCCCCACCAGAGGGAAAAAGGTGAAAATATAGCCCATATTGGAGGCTTCCCAGGATACGTGGGGCATGGGAATCCGGGAATAGGTAGAAAAGCAAATGGCAAAGCTGCTGAGGATTTTTTTCATGTTTCCATACATCCTTTCACCCGGTTCTCCGGGTCTTTCCGGTACAGAGGAATTCCGCAGAACACCTCCACCACGCCGTCTGCCCACCGGGCCAGCCGGGCATTGAGCCTGCCCAGGGTTTGGAAGTACTCCATCGTCTCCCGGGGGTAGGCGATTCCGTCGGAGAAAATTTCGTTGGTCACCACAATCACATTTTCATACCGTTCCCCCAAAGCCGCAATCCCCTGGGCAATCCGGTGCTCCGCCTCCTGCCCTGCTCCCTCCGGGGAGAAAATCTCGTTGGCGCAGAGGTTGGAGAGGCATTCAATCAGCAGGGTGTCCGCCTGACTCCCCAGCTTGTTCGCTGCCTTGGAAATATCCGTGTACTGCTCCACCGTGAGAAAGCCCTTCCCTGCCCGGAGCTTCCGGTGCCGGTCTATCCGGTAGGCGGCATCCTTTCCAAAGGGCTGCATGGTGGCAATATAAGCCGTTTGCTTTCCCAGCTTTACACAAAGCTCCTCCGCCACAGCGGACTTTCCGCTGGCAGAGCCTCCGGTTACCAGTATTTTCACGGCTTTCACCACCTGCAAGCAAAATAAAAAGCCTTTATAGATAAAAAATCTACAAAGGCAAAAAAGGCAAAGATATACTATCCCCACACAGGGTTCTTTTGGTCAGATATCCTTTTTCGCCGAAAGGATTTTGTCCATCTGGCGTTGCAGTCGGTATTCTGACTTGGCTTCCTCCTACTTGCCTGCCTTCCCAGGGGTTTCCCAGTGGCAATCTGGCTTTCGTCCGCCTTACAGCAGCGTGACTGTTACGGATTTGCACCGTATTCCCGGCATAGCTCCCTATGCACTGCAACGAATTTTTGTCATTTTATCACAAATTTCATGGAAAGTCAATTCCTTGGTCTGCACCTGAACGACAAAGTTCCCCCGGAGCGTAAGCCCCGGGGGAAGGTGTCAAAGCTGGGTGAGGCACCGGGAAACCGCCTGTTCCAGGGCCTGCAAATCCGCCTCATCCGGATGGGACAGGGCGGCATCGAAGTTTTGAAGCATGGCTTTGGTTCTCTCGTTTTGCTCCATGGCCTCATACCGGGCCCGGACACTTTGGGGCATTTTCCCCTGGCACAGGAAATGGCCCAGAAGGGTATTGCTTTCCCCCAGGTTCTCCCCCATCCGTCCAGCAATCTGGTCAAAATAAGCCTGGGCTCCCCCAAATCCGGCGGTGCCGAAGAGGAACACCTTTTTATTTTCCAGGCTCCGAAGAAAATCTCCGATGGCCGGACAGCAGGTCCCCTTATCCGTCCAGGAGCCAACGAACAAAACATCCGCCTCCCGGGCCGGCTCCGCCGGTTCTCCCCAGTAGATCAGCTGCTCCCGGGGCAGCATTTCTTTCATTCGTTCCGCCAAAAGCCGGGTATTTCCCGTCATGCTGGCAAACACAACTGCATATCTCATGGAATCACGCTCCTTTATGAGGGTATGGTAGCAGAAAAATGTAGATAATTTGTGACCAAGCGAAAAAAAGGATTTCCTGATGGTTCTTGTTGTGGTATAATAGCAGCCAGCCTAACAATATCTACGCAGGAGTTGTATTTCCCTAATGTTTCTTGTTGTGGTATAATCGGCCATTATGGTTTAACCAGTCATTTTCAGTTGTAGTTCCCTAATGTTTCTTGTTGTGGTATAATATAAGGAACAGCAGAACCAGGTACTTCAGGGTTGTAGTTCCCTAATGTTTCTTGTTGTGGTATAATTGAACGGGAGCGGCGGGTAATCGACTTTTCTGTTGTAGTTCCCTAATGTTTCTTGTTGTGGTATAATACGGTGGCTCTGATAGAGCATGGGAAGCAAGTTGTAGTTCCCTAATGTTTCTTGTTGTGGTATAATGGATGGAAGAGAACGACCGCCCTCAAGAAAGTTGTAGTTCCCTAATGTTTCTTGTTGTGGTATAATCAGGAACCAGACGGCATAGATAAGAAAATCGTTGTAGTTCCCTAGTGTTTCTTGTTGTGGTATAATTGCGAAAAATCGCCGTTGTACAGGTGTTCAGTTGTAGTTCCCTAATGTTTCTTGTTGTGGTATAATTTTCGAGTCAATGTCCCGGCTGAAATCGTTGTTGTAGTTCCCTAATGTTTCTTGTTGTGGTATAATAAATGGGCCAGAAAGTCCCCGACATTTGGTGTTGTAGTTCCCTAATGTTTCTTGTTGTGGTATAATAATGTGCGCTTTGCTATGTCTGAAACCATCTGTTGTAGTTCCCTAATGTTTCTTGTTGTGGTATAATCAATCTCTTAAAGCTGTCGTGGTATTCCAGGTTGTAGTTCCCTAATGTTTCTTGTTGTGGTATAATCGCAAGGTCGAACACCTCCATACCCACCATGTTGTAGTTCCCTAATGTTTCTTGTTGTGGTATAATAGCTGCTGACTCCCCAGAGGCAGGGGGCTGGTTGTAGTTCCCTAATGTTTCTTGTTGTGGTATAATTGTGTCAAGGTAGTTTTCGTCCTTGTTCGCGTTGTAGTTCCCTAATGTTTCTTGTTGTGGTATAATGACATCTGCGAGCGCGTGTATGTCGGCTCGGTTGTAGTTCCCTAATGTTTCTTGTTGTGGTATAATCCAAAGGTGTAGCCGGTGGAAGTGGTGATGGTTGTAGTTCCCTAATGTTTCTTGTTGTGGTATAATGAACCGGGAGAGGTTATCCCTTACAGCAAGGTTGTAGTTCCCTAATGTTTCTTGTTGTGGTATAATTGGCAGTACAGCACATTATTGAAAAACAAAGTTGTAGTTCCCTAATGTTTCTTGTTGTGGTATAATAGACTTTGGGAAACTGCCAAAAAGCCAACTTTTTCCGGATACACTTCTGGGAAAAGCAGAAAAAGTGAGAAAACCCTGAAGCTTCTGATAAACAGAGGCTTCAGGGTTTTTCTTTTCTCATGGGGATTTTACCTGAGAAGAGGAGTTTTTTTCAAAAAACCATCAGGTCTTTGTCCTGCTGGGGGGCGTCATAGGGGGTAGGCTCCCCCAGGAGGATATCCAGGTGGGTGTACTGCTTCTCCGTAATCACCAGCACCCGCACCGCTCCCCGGCGGGGGACCGCCAGCGCCAGGCGGTTTTTGTGCACCGCCACCGCATCCATGCCGCTGCACACCCGGGCATAGACGGAGTATTGAACCATATGGTAGCCGTCTCCCAGGAGAAAATTCCGGAAGCGGGTGGCCGCCCGCCGCTGGTCTTTGGTTTTCACCGGGAGGTCGAAAAACACCAGAATCCGCATAAGCCTACTCATAGGTATAAGGCTGGAGGGGAAGAAGGGCCGGCAGTTCCAGGCTCTCCCTCTCCCCCTGGACAATCCGGCTGAAGCTCTCCGCCATGCGGCCAATGGCGGAGATGGCCCGGTAACGATGCCCACCCTGCTCCACCAGGTAGTTCATCAGCTGGACCAGCTGCTGCTTAACCCTGGGGGTGAGGGTTTCTCCCTCCCAGTCTGGAAGGTGGGAGGCAACATACAGGTCAACCAGGGGGCGGTAGGGCTCCATCAGGTCATCCGCCAGGTTAAACTGGTTTAACTGGCTGCGGTGGAAAATCCCCAGGCAGGGCTCCAGGCCGTGAATCACCAGGTTCCGGGCCACCGCCCCCCGGAGAATGGCATAGCCATAGTTCAGGGCGGCATTGGCAAGACACTCCTCTCCCCGGGTAAAGCCCGGGCCGAAGAGGGCCGGGAAATAGGCGGCAGCTGCCGCCGCCTCCAGGTTGTCCGGGTCCCCGGAGCGAACCTGGGTCGCCACAAAGGCCAGATCCGCCCCCTCCCGGCGGCCCAGCAGCTTCAGACACCGGGCCTGGTTGGCGATTTTGGCAGTGACCACCCCTTGCCACAGCCGCTTCTGGGTGGGCTTGGACAGGTCTATCTGGTCCTGCAGGAGCTTTCGCTGGCGGCTATGGCGGTTCATGGGGAGCACCAGGGCGGCAGGCATATGGGTCTCATCGCACAGGTACACCGTAACCCCCTGGTCTGCCAGCTCCTGGAGGGCGGCGGCGGAAAGGGATACCGCCCGGGACTCCAGCACCAGGGCGGACAGGTCCTCCATGGGCAGGGTGTACTCCCCCTCCTGGCGGATTACCAACTGCCCTCTACGGACGGAGAGCTGGGCAGGGTTGGCAATGAACACAGAGCGAAATTCCATGGTGCCCTCCCCCTTTCAAAAGTCCTGCCGCTTCTCCGGCAGGTGTACCGGGTGATACGTCCCCAGAGGGTCAACCTGATACTTTTCAAAGGCCAGCAAGGTTTTGACTCCCAGACCGTGCTTCTCGTATTTACGTTCATGATTAGTTATATTTATAGAAGCTGTGGAAATATCCGCTCCCACGTAATATCCCAACCATTCCTTCCGAAGAAGCTCCGGCTCACCCTGGGACTTTTTGTTTTTCAGCTTCATGCTGATGGGCTTTTTGGAAACCACCCGCACCAAATCCCCGGGATACAGGGAAAAGAGGAAGTGCTGTGCCTCCATGGGCTTCCATTCCCCATAACTCTTGTTCTGAACAACCGCCTTGGTGGGGAGTATCCCTTTCACCACATCCGCTGTATACACTGGCACGAAGTAGTATCCGTCCTCCGGCACCCGGTACACATCGATACGCACCATGCCGCCGTTATCCGCAATGCCGCCGCAGGCGGAGACATTGAGGCTGGATTTTTCCAGGATTTTCACCTTGTTTACCACCGGGCCGTCGGTGCCGTCCTTTTTGGGCTTGTGGAAGGGCTGGGCAAAGGCTTTCTGGGCATCGCCGTTGTAAGCCTGAAGCCGGGCTTTCAGGGCGTTATAGAGAAGCACATCGTCTTTGGGGTTATAGTATCCGGCAATCTCCCCATTCTTGTCCAGCTTCAGCTCCGTCAAAGCCTTTTTGGACAAAGCATACCCCGGTTTCTTTCCGCTGCGGATGGTCTGAGCATGGGCGGGGCCGGTGACCTTCCGGCGGGGCATCTGGGACACAAACACAGGGCGGATTTCCTCCCCGTCATCGTAGTGGGGCAGGTGGAGCTCCCGAATCCGGGTATCCGGGTCCGGAGAGAGCCGGGCCAGAAGCTCCTGCCGGAAACCGTCATAGGGCTCCGGAAATTCCGGGGCATATTTTTTGTCAAAGTCCGCCTGGGAAAGAAGCTCCCCGGTCTCCGGGTCCACATACTTGCCTACAACCTTCTGCCCCAGCTCCCGGCGCTTCGCATAGCGGGAAATTTTCTGAATCATGCCGGGGGTGGTCACCGCCACCACCGCCGCATCCATGGCGTGGTGCAAATCCCCATCCTCCCGGTGCTTGGTAAGTCCCAGCATCCTTCTCATATGACTGGTGACTGCGCCGTTTACCGCCCGGACAGGGGTTTGGGAGGCAGAGGTGGAAAACTCCAGGTAATCCTTCAGCAGGTTATAAATGGTGCGGGTAATGTACTGGGTATCCACCAGGTTCCGCTCCTTGAAGCCCTGGCAGTCCTCGGGGGTCAGCTTTTCCTTCAGAAGCTTCTGCCGCTTCCGATAGTCCCGGACATACCGCTCCACCAGGGTGATATACCGCTCCCGGCGCTCCGGGTCGGAGGCCAGGTATTCCATGGGAATCCGGTTTCCCTTCTGCCGGTTCTCCTTGGCCAGCACCAGAACCTTGTTGCGGTTGCTGTCATCAAAGGAAATGCTATAGGGAATAATGTGGTCCACATCCACATATCCCGGCTCAAACAGCCGCTCCATATCCAGCTGGGTGCCGGAATACAGGCACATACCGTCCTGCTCCTGATACAGGCGGAATTTCACCAAATCCTGGCCTGTAGGACGGGCATTCTTCAGCTTTTGGATTTGCTCCATCAGCTTCTCATTTTTGGCACGATTCTCTTCGTTTCGCTTTTGAATTTTGTTCCGCTGGTCAAAGTTATTGCTCATCTCCCGGGCCAGCTCGATGCAGATACGCTGAGGCGGTCCGTACCGGAGGATGATGGCGTTGAGCACCTTGGTGGTCTGGGACAGGGCCCGGAGCACCACCGGATTGGTGATGGCGTCCAGAGCTCCACTGTCCCACAGCTCTTTGTTCAGGGTCAGGTACCGGTAACGCTGTCCCCCTGCCATGCGCCGGTGGTCTCCGTAAACCTCCCGGCAGGCTTCATCGTAGTTGATCCCTTGCTCCAGGAAAGGAATCAGCTTCTTCATAGCTGTGAGGGACAGGTTTCCCGCCTTGCTGAAGGACAGGGGCAGCAAGGCCCCAATCACCTGCTGGCTCAGACCCAGAGCCTCCAGTCCCTCCTGCCGCTTGTCATCTGCCTTATACAAGCTGAGAATGGTGCCAATCTCATCCAGCTGGGCATAGGTCAGGTGGGTGATGTAGTTTTTCTCCACCGTATTTAGGGCTTTGCGGAGAGTATGGTAGCTCTGCATCTGGGGAAATTTCCGCTTTTTCTCCGCCTCCTCCTTATCCCTCTCATAGGGAACCACATTAAAGCTGCACTCCGGCGGCAGGTTCAGGGCTTTGCGTACTCTGGCAAAATCCAAAGAGGGGGACTCCATCGCCAGAGAAATCAACTGCTCCCGCTCCGGCTGGGTCAGCTTCCTTGTGGGCTCGCTGGGAGACAGAATGCGGATATGGTTCATGTCCTGAAGGAGCTTAAAATACTCGAAGGTATAGGTGGCTTTGAAAGCCCGCCGCTCCTGGGGCTCAAAGGTACAGAAGCCCCGCAAATCCCCCTTGCCATAGGGGCTGTTGCCCCCCGGTCCCTGGTCAAAATGCCGCTGGGACAGGAGAATCTGGGTATACTGCTCCTCCAACGCCTCGTCTGCATAGGGATTGGAATAATTCCGCTGAGCAGCAAACAGGGCGGCCGCCTCCTGCTGTATCATTTCCCGGGTGATGGTAAAGCTGTAATCCCCGGGGGTGTTGTGGGTTTTCCGCCAGAGTTTTCCGTCCGGCCCCACAAATAGGAATTTTTCATCCCGGCAGAACATCTCGCCAACGGTACGGTATCCCTTCTCCTGCATCAGTGCCTGGTTTCCTGCCAGTGCCTGTTTCAGAACACCGGTCTCCTTATCCTTGGCTGCCTCCGCCGTACTATTGGAGCGATAGCCCCGGCGCTGGGACAAGTGGAGCAGCACCCGGGTCCACTCCTCCGGGGTAAGACAGCGGTCCAGACCTTCCGCCCGGAGGGTATAGACATCCTGGGCAAAACCGGAGTTTTGGAACAGGCGGTCCATCTCCTCCTGTGTAATGACACCGCCCTTGACCAGCAGAGCTTTGATACGCTCTTTTCTGTGCCGTCTGCGGCGGATTCTTCGCCGGGCTCCTCTGGCCTCCCGCCGGGGCGCTGCAAGGCTGGCACCGGTTTGGGGATGTTCCGCAGCTTCAAAAACACGAACACCCAAATCCTGAATGTGACAAGGCTCCCCCTGGGAATCGTTGGTCAAAACCGCCCAGCCCACAGAGGCAACACCAATATCCAAACCAATGGTATATTCCATCTTCATCCCTCCCAAAATGCAAAGACGCCCCAACCACAAAACGTGGTTAGGGCGGAGCTCTGAGGCATACTGCCTGATCGCAGTAACCTAATGTCTCTTGTTGTGGTACAAGATATTCTTAGTATAGCATAGCAAACAATAATGTCAAGACATATTTAGAATATTTTTCCATTTCGTCGAAATGTGGAAAAAAGAAAACCCCTTGGAAGTAACTTCCAAGGGGGTTTACTGTGGCGGAGAAGGAGGGATTTGAACCCTCGATACCCTTTTGGGGTATACACGATTTCCAATCGTGCGCGCTCGGCCAGCTACGCGACTTCTCCATGTCCGCTGCATCCGCAGCCAGCCTGAGTATAATACACGATTTTCCTCTGTTTGTCAATACCTAAAATCGTTTTTTGTAAAAAACTTTCCTTTGGGAGCCTAGTGTGCGAACTGGCTTTGGTAGAGCTGGGCGTAGAAGCCCTGCTTCCGGAGCAGGCCTTCGTGGGTTCCCTGCTCTACGATATGGCCGTCACGCATGACGAGAATCACATCCGCCTCCTGGATGGTGGAAAGCCTATGGGCGACGATGAAGCTGGTTCTGCCCTGCATCATGGTGTCAAAGGCCTTCTGCACCTTCCGCTCCGTTCGAGTGTCAATGGAGGAGGTGGCCTCGTCCAGCACCAGGATCGGCGGCAGGCACAGCATCAGCCGGGCAATGCACAAAAGCTGCTTTTGTCCCTGGGACAGGCTTCCTCCCTGCTCTCCGATCACCGTATCATAGCCCTGAGGCAGGCGCTTGATGAAGCTATGGGCATGGGCCTGTTTGGCTGCCTCCATAACCTCCTGGCGGCTTGCCTCCGGTCTTCCCATGGCGATGTTATCGTGGATGGTTCCGGACTGGAGCCAGGTATCCTGGAGCACCATGCCGATATTCTCCCGGAGGGTTTTCCGGGACATTTGCCGGGTAGGTACGCCGTCCAGCACAATCTCCCCGGACTGGGGATCATAAAAGCCCATCAGCAGGTTAATGAGGGTGGTCTTACCGCAGCCGGTGGGGCCGACAATGGCAATCTTCTGTCCGGGCTTTACCGTAAGGGAAAAGTCCCGGATGAGGGGCTTTTCCGGGGTGTAGGAGAAGAACAGGTTCCGCAGCTCCACGGCGCCCTGAACCTTCTCCGGCTGCCGGGGCTTGTCCGGGTCGGGTCTGCGCTCCGGCTCCTCCATCAAAGCAAACACCCGTCCGGCACAGGCCAGGGCGTTTTGCAGCTCCGTAACCACGCCGGAAATCTCGTTGAAGGGCTTGGTGTACTGGTTGGCATAGTTCAGGAAGCTTGTGAGATATCCCACCGTAAAGCCGGGGTTGGTAAGCACCAGAAATGCGCCGGACAGGGCCACGCCTGCATAGACCAGAGAGTTTACAAACCGGGTGGCAGGGTTGGTCAAAGAGGAGAAGAAAATGGCTTTCAGGGAGCATTTTCCCAGCCGGTCGTTGATCTCCTCAAAGGTGTCCATAGACGCCTTCTCATGGCCAAAGGCCTGCACCAGCTTGATATTTTCCACGGTTTCATCGATGAAGGCGGTCTGCTCTCCCCTGGTCTGGGATTGGAGCCGGAACATACTGTAAGTCCGCTTGGCGATAAAGTTTGCCACCACCAGGGACAAGGGGGTGATGACAACCACCACCAGGGCAATCTGCCACCGGATGGTAAGCATCAACACCAGAGTTCCCACAATGGTAATCACGCCGGTAAACAGCTGGGTAAAGCCCATCAGCAGGCCGTCGGCAAAGGTATCCACATCCGACACCACCCGGCTCACCACATCCCCCTGGGGGTGGGCATCCAGGTAGGAGACCGGCAGCTTCTGGATATGGGCAAAGACCCGGTCCCGTACATCCTTGGTGACCCGGTAGGTCACCCGGTTATTCAGCTGGTTCATAATCCACTGGGCAAGGCCTGCCACCAGGCAGCAGATCAGCACCCCTTGCAGCTTGCCGGACACCACGAGGAAGTCCACTTTCCCGGCGTCCACAATGGCATCGATGGCCTGTCCCACCAAAATAGGGATATACAGGCTCATGGCTACATAGACAGCAGCCATCAAAAGGGACAGGGCAACACTCAACCACTGCTTTTTTATGAGGCGCAGCACTTTCCCAAAAACAACCCTCTGCTTTTCTTCCTTAGCCATGGGCCTTCACCTCCTCCGGAAACTGGGAATAGTAAATTTCCTGATAGACCTGGCAGCCTTCCAGCAGCTCCTCATGGGTTCCCTGCCCCACTACCTGACCGTCTTCCAGCACCAGAATCAAATCCGCATACCGGACAGAGGCCGCCCGCTGGGAGACCACGAAGGTGGTGGGGGCGTTGGGCATATTGCGGATGGCCTGGCGAAGCCGGGCATCGGTGGCAAAGTCCAGGGCAGAGGCGCTATCGTCCAGAATCAGGATTCTGGGGCTGCCCACCAGGGCTCTGGCGATGGCCAGCCGCTGCCGCTGTCCGCCGGAGAAGTTAAGACCTGCCTGCTCCACAGGAGCATCCAGGCCGCCCTTCCCTTCCACGACCTCCAGGGCCTGGGCAATTTCCAAAGCCTTTTTCATATCCTCGTCGGAAGCTTCCGGGTTACGCCACTGGAGGTTCTCCCGGATGGTTCCCCGGAACAGAACGGACTTCTGGGGTACCAGTCCAATCTGCCGGGAGATTCCTGCATGGGATAGGGTTTCCACATTTCGGTCATCCAGGGCAACCGTCCCCTTCTGGCAGGTATAAAAGCCGGGAATCAGATTCACCAGGGTGGTCTTACCGGAGCCGGTACCGCCGATGATACCCACCATCTGCCCCGGCTGAGCAGTGAAGGTCACATTCTCCAAAGAGGGCTCGGAGCTTCCGGCATAGGTGAAGGTCACATGGTCAAAGGAGACCTTGCCATCCAGAGGCATTTCCTCTCCGGCGGCGCCTTTGCCGGAGGGCTGGATCTCCAGCACCTTCTCCACACGGCTGCCGCAGGCTGCTGCCTTGGTCATGTTGATGATAAGGTTTGCCATTTTGATGAGCTCCACCAGAATCTGGGACATATAGTTATAAAGGGCAATCACCATGCCCTGGGTCAGCAGGCCCTGGTGAACCTTCAGCGCACCCTGGTGCACCAGGAGAATAATGCCCACGTTGATTACCACGAAGGTAATGGGGTTAAGCAGGGCAGAAATCCGTCCGGCAAAAATCTGGACCCGGTTCAGCTCTTCTGTTTTCTTGGTGAATTCCTGTACCTGGCTCTCCTCCTTATTGAAGGCCCTAAGAACCCGTACACCGGAGAAATTCTGCCGGGTGGCAGAGGTCACGTCCTCCAGTCTGGCCTGGACCCGCCGGTACAAAGGCATGGTCACAAGCATAATGCCGAAAACAATCACGCACAGCAGCGGAATCACCCCGGCAAACACCAAAGCGGACTGAAAATCGATGGTAAAGGCCATAATCATGGCACCGAACACCACAAAAGGAGACCGGAGCAGCAGCCGCAAGGTCAGATTCACGCCATTTTGCACCTGGTTGATATCCGATGTCATCCGGGTAATGAGAGCGCCGGTACCCAGGGCATCCACATCCGTGTAGGACAGTCCCAGGACATGGTGCATGAGGGCATTGCGCAGCCGGACAGCAAAGCCCACCGCTGCCTTTGCTGCAAAATACTGGGCAACCACAGAGCTGATGAAGCCCACCGCCCCCAGCAGCACCAGTAGGCCGCACATTTTAAGGATATATCCCTGGTCGGAATTGCCAATGCCCACATCCACAATTCCCGCTACCACCAAAGGGACACACAGCTCAAAGGATGCCTCCATAAGCTTGAACAGAGGCCCCAGGATGCACTCTTTCTCATATCCCTTCATATACTTCAAAAGCTTTTTCATAAATACACCCGATTCTGTCAGAATACGAAGTAAATTATAACACCGATACCCACCGGTTGCAAGGGATAAGGGAAATAAGTGTTGACATACGGAGGGAAAACAGCTATAATAGTTGTGCTTTCATGAGCACCTGCTACTGTGGCTCAGTCGGTAGAGCAGCTGATTCGTAATCAGCAGGCCGCCGGTTCAAGTCCGGCCAGTAGCTCCAACCCCCCGGTGAAGTTTCACCGGGGGTTCTTTTTATGGCAAATGGTAATATGGAAAAAAGCACCCGGTCCGAAGACCGGGTGCTTGATTGGATTAGGAATTACTCCTGAACGTCGGTAACAACGCCGGAACCAACGGTACGGCCACCCTCACGGATAGCGAACCGCAGACCCTTCTCGATAGCGATGGGGGTGATCAGCTCAACATTCATAACAACGTTGTCGCCGGGCATGCACATCTCAACACCCTCGGGCAGGGAGATGATGCCGGTAACGTCGGTGGTACGGAAGTAGAACTGAGGACGGTAGTTGTTGAAGAAAGGAGTGTGACGGCCGCCTTCTTCCTTGGACAGGACGTAAACCTGGCCGGAGAACTTGGTGTGGGGATGAATGGAGCCGGGCTTGCAGAGAACCTGACCACGCTCGATGTTCTTCTTGTCGATACCACGCAGCAGAGCGCCGATGTTGTCGCCGGCTTCTGCGTAGTCCAGCAGCTTGTGGAACATTTCGATGTCGGTCACGACGGTGTTCTGCTTGTCCTCACGCAGGCCAACGATCTCGACAGCCTCGTTCTTCTTGATGACGCCACGCTCCACACGGCCGGTAGCAACAGTACCACGGCCGGAGATGGTGAACACGTCCTCGACAGGCATCAGGAAGGGCTGGTCAGCCTTACGGTCGGGAGTGGGGATATAGTCGTCAACGGCGTCCATCAACTCCTTGATGCAAGCATACTCGGGAGCGTTCACGTCGGTGGACTCGGAAATCAGAGCGTTCAGAGCGGAACCCTTGATGATGGGGGTGTCGTCGCCGGGGAACTCGTAGAAGGACAGAGTCTCACGGATCTCCATCTCAACCAGCTCCAGCAACTCCTCGTCGTCAACCAGGTCAGCCTTGTTCATGAACACCACGATGGAGGGCACGCCAACCTGACGAGCCAGCAGCAGGTGCTCCTTGGTCTGAGCCATGGGGCCGTCGGTAGCAGCGATAACCAGGATAGCGCCGTCCATCTGAGCAGCACCGGTAATCATGTTCTTGATATAGTCGGCGTGGCCCGGGCAGTCAACGTGAGCGTAGTGACGCTTGTCGGTCTCGTACTCAACGTGAGCAGTGTTAATCGTGATACCACGAGCCTTCTCTTCGGGAGCCTTGTCGATGGAAGCGTAGTCCTCGAAGCTGGCCTGGCCCTTCAGAGACAGGTACTTGGTGATTGCAGCGGTCAGAGTGGTCTTGCCGTGGTCAACGTGGCC
>DVGG01000045.1 GCA_018712825.1 Candidatus Faecousia excrementipullorum | reverse complement strand
GCGAGAGATTTTTCGTCAGACAAAAGAATGGAAAACGGCGGAATACTGTATGTATTTCCCGTTTTTCATTCTGCATGGATGGCGAAAAAGATCCGCTATCCAGCCGCAGACGATTTATTCAGAGTTTCCCTTATATTGTAAAGAGCTTTCCCCGGCAATTCATCAATATTTTTTTAACATTCCCCTCCCAGCCTTCTTTGGTATTGACGGAACCCCCTTTTGGGAATAAAATAGTATCTATATCCTCCGGAGCACCGCCTGCCCTGCCCCTTTCCTCAACAAAAGTTGACATTCCGTTGAGCAAGCGTTGCAAATCCCGTGTTATGCTATGGGCAAGAATGATTTTACAATGGGTAGGTATGCAAAAAATGATGAAAAAGCTGAAATCAGGACTATATCGCTTTATCCGCTTCTGGGTAGCGCTCATTTATCCCAAAATCACGGTGGAGGGGCTGGAGAATCTGCCGGAGGAGCCATGTCTTGTGGTGGCGAACCACTGCCAGATGAACGGCCCCATCGCCGGGGAGCTGTACTTTCCCGGGGACCACTACATCTGGTGCGCCGGGGAGATGATGGAGGCGAAAGAAGTGCCGGACTATGCCTTCCGGGATTTCTGGAGCCGGAAGCCCCGGTACATCCGGTGGTTTTACCGGATTTTGTCCTATGTCATCACCCCCTTGTCCGTGAGCATTTTCACCAATGCCCACACCATCCCGGTGTACCGGGACAGGCGGCTGATCATCACCTTCCGGGAGACCCTGAATCGGCTGAAGGAAGGGGCAACCGTCATTATCTTCCCGGAGCATGAGGCGCCCTACGACCATATCTTGCAGGACTTTCAGTCCGGCTTTGTGGATGTGGCCCGGAGCTACTACAGAAAGACCGGCAAGTGCCTGCAGTTTGTGCCCATGTATCTGGCTCCAAACCTGCACAAAATGGTGCTGGGCAAGCCCATTGCCTACAACCCGGACACCCCCCACAAGGAGGAACGGACCCGGGTTTGCCAATATCTTATGGAACAGATCAGCGGCATTGCCCGGAGCCTGCCCCGGCACAAGGTGGTTCCCTATCTGAATCTGCCGAAAAAAGATTATGTCTACAATATCCCGGAAGAGGTAGTTTCCCATGAAAAAACCTGTGGTTGATTACCGCCAGTTCCGCCCGGGGAAGCTGAACGACCCCCAATTCTCCCACCTGAAGCTGTTAGGCGGCTGGATTCTATATTTTATCCTGTATTTCCTCACAGAAAACCTGATTCCCCCGGAAAAATGCACACCGGTGCACATCTGGCTGGATGATGTGATTCCCTTCTGCGAGTGGTTTCTCATTCCTTATGTGCTATGGTATGGGCTGATTGTGTTCTCCCTGGGCTATTTTGCCCTTTACAACATCGACAGCTTCAAAAAGCTCTCCAAGTATATCCTCATCACCCAGCTGGTGGCTATGGCCATCTATATTCTCTTCCCCAGCCGCCAGGATCTGCGGCCGGAGGTGTTTCCCCGGGAGAATTTCCTTACCTGGTGCATAGGGCTCCTTTACCGCTTTGACACCAGCACCGGAGTGTGTCCGTCCCTCCATGTGGCCTACTCCATCGGCATTGCCTCCGTGTGGCTCCGGGAGAAGGGGGTAAAGTGGATTTGGAAAGCCCTTTTGGTGGTGCTGGTGATTCTCATTTGCCTTTCCACCATGTTTATCAAACAGCACTCGGCCATGGATTTCTTTGCCGCCCTGCCGGTGTGTGCATTGGCGGAGATTCTGGTATTTTACAACCCATTGAGAAAAAGAAAGAGGTAATGCTATGAAGCGGAAACTGGGAGATCGGAAAGACGGCGTAAAGCTCAAAAACATCCACGCCATGCACTTCGTCATGCCCCTTATGTACCCCAACCGGTGCGACAATGAGGCCTTCATCGCCGAGCGGATTGACCTGGAAGCGGTAAACGCCTATCTGGAAAAGAAGAACGCCGCAAATCCTGAATACAAGTACAACCTGTTTCAGGTGATGGTGACGGCGGTTCTCAAGACCATCACCCTCCGGCCCAAGATGAACCGTTTCATTGCCAACAAGACCATGTATCTGCGAAACGAAGTCTCTGCCGCCTTCACGGTGAAGAAGATTTTTTCCGACAACGGCGCCGAGGCTCTGGCCCAAATCCGCACCACCGGCTCCGAGACCATTGACGACATTCACGACGAGATTTTTCGCCAGGTGTCTTTGTGCCGCAGCGACAAGGTGGATGCCGGTACGGAGAGCCTGAACGCCGTGGCAAAAATCCCCGGGTTTCTGGCCCGGATGGTGGGTGCCGGGGCAAGATTTCTGGACCGCCACGGCTGGATTCCCCAATCCGTCATCGACGGCGACCCCTACTACTGCTCCGCCGTGCTCACCAACCTGGGCTCTATCCAGCTTCGGGCCGGGTATCACCACCTGACCAACTGGGGCACCTGCTCCGTATTCTGCGCCATCGGAGAGGCAAAGAAAATGCCCTTCTTCCAGGAGGACGGCTCGGTGCTTATGAAGGACGCCGTGGACATCGGCCTGACCATTGACGAGCGGCTGGCTGACGGCTACTACTATTCCCGGACGGTCAAGCTCCTGAAAAAGCTCCTGGAAAACCCGGAGCTGCTGGAACGGCCCTTGAACGAAGAAGTGGAAATCTGAAAGTAAATAACCAAAAGGAGGAAGAATCCCAAAACATTGCGGATTCTTCCTCCTTTTCTATCTTCCAATTCGGATAAATCCTGGTGTTTTTCTGAAAATTCACCCATAAAAGCACTATGCATCAGGAAACGCACCCGCCTATAGCTCCCTCCGGGAGGGAGCTGTCACCGCAGGTGACTGAGGGAGCCTGCGGGCGGTGCAGCTGCGGTTTGCTTTGGAGTAGGTGCTTGATAGAGGTTATCGACGCCCAAGCCTCCACCGCAGTAATGATACCGAGCGGGTCAGGGAAAGAACGATTACAGACCAGTTTGGTGCGAAATTATCAGCGGGCACTGCCTGCCGATACCCTATGCCGATTTTACCGGGTGGTTGCCTCCAATAGGCATAGGAAATGGGATAGCTTTGGGGAGGTTCCGCCTCTGGTGGTCAAATAGGCTTTGCGCCCGCTGGCTCCCTCCGTCTTGGGGCTGCGCCCCAAGACACCTCCCTCCCGGAGGGAGGTATTTGCGGAAGCCTTCTCCATAGAAACGATACCAGGCTCTTCTGTATTCCGGGGAACAAAACCATTGGTTCAAAAAATATTGGAAGGATTGTGCCAACTATGTCTTTTCTTCTGCCTCCTTTGTGGTACAATAGACCCAAAGGAAAAGGAGGAAAGAAAATGGAGCTGACCCTTTCTCAAAATATCTGCAAGCTAAGAAAAGAACATCATCTGACCCAGGAGCAGCTGGCGGAGGCTCTGGGGGTGACCTTTGCTTCCGTTTCCAAGTGGGAGCGGGGCGCCGCCACCCCGGAGCTGCAGCTGATTGCCAAAATGGCGGATTTCTTCGGGGTGTCTTTGGATGCCCTGGTGGGCTTTACCCTTCAAAGCGGCAGCATTCAGGAGACAGAGGAAGAACTTCACATTTTGCAAAAGCAGAAAAAATACCGGGAAGGCCTGGAAAAGGCGGAAAAAGCCCTGCTGCGCTATCCCAATAATTTTAGGATTGTCTACCGGGCCGGGCAGCTGTATGCCCTGGCGGGAATGGAGAAAAAAACAGATACCTACCTGTACCGGGGAATCGGCCTTCTGGAGCAGGCCATCACCCTTCTGTCTCAGAATGAGGACCCAAAAATCAGCGAAGCCTCCCTCTGGAGCGAAATTGCCCAAAGCTATCTGGTGCTGGGTAAGAAGAAAATCGGGCTGGAGATCCTGAAAAAGTACAACATCGGCGGCATCCATAACGCCCTCATTGCCCTTAATTATGCCATAGAGGAAAACGGATTTCCTGCGGAAGCGGCAGAGCCCTATCTCACGGAGGCCTTTGGGGAGATTATCACCACAGCCTTTCGCACCATGATTGCCTATTCCAATTACTACCTGCGGAAAAAGGACTATGCCCACAGCCGGGAGGCACTTCTCTGGCTTTTGCAGCTGCTGGAAAGTGTGAAGGAGAACCGGGAGGCTGTTGCCTATGTGGATAAGCTGGCTGCCGTGTGCTATGGTGTCTGTGCCCTTCTCTCCCATCAGCTGGGGGAGGAAAACCGGGTGGAGCCCTTCCTGCGCCGGGCCTTTGCCCTGGCAAAGGCCTTTGACGAAGCCCCTACCTATCTGGCGGAGAATCTCAAATTCTCCGTGGGGCACACCCATGAGGCAGCCATGTACGACGATCTGGGAGCGTCTGCCCTGGAAGTGGTGGAAAACCAGCTTGCCCAGGACGAGGAGTCACCCGCCGTCCTGGCTGCCTGGAAGAAGATTGCAGAAGAGGAAAGAAGCGGAGGTTTACAATGAAAACGGATATTCGTCCCTACACAAGAGAGTTTTACCGGGGCAACCGGCTGCCCTTTCTGGCGGCTTTGGTATGCACCCTGCTTATGTCCCTGGTGTCCTTGATGGTTTCCTGGCTTTTGCAGCAGCTGCTGGACCTGATGGGGGGCTATCAGACCGGCTTCACCCTGGGGCAGCTGCTCCTCATCACCCTGGGTATGCTGGCTGTGCTGATTCTTGCCCTTTTCATCAATTACCTTTCCATCCCCAGCTTCAACACCCGGGGCATCAGTCAGTACAAGGCCAAAATCTTTCAGGAGCTGACGAAAAAGAACATCTGCGCCTTCTCCACAGAAAGCGCCTCCACCTACATATCCGCCCTCACCAACGACATTGCCGCCATTGAGCAGGGGTATCTGAAAAACGTCTTTTCCCTGGTGGAGAGCCTTCTGACCTTTGTGGGAGCCATGGGGCTGATGCTTTGGTACAGCCCTCAGCTGACCCTGGCGGCCATCGGCCTGACCCTTCTGCCTCTCATCACCTCCATTCTCACAGGAAATAAGATGGCCCAGGCGGAAAAGGATATCTCCCGGGAGAACGAAACCTATACCGCCACCCTGAAGGACTGTCTGGGAGGCTTTTCCGTCATCAAGTCCTTTCAGGCAGAGGCTCAGATGCTGCGCCTGTTCCAGAGGGATTTGCAGCGGCTGTCCAAGGCCCAGTGCCGCCGGCAGAAAATGCAAATCCTCATCAGCGCCCTGGGCTCCATCGCCGGGATTGTTGCCCAGCTGGGTGTGTTCTTAGTGGGTGCGTATCTGGCCCTGTCGGGGAAAGGGGTCACCGCCGGCACCACCATGGTGTTCGTTCAGCTGATGAACTATGTCCTCAGCCCCATTCAGACCATCCCCACCTGTCTTGCAGAGCGGAAAGCCGCAAAAGCCCTGGTGCAGAAGGCGGCGGATTTGTTGGGAGCCAACGTCCGGGAAAACCCGGATACGGAGGGTGAGCCCCTCCGGGACAGCATCAGCCTGAAAGACCTGTCCTTTTCCTATGAGCCGGAAAAGCCGGTGCTGAAAGCCATCAACTGCACCTTCTCCCTGGGGAAAAAGTACGCCATTGTGGGCTCTTCCGGCAGCGGCAAGTCCACCCTTTTGAACCTGCTGATGGCAGCCTACCCGGACTATGCCGGTTCTATCACCTTTGATGAGAAGGAGCTGCGGGAGATTGGCAGCCGGAGCCTTTACGAAACGGTTTCCGTAGTGCAGCAAAATGTATTCATCTTCAACGCCACCATAAGGGACAACATCACCATGTTCTCCCCCTTCCCCCAGGAGGCGGTGGACAGCGCCATCCGGCTTTCCGGGCTTTCCGCCCTGATGGAAGCCAAGGGGGAGGATTACCTCTGCGGAGAAAACGGCTGCAACCTCTCCGGCGGCGAAAAGCAGCGGATTTCCATTGCCCGAAGCCTGTTGAAAAAGTCCCAGGTGCTGCTGGTGGACGAAGCCACCGCCGCCCTGGATGCCCAGACGGCCTTCCAGATTTCCAGCGCCATTCTGGACATGGAGCAGACCGCCATCGTCATCACCCACGCCCTGGAGGAAAAGCTCCTGCGGCGCTATGACCGGATTCTCACCCTGAAAAACGGCAGCATTACAGAGTCCGGCACTTTCCAGGAGCTGATGGACAAAAAAGGGTACTTCTACTCCTTGTTTACCGTCTCCCAGTAACCAAAAAAGGACAAGTCACAACGACTTGTCCTTTTTTTCTGACTCGTGAAGTTCCTCCAAAGCCATCCGCACCGCAGCGATGACGAAAGCGGAGAAGGTGCAGTCCTTACTTTGGATGGCCTTTTCCACTTCCTCCACCACATCACTGGGGAAGCGGATGGTTTTGTTGACGGTGGGGGGTGTGGAGGGGATCTGAAATCTGCCCATAGACATTTCCTCGCAATGCATTTGTATTGCAATTATTCTATACCACCGTCCTCCCCAAAGTATGCATTGCATTTACAATGCAAAATCCATTTTTCTCCCGACTCTATGTTTCCGTGTGGATTATCCCAACCACGGACTGGTAAATTTTCAGGGAGTCGTTCCACTTGGCGTATTCCGAATCTGTGCGATGGTCGGTAAGAAGTCCGGTTTCCCGGAGGAACTGGGAAAGGAAGTGGGTTACCTTGACTGCACCGGAGTGGTTGACATGGTCCCCTCTGTCCCGGGTGTCTTTGCTCCAGTCAATTTTCACTTGCTCGTTCATAAGGTTCATGTCAATGTATTGGCAGCCGATTTCCTCCGCCAGAACCTTAATTCCGTTGTGCCGGGCATAATTCCAGTTCACGGAACTGGGGGTGCTCACCAGCAGAAGCTCTGCATTGTTTTGCCGGCAAAATTCCTGAATTTCCTTTACATACTGAACATTCTCCGGGGGAATCCGGGCCACAGACTCCGTATGCTGCATATAATCCCCTCGGGTGCTGGGGTCGATTTCGGCACTGTAGCGATAGCCTTTGTAAGTATCTGTCCAGGTGAACTTGGTTTTGCCCACAAAATCGTGCCAGCTTAAGTCCTTCCACCGGTCATGATACTGAAAGATGGAGAAATAGTTGGCAAGCTTTGCAATCCGGGCATTGCTTTTTGACACTTCCCGATAAATGGTATTGGTTTCCAGAATGACGATTTTCGGGCTTTGCCGCTCAAAGGCACGGTGTAGCATGATTGTGGTGTAGCTCAGGGGCTGGCCGCTGGTGCCGCACACATAAGCGGTATATCCGGTTTCTTTCCAGATCTGCATGGGAGTGATGGAGGAATAGGATTCGCTGTCCCCCAGAACCAGAACATCAATGGTGTTTTCCTTTTCCCCCAGAATCCCGTTGGCGGACACCTCTTCCATGCCGAATTCGGACATATTGTTCTTGGGCGCAAACACAAAGGACAGACCCACCAGAAGTCCTGCCAGGCCCAACAGGAACAGCAAGAAGCAAAGGGCTCTTTTCACAAAAGTCATGGTTTTACCTCCTTAAAAGCCTGCGTAAATGGGATCCACCGGGACATATCCCCGGCCATAGGCTCCAAAAACGATAATCAGCAGCAAAAGGACATAGTAAACCGCAAAGCGGACGGCCAGGTTCTTCTGGGAAATCCGCTGGCGGATGGGAATGCCTCGCTCCTGCAAAACGCCGATGACAAAAACCAGGAGCAGCACCACGAAAATAATCAGGCAGTCATGCTTATCCACCCCCAGCTCAAAGATGGATTGATCCCGTAATGCGGCAAAGGAAAACTCCGTGACCATTTTCCGGAACATGGCAAGCCCCGCTCTTAGCCCCTCGGCCCGGAAGAACAGCTCTCCGATACACACCAAAATAGCGGTGCGGACCATTTGCATACACCGGTAGGGGAAGGATTTTCTTTGAATATGGAGCTTCTGGGTCAGCCGAACCACAAAGGGTTCTATGAGGCTCCCCCCTAAAATCAACGCAAAATGGTACATACCGAAGAAGATATAGTTCCACCCGGCACCGTGCCACAGGCCGTTGGCCAGCCACACGCAAAAAAGGGCAAGAGAGCCAGCCAGAAGGGGTCCAAAGTGGTTTCCCAGCCGTTTTCTTCCCCTTGAGGTGAGCTTTTTCAAAGGGCCGGACATGGAAAGGGGGTAGAAAATGTAGTCCTTGAACCAGGTTCCCAGGGTGATGTGCCACCGCTTCCAGAACTCGGAAATGGTTTTGGAAAAGAAGGGGCGCTGAAAGTTCTCCGGCAGATTCATGCCAAAAAGCTGCCCGCTGCCAAGAACCACATCCATGGTGCCGGAAAAGTCCATATACAGCTGGACGGTATAGCACACCGCTGCCACCGCCATCACCAAGCCGTCGTAGCTTTCATAGCCTGCAAAGACGGTTTTAATCAGCAAATTCAGCCGGTCTGCCACCACCATCTTTTTTACCAGGCCGTAAAGGATTCTCTGGGTGCCCAAAAGGAGGTTTTCCCGGCGGAGTTTCGGCGCTTCCCAGAGCTGCTGGGCCGTATCGGAATAGCGGCAGATGGGCCCTTCCATAATCTGGGGAAAGAAGCTCATATAAAGAGCCAGGCGGAGAAGGTTATCATCTGCGGGGATTTTTCTCCGGTATACATCAAAAATATAGGACACCGCCTGCAAGGTATAAAAGGAGATGCCGATGGGAAGCACATAGGAAGGGACAGAAACCGTCCGGTCAATCCCCAGAAGGTTCAAAAGGGTGTTGATATTGCTGGCAAAGAACGGCGTGTACTTAAGCCACAGGAGCATCCCCAGGTGCACCGCCAGGGCGAAGGCAACCACCAAGCGCTGTTTCTTTGTGTACTGCCGCTTTAGCTCCTTGCGCATTTCCCTGGGAGAGCTCTCCAGGAGGCAGTCCAAGTTCCCCTGAAGCCGCCCCAGCCAGATCCCAAAATGGTGGAGCGATAGTGTGGAAAACAGCAAACAGGCGATCAGCTTTCCGCTGATCGCCCAGAAAAACACATAGCTCGAAAGCAAAAGACTCCATCGGCGAAGCTTTTGGGGCAGCAGGGCGTACAAGACCACCGACGCCGGCAAAAGCATCACCAGATATTCTGTTGAAAAATAGGAGGAAAAGGAGAACATGTTATCCTTCCTCCTGTAGCCGCACAATCATGGCCCAAAGGCTTTCTGCAGAGTTGAAGTTGTCCGGGATGATTTCCACCGTGGGAATGGTAATGTCGTATTCCTCTTCCAGCTCTGCCACAAGAGAAATAATGGAGAGGGAGTCCAGATAGTGTCCGTCAATCAAATTGGTGCAGGTGGCATAATCCACCTCCGGCTGGATTTCCTCCAGAATTTCAATCAGTCTTTCCATAGCAAGCTTCTCCTTTCATGTTTGGAATATTCAGGGTATGGGTCTGAATCCGGGGCCGGACGGTCAGGGTTGTGCCGTCCCCTTTCAGGAGCACCACCTCCGGCAGGTCCCGGGTGAGAAACAGAGAGATCCCCTCTGTCATACAATAAGCCCCTGTGTTCTGGAACACCAGAACGTCTCCTATGTTCAGGTTCCCCAGGGGAAGTTTTTTCACAAGGATGTCGTTGACCGTGCACAAAGAGCCGCAGATGTTCCAGGGTTCTTCCCCGGAATCCTTAGCCGCCTGCTCCCGGTGCAGAATGTGGATGTAAGGATGCTTCATGGCCATGAACTGCCCATAGTAGGCAAGCTGATGGATGCCGCCATCCACGATGGCATAATTTTCCCCCAGGTTTCGCTTTCTGTCCACCACCTGGGTCAGGTAGCTGCCGCAGCTGGCGGCAATGCTCCTGCCCAGCTCCAGGGTAATGCTCCCGGAAAAGTCCAGCTCCCGGAGCATCTGGGAAAAGCCCTCCAGGAAGGCCGATTCTTCAAAGGAGTCCCCCTGAAAGTAGGACACGGGAAAACCCGGGCCGAACTCCAGCTCCCGGGCCTCATAGCCCCAGGTGTCCCGGAGCCCTTTCAGAAAGCTGTCCAGGGTGTCCAGCTCCCGTTTCAGCCGCTTCAGGGATGTTTTCTGGGTGCCGGAAAAGTACTGGATGCCCCGGATGTCCAGGAATGGAGAATCCCTATATTCTCCAATCAGACTCTGAATTTCCGCCTCGTCCAATCCGAACTGGTTGCCGCTGGTCAGCCGCAGCAATAGGGGAACCCGCTTTTGGGCAGCTGCCGCAGCCCGGTATATTACATCAAACTGGGTCATGGACTCCACCGTGTAGACACCGGTGGGTTCCCCCTGGGAAATCCACTGCCGGAGAAGGGTGGGCTCCTTGTAAACCCCGGAAACCACAAATTTTTCACCGGGCAGACCCAGCTGCCGGCAGATGTGCAGTTCCCCCGGGGAACAGATTTCCAGGCGGTCCACCAGCCCGCTCAGTTCTTCCAGGATAAAGGGGTTGGCCTTTACCGCATAGCAGAGCTTTACCTTCTCCGGAAGCGCCTGTCTTAAATACTGAACCCGGCGCCGAAGTTCCGCTAGGTCAAACACATACAAAGGGGTGGTTTTCTCCCGAAGGAGGGCTTTTAACTGTGTTTCCTTCATTTTTGGTTCCTCCCTTCCAGGAGCTTTCTGCGGTCCACTTTGCCGTTTTTGGTCAGGGGAAATTCCGACAGGTTGTGGAGGGCTCCGGGCACCATGTAGACGGGAAGCAGCTGCCGGAGCTTTTTGTGAAGCTCTTTCTTATCCAGAGTGCCGGTGTAAAAGCCGTGGAGCTTCTGCCGCTCCTCCTCAAACACGCAGCAGCACCGGTCCACTCCGGAAAGACCGGAGACAGCCCGTTCAATCTCCTCCAGCTCAATCCGGTGGCCCATGTGCTTGATTTGAAAGTCCTTCCGCCCGCAGAAGTACAGCTCCCCGTCCTCTCCGTATCTGCCCAGATCCCCGGTTCGGTAAATCCGCTCCGGGTAGCTGCTGTTCAGGGGGTTCTGCCGGAAGGCCTTTTCCGTCTGCTCCGGGGCACGATAATATCCCAGAGCCAGGGAGGTACCCCGCACGCAGATTTCTCCCACGCCCCCCGGGGCCGTGACCTGCTGGTCTTCCCCATTCAGGAGGAACACCTGCCGGTTGGCAAAGGGCCGGCCGATGGGAAGGCCCTGCTGATAGTCCCGGTTTGGATCCAGGATGTGATAGGTGCAGTTGCAGGTGATTTCCGTGGGGCCATAGAGATTCACAAACCGGGTTTCCGGCAGGTGCTCCTGCCAGGTACGCAGGTGCTTTGCCGGCATCACCTCGCCGCTGAAAAGAATCTGCCGCACCGTATCAGGCTGGCGGTAGTCCAGTCCGTGGAAGGTGCTGATGAGACACAGGGCAGAAACCGCCCAGATCATGGTGGTGATATGGTGGTCGCAAAGCCAGTCCAGCAGTTCCGTGGGCCGGGAAAACAATGACTTGGGGATGATGGACAGGGTCGCTCCTGTTTTCACCGCAGAATAAATGTCCTTTACGGACACATCAAAGTCAAAGGGTGCCTGATTGCCGATGATGTCGGTCTCCCCAATTCCGAAAGTCTCTGTAAAGGTGCCGAAGAAGTCCAGCACCGCCCGATGGCTGATGACCACCCCTTTGGGTACCCCCGTGGAACCGGAGGTGAAGATGGCATACAAGGGATCTGAATCAATCATCCGGGAACGGATGAAGCTCAGTTCCTCAGGCTTTATGGCCGTTTCCTTCAGCGCTTCCACCGTCAGAACGGCGGCAGAGGGGAACAGGGTCAGGGCGGTCTCTTTGTGTTTTTCATCCGTCAGGATGTATTTGGCATCCAGGACGGACTGGATTTGCTCCAGTCTGGCTGCCGGCAGTTCCGGGTTCAGGGGCACATAAAATCCCCCGGCATACACCGTCCCCCAGAAGGCTGTCAGCATCTGCACACCCTTTTCCAGAAAGACCCCCACCGGGTCCCCCATGGCAATTCTGCCAACTAATGCAGACCCCACCCGGCGGCAGGCTGTCTCCAACTCCCGGAAGCTGACACAGGCAGCGCCGTCCTCCGCCGCCACCTTATGGGGGAAATTCTCTGCGCTTTTTTCCAGATATTCCAGTACATTTTTCATGGTTATCACCCCGAGTATCAAAGGGAAAGTCCCTTTGTGGTTTTGTGCCCTCATTGTACCCGGGGAAGCTTCAGGGAATCTTCAGCAAAGCTTAATGTTTCTAAAGGAAAATCCGGGGTTCGAAAAGAACCCCGGACTTAGACTGTCAAAAAGTCCATAGGACTTTTTGACAAGTTTTTGCAGTCTGCTGCGCGCATAATTTGTCCCTGCGGGACAAATTCCACACTTGCAGCCTGAGATGTATTTTCCGCCAGGTACACGCCCTGGCGGAAAATGATTTTTATTTTATTTGCCGCTATCAGCGGCAAACTCTGCGAGGCTTCTTTAAGAAGCTGAGTCCGTCTGTATGGGAATCCAGATGTGAAATTCCGTTTTGTAGGGCTTGTGGGGCGGACGAATGAGGGACATCTCCCCCCGGTGCATCTGCACAATTTTCTGGGCAATGGACAGCCCCAGCCCCGTGCCCTTTCCGGTAGTCCGTGCCCGGTTCCCGGTGACGAAAGGCTGAAAGAGGGTCCTGGCGATTTCCTCGGGAATGCCGGCGCCGTCGTCCGCCACGGTCAAAGCCACCCCCTGATTCTCTTGCCCCATGGCAACATACAGGGTCGTCCCCGGGGGATTGTACTTCATGGCGTTGCTCAGCAGGTTTTCCAGGAGGCGGCGCATAAGCTTTCTGTCTATGGGGAGCATGATTGGTGCCTCCGGAATGTCCACGGAAAGCCCGAAGCCCCCTTCCGTAAGCTCCATGTACTTTTCCGCAAAAAAGCTCTTTACAAATTCGCAGAAGTCCGTTTCCTCCAACTGCAAAGGATAGTCGGGATGCTCCATCTGGGTAAGGAGGAACAGGTCGTTGACCATGTCCGTTGCCATCCTGGATTTCTGGTAGATGGCGGCGATGTACTGCCCCTGCTTTTCCGGCGGCACCCTTTGGTCGGACAGGGCCTTGGCATACCCCTGAATCACCGTCAAGGGGGTTTTCAGGTCATGGGAGATGTCCACAATCAGCTTCTGCTTTTCCCTGTCCAGGGCTTCCTTTTCCTCCCGGGTCTTTTCCAGCTTGCTTAGCAGGCTCCTGAAATTGCAGACCACCTCATAAAACTCCGACGGCACCGCCCCGGGGGAAATCTCCATGGCTTTTCCCTTCTCATAGGATTGGATTGTCTGATTGAGGGGAGAAATGCGTCTTTTGATTTTATAATAGAAGAGGACGGTAAACCCGATGACTGCCAGCAAAACGCAGGGAATGCCGATCATCCAAACCGCATTTGCCCACCGGATAATCTTGTTATACTGCCTCTCGCTGACATTGGTGGACAAAAAGGCCAGAATCCGCTCCTCGCCATCCGCATTTTCGTAAACGTATTTTTCCAGCAGACTGTTGGTTCTGGAAATGCCGTTGAGCAATTCAAACTCCCTTTGGGTAAGGGAACTGCGGTCGGGAAACAGGGTCCCGTCCACAATTCTCAGGTCCCCGTCCAGGATGCAGTAGTCCAGAATCTTCGGCACCAGATCCTCCCCTGTCATATCATAGCTGTTCAGGTATACCGTATACTGAACAGAGCCATCTGCCAGGGTGTCCTGGAACACATTGAAAAAGCTTCCGGTATGATAATCCCCCAGCATATCCAGGTCTTCAAAGAAAACCAATTCCCGAATTGTCTGGTTGCTGGCATATTGGATAATGCCGTTTTCATCAAAGATAATCATGGCGGAGTTTTTGGAATTGCCGACAGGCAGACGGGAATAGTCCTCCTGAATCAGCTGGTCTTCGTAGGAGAGCAAATCCTCCATGGTAAAGACGGATTCCCCAATCCGCTGGTTCGCCAGATGCTGAAAGCCGGAATAAATCAGAACAATAAGCCCTGCAAACAGGGCAAAATACACGGCGCAGGAGAAAATAAGGCTTCTTTGTCTCCGGTTAATTCGCTTCAATTTTATACCCCAATCCTCTCACGGTTTTGATGTGTCTGGGATTCGACGGATCGTCCTCAATTTTGGAACGGATGTTGGAAATATGCACCATCATGGTATTGTCATCACTCTCATAAAACTCTCCCCCGATACAGGCGTAGAGCTGGGCCTTGGTATACACCCGGCCGGGAGCGCTCATGAGTTTTACCACGATTTTCATTTCTGCCGGGGTCAGGGGTACAATCCGCCCCCGTTTGCGGAGGATGAATTTCAGCAAATCCAGCTCCAATTCCCCCACCACCAGGGAGTGTTCCTCCCCCGGGCTTCTGTCCCCAGGGTCGCTGGCGCCCAGGTCGTAGTACCGGCGCAGGGCAGATTTCACATAGGCCACCACTTCCAGGGGATTGAAGGGCTTGGTGAGATAGGCGTCTGCCCCCAGGTTAAGGCCCAGAATCCGGTCCGTATCCAGCTCCTTGGCAGAGAGCATAATCACCGGAAAATTATAGCTCTCCCGGATTCGTTTCAACACATCATACCCGTTCATCTCCGGCATCATAATGTCCAGGATTGCCAGGTCGATTTTGGTGGATGCAATCCGCTCCAGGGCCTGGAGGCCGTTTTCTGCGGAAAAGACCGTATACCCTTCCCCGGTAAGATATAGGGAGAGCAGCTCCACAATGTCTGCATCATCCTCGGCAATCAGAATGTTTTTATTCGGCATAGTCCACCAGCCTTTCCCGTAGCAACCGTTTTTTCAACCATATGGCATAATCCTGCCCTGCCGCCATTTTAGTACGAAAGCAGCCAAAAAGTCAAGAAAAGAATTGGTTTTCCGGCAAATATGAACAAATTTTGACTTTTTCCACCATTTCGGCATCCGATGCCGGAAGAGCAAGCGCCGCAAACAAAAAACTCCCCTTCCGGGGAGTTCTGGGATATTGGGTTTGAGGGGAGACCTCATGCCTGATTCTTTTTCGCTGTGTTGATGGAAGCGATGAGCAGTCGTTTGACCTCAACACATTGTTTCAAAATGGCGGGATCATCATAGTAGCCGCTTTCCAGGAGCAGCTCCAGCCAATATTCGCTTTCCGAACTTTCTTTCAATGCAATTTGTAATTTTGCAATAAAATCGGCCTTTCCGTGGGCATACATAGCTTCCCGGATATTGGCACCGATGCTGGTGCCGGAGCGGATCAACTGGTTGGTCAGTACCGCTTCCCGCTTGGAAGCCTTGATTTCATTGCAAACTTTGATGATTTCCAACGCAAATGCTTTGGATTTATCCAGAAGCGGACTGGGCATGGAATATCCCCCTAAATATCAAATCCGTGCCGCTTGCGGCACACCTTACTTCTTCCCTATTCACTATTACTTATTACTTTCCAAAAATCCCGGGTAGGCAGTTGGATTTAGTGAAAAGTGAATAGTGAAGAGTGAATAGGTAAAAATCCCGAACGCATTCGCATTCGGGATTTTTGGTGCCGGTGGCCGGGCTCGATATGCATTTTTGCCTTCGGCAAAAATAGCGGTTGCCCCAGTGTGCGCACTGGGGGACGGAACCTGCCACTGGCAGGTTCCACTGCTATGGGTTCGAGCCCACCTGCCTGTAACAAAGAACTCCCCAGAAGGGCGCTGCCCTTCTGGGGAGTTCTGGTGCCGGTGGCCGGGCTCGAACCGGCACGGTGTTGCCACCGGTGGATTTTGAGTCCACTTCGTCTACCAATTCCAACACACCGGCATGTACCAGTGTAGTATACACGATTTTCCCCAAAAATGCAAGCACAAATCTTACCCCCACCCGGAAATTTCCTTTGCCGGGGTTTGGGGTGTTACCCCTCCGGAAGCCGTACCGCATCCCCTGATCATATCCCACAATTATCTTTGGACAAAATCATCATAAATCACAATTATTTCTTTATTCCTGTGTTCATATTGCAATACTGTTTTCATTCTGATATACTCAAATTATCGAAAATGTCGAAAATATGACCCCACTTTCCCATACGGCCGTTGTGGAACACCCTGACTGGATTGCCAGGAAATCCGGCAGAAAAACATATCATTCTAAAAAACAAGGAGGTATCACAATGAAGAAGAGATTGGCCCTGGTGCTGGCGGTTATGCTGCTGCTTTCCGCCTGTACTCCCAAGGACGACCCGGAGCCGTCCACCACCCAGAATCCCACCACGGAAGGCCCCACCACAGAAGGGCCCACCGAAGGGGATGAGGCTTCCTGGTATGTCCAGGAGGCGGCAACCCCTGTTTCCTATGCCGACCTGACCACCAAGGATCTGCCCTACTCCGGGGCAAAGTGGCTGATCTCCGGAGAAAAAGGTGCTGCCTTCTATGAAATTACGGTCAACGGCGGCGAGCTGGAAGTGCGGAATGTGACGAGCTTCGGGGACCCGGCCCACACCATTACGCTCCCGGAGGAACTGGCGGGGGCTGTGTCTCTGGGTGGAGACGGTCGGGTAGGGTATGTGGCCACCGACACCCAAATTGCCGCCGTGGATTTGCAAACAGAGGAAGTGAAAATCCTGGTGGAGGCGGACCGGCTGCTGGATGCGGTCATGGTCAGCTGGGATGTGATTTATTATGTAAATGAAGCTGAGGGAAAAGCCACCATCTATCGGCTGTATATCCCCGAGGGAAAGGCGGACGCCATTTATGGGGACATCCCCGTATCTCCTGCCAGCGAGTTCCGGCTGATTGCTCCGGAAACCACCCTGGGAAAAATTGGCTGGACCATGATGAACCCGGAAATCATGGAAATCCTGGTGACGGAATACAATAACCCTGACAGCGAATACAAAAATACCAGCGAAAAATTCAACTTCACCGATGTGTGGGGCCAGCCGGGGAGAATTGACACCTACCAGGAAACCAACTACCTCGCCCGGAGCATCTGCCAGGTCATTCAGGAAAAGTCCGGCATCATGGCCCTGATGCGCTGCTGGTATTCCCCTCTGAAGGACGAATACACCCAGGAGCTGGGCGCCATCGACGACTGCTTCACCGGCACCGGATTGCAGCATGACCACTACAACCCCAAGGCGGATGCCCCTGCCGTTCCCCAGGTAAACTTCGGCAGCTGGGAGGATATGGGGTTACAACCCCTGTCCCAGTCCCAGGATGAGCTGCTGGCAGAGACCATGGAAACGGACACCCTGTCGGTTCTGCTCTACGCCAACCCCTATGAGTTCCCCACCCTCTACGCCGGCAATCCCGGAGAGCCTCTGGTACAGGTTCTCAACGAGCCGGTAACCCAGTGGGAAAACTCCCTGTACTACATCTACACCATCACCTGTGATGGGGAGCTGATGCAGCTGAGCCTGGACCGCAGCGTCTGCAACAGCCTCTACAAGGCCAAACACGGCCAGCTCCGGGATATGGACTACCAAAGGGGAATGGTATTCCTGCTGGATGGAGACTTCCTGGTGCAGGTAGACTTAACCACCACAGAGCAGCGGACCCTTCTGGAAGCCCCGGACATTGTGGACATCGGGTATTACGAGGAAAACCAGGTCTACATCTGCCAGTCCAAGGGACTGCACCAGAAGCAATACATCCTGAACCTGGAAACCCAGGCCCTGGAGGAGACCTTTATCAACTGACAGAAACTGACAAAAACGGCCGGGAAGCTACCCTTCCCGGCCGTTTGATTTACTTTACACAAGCAACGCCCTTGGGCAGGCCAATCCCCGGCGGAAGGCGACTTTGTTTTTCCTGGCTATGAAAAGGCTGGGATTGATGCTATAATGGAGATAATCCCTATGGGGATTCGCAGATTTTGCAGGTTCTATGATGACATCAAACCGAAAGGAAGAGAGTAAGATGGAAAAAACAAAAGCTGGCTTGGGAAGCATTGCCGCCGGGGTTGGGAAAAGCGCCAAGGATGTTTTCCAGAAAGCAAAAAGCACCGTGGTGAAGGCTGTAGATCAGAACGATGACGGGCAGTTTGACAGGGAGGATGTTTCCATTCTGGCGGAGAACATCAGCACCGCCGCCAAAAATACCGCCCTGACCATGGCAGAACGGGCCCAGGAAAGAAGTAAGGAGGCTGCTCTGCGGCTGCTGCAGCCCATTTTCCCGGCAGACCTGACGCAGCCGGATTTTCTCCTGAGCAAGCTCATCCGTATTACGGAGCCGGACAAAAAGCACGCAGAAAGTGAGGTCTGCACCGGCTCCGTGGGCTTCGTCTCCGATCAGAAGGACATGAAGGTCATAAACATTTACAGAGATTATGTAGACCTGTTTGCCCTGACCTTCTACCCGGATATGGACAGCGAGGTATATTATGTTGACCCCTGCAATCCCAGGCACTACATCGCCCTGGAGGACTATTTCAGCCATCTGAAGGTGGCCCGGGTGAACGAATTGCAGAAAATCGCCCAGGATTTGGGAGCAAAGCATTTCCGGGTGACCTACAAAGAGCAAAAGACCACATTTTCCAAATGCTCCGCAAAAGCAGACGGCAGCATCAAGGTACCGGCCGGCACCGCCACCCTGGATGGGGCGCACAATCTGGATGCCAGGGATCTGACCTCTGTGGAGGTAGCGGCGGAGATGGAGTGCCCCGGCCACAGTCCCCAGCTGCCCCGACTGCACTATTTGCAGAAGGAGCCCAGTATTCAGACCCTGGTTGCCCTGCGGATGGATGAAACCTCCCCCATCAGCCACCAGAAGTACACCCTGAAGCTGAGCAACTCCTCGGGCATCAAGGAAAAGGATGCCGCCAAAATTGACATGGCACTCAAAGGCATGAAAATCAAGGGAAACACCACCATGTCCAGCGAATTTCTCAACGAATCCAGAAGATACCTGGAATACGAAATCGATTTTTAAGGCACAAAAACAGGAGCGGCAAAAGCTACTTTGCCGCTCCTGTTGGGTTTTGGGGGTTATTGCCTGGTGACTTTCCGGACGATGGCGATGGCGATTTTGTAGGGCAGGGGCCGCAGGTCCCGGTCGGCTTCTTTCAGCTTTTGGCGGATGGGCAGGTGCTGGGGGCAGTGGCTTTCGCACAGGCCGCAGCCTACGCACTGGGTGGCAAAGCCCGGCTCCTTCCGCAGGCCCACGTTCCGGGCAAACTCAAACCGGGCCGGGGCCTTTTTCTCCATATACATGAGGTTGTAATAGTGGAAAATCCCCGGGATGTCCACCCCCTTGGGGCAGGGCATACAGTACCGGCAGCCGGTGCAGCCCACCTTTTCCTGCTCCCGGATGATTCCCTTGATGGTCTCCACCATGGCAAGATCCTCCCCGGTCAGGTGTCCCGGCTGAGCCTCCGAGGCCACACGGATATTCTCCTTCACCATTTCCTCCGAATTCATGCCGGAAAGGACGCAGGTCACCTCCGGCTGGTTCCACAGCCACCGGAGGCCCAGTTCTGCAGGTGAGTAGTTTTTCAGGACTTTTCTGGCTTTTTCCGGCAGGTTTACCAGCTTGCCGCCCCGGAGGGGCTCCATAATGATGACGGGAATCCCCTTCTTAGCCGCCGCCTGGAGCCCAACCCGCCCTGCCTGGGTGTGCTCATCCAGGTAGTTATACTGAATCTGGCAGAAGTCCCAGTCATAGGCATTTAAGATTTTCAGGAACATCTGGGTATCCCCGTGGAAGGAAAAGCCGATGCTGCGGATGCTTCCTTCTGCCTTCTTTCTGGCAATCCACTCCTCAATCCCCAGGGCCCGGAGCCGCTCCCACTGGGTATAGTCTGTGAACATATGCATCAGGTAGTAGTCGATGTAGTCCGTCCGCAGCCGCTCCAGCTCCTCCCGGAAGGTCTTTTCCACGGCGGCAGCGGTTCGAAGAAGATACTGAGGAAGTTTCGTGGCGATATACACCTTTTCCCGGCAATGATTCTCCGCCAGGATTCTTCCCAGGCATTCCTCGCTGCCGGGGTAAATATAGGCGGTGTCAAAGTAATTGACCCCCTGGTCGATGGCCAGGAGCACCTCCCGCTCCGCCTTTTCATAGTCAATGCCGCTTCCCTTTCTGGTAAAGCGCATACAGCCGTACCCCAGCTGGGAAATGGGTCTGCCCTTTCGGTCAGGTCTATATAACATCTTGCTACCTCCTGATTTTACCATGACACCTGGCAATTCCGGGAAAATGCAGTCATCCCCGCCAGTTTGCCAGAGGGTATGTGCCGTTTTGGTTTTTGAATTCTGCCAGAAGCTGATGCTCTCTGGCAGCGGCATTCTGGCACACCTCCCAGGTCAAAAGCAGATTCTCAGCCCCGGCAATCTGCCAGATGGCTCTGCCCCCTTTGTGGTTTACACCTTCTTGCCAGCCGTATTTCATATACTGAAGAATTCTTTGCCGCAGTCCTCTTTTACCGGCGGCTTTTCCGATATACAGCAGGTTTTTATTCCCGCAACAGGCATACTTCTTTTCCAGCACTTTTACATCATAGCCAGCCGCACCGGTGTTTCCCGGTGCAGCAAAAAAGGAAATCTCCATACGCTCCGGAGCCATCACAAAGTAAACCCCCGGCTCATGGGGGATATCTTTGCAGTGGGTTTCGTACAGATTTTTAAGGCGAATAGGTTTCATATGCATATCCAGCCCTTTTACAGGCAATCCAGGGTCATGTATTTTTTGCACTCCTGAAAAGACAGCTTTTCATAAAAGCGCAGGGCATTTTCGTTTTGGCTCATGACTTTCAGCTCTATCCGGCATGCGCCCTTTTCTGCGGCGAACCGGCGAAATGCAGAAAACAGAGCGGTGGCAATTCCCCGGCCCCGGTAAGGCTCCGATACGAACAGGGCATCCAGAAGGGCCATGGGTTTCACGTGCATTCCGGGAATCTGGTACAAAAACCCATACAAAAAGCCCACAATCCTGCCTTCCGCCTCCGCAACCAGCAGCGCACAGCCTGGTTCTTCCACCAGCCGGGCATAGTTATCCTGTACCTGGTAGGAAGCGTCCAGATTGCTGTTGTATCTGGTCTCATACCCAATCAGCTCCGTAAGCATGGCATCCAGCGTGTTGGTATCTTCCATCCGGGCTTTTCGGATGATGTATTCCTTTTCCATCATTTAAGCCTCCGCCCCTATGGGGAAAAATCCCATTTTTTGTATCTATATTATAGCAGAAATCCCCTTTTCTTTCAAGACTTGCAGTTTTTTCACCGGGGTGTAAAATAAAGGCAAAAGGAGGTTTTCTCATGGCATTTTATCATTGCTCCCCCACCGCCGGGCTTACCCTGCTGCGCCCCGGCAAGCCCCTGTTTTCGGAAAAGCCCGCCATGGTGTACATGACGACCCTTTATCCCATGGCCCTTATGTACGGAATCCAAAACTATGAATACACCTATGGCTACACCCGGGAATGGCAAATCTATCTGGACGAGTATTTCCCCGACGCCCTGGCCGTTCTCTACCGGGGAAAGAGCGCCAGCATGTACCTGTGCAGCCCGGAAAAGACCAACCCCACCCGAATTCCCAACGAGGTGGTCTCCCCGGAGGCTGTCCCGGTTCTTAGGGAGGAACGAATCCCGGATGTGTACCAGGCGTTGCTTGAGCAGGAGCGGCTGGGCGCTCTGGTAATTCGCCGGTATTCCGCCTTGCCCCAGGAAACCAAAGACTGGATACGAAAGGTGGAGGCGGACACCATCCGTCAGAAGCATCTCCTCCACACCCCCGGCCCCATGGCCGATTACTACCGCACCCACTATCCGGAAAGCTGGGAAATGGTAGAAAAAGAATCCTCTCCCACATAAAATCAAACCCATGGGCCGCCCCTTTGGGGCAGACCATGGGTTTTGCTGTATGTTCACTTGAAAGAAAGAATCCTGCTTCCCCGATATTTCAGGGTGCCCCGTTGGTTGATTTTATAGCCATTATAAGAAAATTGGGAAACCCGGAAAGCATACTTCTTCTTTTCCGTTGCAAACACCACATAGTATTGGGGGCTTCTTGCCATGGAGCCGTAAATTTTGGAGAACTGGTCTGCCACATACTTATCCACCACCTGTGCCTTCACCGTCTGCACCGGGGCATACCTGTCTTTCAGGCGGCGGAAAACCAGCAGAAACAGCACTGCAAAAAGGCAGACCATTCCCAACATCATAAACACTGCATTCAGGATTTCATGGACATTTTGGGGCATGGCAATCCCTCCTTGCAATAACTATATGGGATTTCCAGCTGTAGGTCAATCATTTTTTCATTCAGCGTTTTTTCCGTATGCATGTATTGCTTCTTCAAATGCAAAAAAACACCGCAAAGCAAATGCCTTGCGGTGGTTGGTGGAGATAAGCGGGATTGAACCGCTGACCTCTTGAATGCCATTGGCCTTGGATGAATAGCCATATGTATTTTATGCATTTATAAGACTAAATGGACCAAATAATCCAATAAATATTCAATTTCGTGACAGCTGGTGCATAGTGTTTCGCTGTTTTTAGGGTAGAAATTAGGGTAGTAAAAGTTTCGCAAAACGGGCAGTTTCGCAAACCCCTCATTTTTCCACCCAGCACAGCTGAAAGGAATGAATAAAATGGAGTACATCACAGTGGCTGAAGCTGCTGCCGCATGGCAGTTGTCTGAGCAAATGATCCGTAAGCAATGCAGAGAAGGAATCATTCCCGGCGCGTACAGGGAAGGCCGGTCCTGGCTGATCCCCAATTACGCGCAAAAACATATTCCGGATACTGACCGAGAAAAGAAAGAAACTCCTCATCTTGCACGGAAGCTTCAAAAGCAAAAGACAAAGAAATCTTTTCATGGCCTGTACGATTATATACAAATATATTTCACTTACTGTTCCAGCCGGATGGCAAGCAATCGGCTCTCACAAAAACAGATCGAAATGATCTACAAAAAAGGCAAAGTCCAAGATTGCTTTGAGCCGGTAAAGGTTTCTGATCTGGTTGAAACTTTGAACCATCATGTCTGCATAGATTATATCATCGACCATACAGGAACTGCAAATACCACAATCAGAACCAAAGCTACTACACTACGAAGGACTTTTTTCATAATTTTCACTCCTTTGTGTCAGAACAGCTATCCTCAAACTTCCGGTTTTTCTGAATATATTCCGCTTGCTTTGCTACTTATAAAATTTCTGTCAGATTCTTCAAATGCCGGATGGTAATGTCCGAATTTGGGTCGTTGCCCTCTGTCCGGATTCCGATTGCCCGGAATCTGCCTGCTTTGGCTGCCCGGACACCGGATTCTGCGTCCTCAATGACCACCGCATTTTCCGGCCGCACCCCCAACATGGAGGCGGCCAGGAGAAACACCTCCGGGTCAGGCTTGGACCTGGTAATCATGGTGCCGTCAGCAACCGCATCAAAAAACTCACCCAAACCCAACTGCCGTAAAATCTGCCGGGTATTTTTGCTGGAGGAGCCAATGGCCAGAAGATACCCACGCTGCCGCAGGGTATAAAGCGTACTGCGGACTTCTTTGGAAAGGTCCCCCGGTGTCATGGCAGAAAGATAGCTTTTATAGATTTCATTTTTCCGGGCAGCCAGGGCAGTTTTCTGTTCCTGGGAATAATCTGCGCTGTGTTCCCCCAGAACAATCTCCAGGCTCTCCATCCGGCTGACTCCACGAAGCAGCCCGTTTACCTTCTCGTCAAAGGGAAGCCCTAAGCTGTCCGCTAACGCCTTCCAAGCAAGATAATGATACTTATCTGTGGTGCAAATGACCCCATCCAGGTCAAAGATAATTGCGTAAATGTCATTCATATTTCAGCTTAAATCCATTTCTTGTAAACACGGGGAGCTTCCCGTCCTTACCGGCGGTAAGGCTCTGATTGCCGTCGTACCGGGTTCCGTCAAAGAAATCAAACCACTCCCCCTGGGGCAGGTAAACTTCCCGGGAAACTGCGTTTTCCTCCAGGAGAGGCGCAACCAGAAGATCATCTCCCAACAGGTACTCATCCTGGCAGTTCACCGCTTTTTTGTCCTCTGGCCATTCATAAACCAGGGGCCGCATAAAGGGCTTACTATCCCGGACGCAGTCTTGGGCCGTTTGCCACAGATAGGGGCGCAGCTGCTCATGGAGCTTGTGCCAAAAGCGCATTTCCTCCATAAAGCCTTCAGCCCCATAGCTTTCTTCCATATTCCAGGGGCTTCGCTCGTTGTTGCCCTCACCGCCAGGCATCAGCTCCCGGAACTGACCCCCATCCGGCTCGGAATGCCACTGCATAATGGGACAGAAGCAGGCCATTTGGGTTGCTCTGCGGTACAGATCCAGGCTGGGCAAGGGGCCAGCAAAACCTGCCAGGTCAAAGCCCCAGAAAATCATGCCGGAAGCTCCGGCAGACAAGCCCGCTTTCAGAACGCTTGCCAGCTCACAATTTTGGGACTGCTGATCCCCTGCCCAGTGGCAGGGCACCCTATGCTGCCCGGAGAAACCGGCACGGCTGAAAATCACGCCCCTGCCGCCCACAAAATTCTCATAACTTTCGGTGTAATCCCGGCTGTAGCGGTTTACCCCCTCCTTGCCGGTTGTGCCGTCGTAAAACCGGACATCAGCACAGTGGATAAACTCTCCCCCATCGGTTTTGAAGCCATCCACCTCCATATCCAGCAGGTACTGCCGCTTTCCGAACCAGATTGCAAGGGTTTGGGGATTGGTAAAATCCGGCACCATGGAGCCTGCAAACCAGTTGCCCTTTGGAATGGTATAGGGCGTCCCATCGGGCATGGTGACGCAGAGCTTCCGAGTCTTAGCATCTTCCCGGTCCAAATCATTCTGGGGGTTTTGCAACTCGTCATCCCCCTGCTTCTTATACACAGGCACCTGCCACAGCAGCAGCTTCATCCTGGCTTCATGGATACGGGCAATCATCTCTGCCGGGTTGGGCCAGGGTGTATCCGCAAAGTCAAAATCTTCGTACCTCAATGCCTTTCCATCCGGTACCGGCGTATACCTGGCGCCGTTCCAGATATAGAAGGTTGCTTCGTCGCTCCATGCCTCCAAAACCACCACAGAGGCAGGAAAATCGTACTTTTTGAGCTTTTCCAGCAGTGCCTCCACATCCTTCTGGCAATTCCATCGGTTGGCGGAAACCCAGACTCCCATGGTCCACTCCGGCGGCAGAACCGCCGGGCCAAACAGTCCCATGTACTCCCGGATAATTTCTTGGGGGGTGCCGGAGAATGCAATCACATCCGCCTTCTCCGGCAGGGTAACGGCAATGCAGTCCTCGCGAAAGTCAAAAATCGTCTCCTCGCAGGTCTTTACATACAGACCAAAGCCCGTATCCGTCCAGAAAAACGGCGTGGTGCAGTAGGTCTTATCCCCCTGAAAGCAGAATTTTTCCTCCACCCGGTTTATGACCTTTTTCCCCTTTTGGTTCAGGCTGTCGTACTTTTCCCCCATGCCGTAGGCTCCATTGTAATGGAGTTTGACAAGCAGCGTATCACCGTTTCGGGAAATCACCCCACCGCCATAGGAAACTTCATTTGTATTACAGGAAATATATTGCATAAATCTTTACCCCTTGATGCCACCGGCCATCATGCCGCTCTTGAACTGTCTCTGGGCGATGATATAAATCACAATAATGGGAACCATAGAAACCAGGCTGCCTGCCATCAGCACATTATACTCCGTTCCATACTGTCCGTTCAGGGTAGACAGGGCAATGGGCAGGGTCATCTTATCCTTGTCTCCCAGCATCAGCAGCGGCCACAGATAGTCATTCCAGGACTCCATGAAGGTAGTGATGGACAAGGTGGCAAGGCTGGGAATACACAAAGGCAAGGCAATCTTCCGGAACACCTGGAACACCCCGGCGCCGTCAATCCTGGCAGCAGCCAGAAGATCCTCCGGGATGGTGCGCATCTGCTGCACCAGCAGGAAGATGGCAAAGGGCCGGAAAATAGACGGCATAATCACGCTGGCATAGGAATCCTTCAGCCCCAGCTTTGTCATAATCACAAACAGAGGAATCATGGTCACCTGGGTGGGAATCATCATGGTTGCCAGGTATCCTCCGAAAATAACCCTGCTGCCGGTGAAACGCAGCTTGGCAAAGGCAAAAGCTGCCATGGCAGAGGACAGCAGGGTAATTGCCGTATAGCTGACAGAGATAAACAGGGAATTGGCGATTGTCTTGGCGAAGGGGAACTTGGAGAACACTTTTATGTAGGCATCCCAGGTGGGATTCTCCGGTATCCACTCAATGGGAATGGACATGAGGGCGCCACGGCTCTTGAAGGATGTGGAAATCATCCACAGGAAGGGAATCAGGGCAATTACCGCCAGGAGAATGGCAACCCCGTAAAAGAACACCGTTCCCAGTCTTTTTTTAGTCGTCATAATGCACCCACCTTTTTTGTCCCTTCATCTGAATCGCAGTAAAGACCATAATAATGACAAACAGAAGCCAGGAGAATGCCGCCGCATAACCCATGCGGTAATACCGGAAGCCGTATTGGTAGATACGCTCCACCATGACCTCCGTTGCCTTATTGGGGCCGCCGCCGGTCATAATCATAACCTGAGGGAACAGCTGGAAGCTGTTGATCATGGCCACAACCACCACATAGAAAAGGGAGGGTGTCAGCAGCGGCAGGGTAATCTTTACAAACCGGGTCCAGCCGTTGGCACCGTCAATTTCTGCTGCCTCATAGTAGGTTTTGTTGATGCCCACAATGCCCGACAGGAGAATCAGACCAAAGAAGCCCATATCCTTCCATACGGAAACCAGGACGATGGCAGGCATTGCCCAATCCTCATCCAAAAGCCAACCGGGGCCCTGGATTCCAAAAAATTCCAGGATTCCGTTCATGGCACCATACTGAGGTGCCAACACAGATTTCCAAATCAGAGAGGCCGCCACCCAGCTGGTCAAGACAGGAATGTAATACACCACCCGGAAGGTTCCAATGCCCTTGCGGGGTCTGCTGAGCAGGTATGCTACCAGCAGGGAAGCCGCAAGCATGGAAGGAATATAAAGGATGATATATTCCGCTGTATTGCCCAGGGTGTTCCAGAATTCCGGGGTAGACAAAATCGTTTTATAGTTTTCAAGGCCGATAAAATGCTCCTGGAAGAAGCCCGGTTTCGTCAGCTGATCCAGTCCATTCCAGTCCGTCAGACTGATGAGACCGGAAATAATCAGGGGCATCATGCTGAAAATCAAGAGGCCTATCAAACTGGGCAGCAGAAACGGGGAGGCAACCAGCAAACCGCTGCCATGCTTTTTCCCTTTTTTCTTTTGTCTTGTCATGGTATTCGTGTTCATTTCACACCTCCAGGGGGTAAAAATAGGGCCGCTGCATAATCAGCAGCGGCCCAATCCTACGCATTAGCCAAGCTTAATCTGAGCCTCACACTCAGCCTGTGCCTGATCCAGAGCTTCCTGCACAGTGATACTGCCTTCGGCTGCTGCGGCCAGCTTCTGACCAATGATGTCACTCATGAGGGCGTAATCCTCGATGACGGGAGGCATTACCAGGTAGTCCAGGCTCTTGAAAACAGCCTCACGGTTGTCAGGGGGCGTGACTTCCAGGTAAGAGGACAGAGCATCCAAATCCTTCAGAGCGGGCAGATCCCAGCCAGCCTCCAGACGAATGTCCGCAGAGGTGGTGGAGGATGCCAGCCATGCCAGCCAGGTGGCAACTTCCTCAGGATGCTGGGTTTCAGGATTCATAACCACACAGTTGGAGAAGAAGTGGGTAGCCTTCTGGGTGCTGCCGGGCTCCACAACAATGTCCCACGCAAAGTCACAGCCCTCGGTAAAGGTCTGGAAGGCCCAGATACCGGTGGGAATCATACCCAGACGGCCGCTCATAAACATATCCCAGTCACCCATACCGCCCTGCTGCACTGCATTGGGCTGGACATTGGAAACCAGAACCCGGTCTACCAACACCTGGGCAGCCTTCAGGTTTTCCGGAGAGTTGATGGTGAAAGCAGTCTTATCTTCGTTCAGCAGGGAACCGCCGTACTGGGCAACTACCTTGAAGAACTCATTGTAGGTGATGGGCTGCCAGATGCCGTAGATGTCCTCGCCCAGAGCGCGGATTTTCTCTGCAGCAGCCTGCACATCGTCCTGAGTCCAGTCATCAGTGGGGTATGCAACACCGGCCTGATCAAACAGGTCCTTGTTATAAATCAAAACCACATTGGAGAAGCTTTCCGGCAGGCCGTACTGCTTGCCGTCAACATTGAATGCGCTCAGCGTGGTCTCATTCAGACCGCTCACATCCACACCGGTAATTTCTGCCAGCAGCCCTTTATTGGCGTAGGCTGCAAAGTTTTCGATATTCAGCTCGTAGCAGTCGGGAGCGGTGCCGCCGGCCACACGGGTCTGCATCTGGGTGAAATAATCGTCAAAACCGATGGTCTCCACATCCACCTTGATGTTGGGATACTCCGCTTCAAAGACTTCAACCATCTTGGCCAGGGTCTCTTCGTTGCCGCCGGAGGAGTTAAAGTTGCAGTAAGTAATGGTTACAGGCTCTCCGGTGGTATCTTCAGTCTGATTCTCCGTATTCTGGCCCGTTGTAGTTCCGTCATTGGAAGTCTCTTTACCTTCGTTCGTCTTGGGCGTGCAGGCCGCAAATACCATCAGCATTGCCAGCACCAGTGCAATCAGCGAAAAAAGCTTGGTTTTCTTCATATTTGTTTCCTCCTCAATCATTTTATCATTGATTTTTTTACTCTTTTCGCTTAGAATATCTTTTAGCAAAAAGAGTGCCCTACACATTCTTTCTTTGCTGCGGTTTGCATTGTCTTTGACCGGGAAATGCAAGCCGCTTTTTTCATCCCTCCTTTTACACGACCCGGGAGCTGTCAAGAAATCTTTTTAACAGACCCACGAGCGATAAGCTGGAGGGGAAGAATCTCCTCTTGCTTAGGGAGCGTGGGGTCTTCGATGTGCTTCAGCAGCAGCTCCACTGCCTTTTCCCCTTTCAGGGATATTTGCTGACGAATGGTGGTAAGTCCCGGTGTCATATACTGGGAAATCTCCACATCGTCAAAACCAATGATGGAATAGTCCTCCGGCACCCGTTTTCCGGCTTCATAGAAGCCCTTAATCGCCCCGATTGCCAGAATATCTGCCGCCGCAACCACACCGGTTGCAGGCAGGCCGGAAGCCATCAGCTTATCGGCTAGCTCAATGCCGCTGTTATAATCAATCTGGCCTTCAAAGATATACTCACTACGGAAAGGAACCTCAAATTCCCCCAACGCTTGCTGATATCCCAGCAGGCGTTTTTTCATAACGCCGTTTTCCTTCAGCTGACCGGCAAAGAAGGCTATATGCTCATGTCCGTTCTCCAGCATATAGCGGGTGGCAAGATAGCTTCCGTAAGCATCATCAATGCGGATGTTGTGATAATAATGGTCATTGCAGTAGCTATCAATCAGGACAATGGGGATTTGGGTTTTCTTCATCTGCTGATAAAAATCATTGGGGTACATACCAATGATAATAATGCCATCCAGATTGCGTTTTTTTGCAAGGGTCAGGTAGCTCTCGTTGGCATCCGTTGCGGAAATCAGAATGTGGTATCCCTGCTGCCGGGCGTAATACTCAATGCTGCCAAGGATTTCACTATAAAAGCTGTTTTGGAACATCAGGCGGTCGCCAGGTTCTGTCTGGGGAACCACAACGCCGATCAGCTTGGAATCCCGCATACTCAGGCTCCGGGCATTCAAATCCGGCACATAGTCAAGCGCTTCGATGGCTTCCATCACCCTGCGTTTGGTCTCTTCAGAAATGGGACGCTTACCGCTAAGGGCATAAGAAACTGTTGCCGTCGTAACGCCCGCCAGCTGGGCCACATCCTTGAGTGTAGGTCTTGCCATGGTATCGTCCTCCCTTCCCGGCTTATTAGTTTAACCGTTTAAATTCATCTTCTGGGTTTATGATAATATCTCTTCTTGAGTTTGTCAATAGTTTTTTAGCATTTTGTTTAAAAAATTATTGACAAGCAGTTTTATTTTGTTATACTTGAAATATAAAAGCAGTTTAAGCGTTTAAACAACAATCTGCGAGGTGTTACTATGAATCGTTACTTGCCCACCGGCAACGAGATGATCTCCTTGCCAAAAATCAACGAGAATACAGCCGGAATCGAGGATTTCACCTATCTTTCCATGGCTCACAAGGGTCTGATTGAGGTCAGAGGCGGAGAAAACACGCCTTTGATTGTCCCCTTTCTCCAGATTGACGGAGAGGAAGTTTTGCTTACAGACAAGCACTGGAGCCGGGCGCATTATTGGATTCCTGTACTTTCTGGCAAAGCCGGCCGTCACGAATTTTCCCTGACTGTCCTCACCCCGGTGGGAGAACGGGGCTTTGCTATGAAGCTCACCATTACCGCCCCAGAGGATACCCAAGTGGTCTGGGGGCTGAAAGGCTGCTGGGACAGCAGCTGGCACTGTATCAATGAGGACAAGGAGCTGGACGGCAAAGCCCACTGCTACGAAAGCGGCTGGAACGACAGTATTGTTTTTGATTTCCGCTGCGGCGCACCTGTGTTCTCTTTTGCGCCCATGAGCAGCCGGAAGACCCAGGCAGACTACACCTCTGACGGAAACCGCATCTCCTATACCCTCTCCCGGCAGGACACTCTCCGGAAGGGAGAGCAGAAGGAACTGATTTTCTACTGGGGTCTGGGCTACGAGGAGGTGGCCGCCGCCACCAGTGCCAAGGAAATGCTTCGCCGGGGCTGGGACTGGGAATATCACCGCACCGCTGCGTGGCTGGACAAGCGGGTTTGCCAGATGGCCACCCCAAAACTGACAGAAGTCTACAATACCAATCTGTTCTTCTGCATTTTCTATTCCACCGGCATTACCTTGGATACGGAAGAACTGGTCTGCGCCACCAGTCGGGGCACCCGGTATTATGTCAGCGCCGCCTACTGGGACCGGGATGTGCTTCTGTGGGCATTTCCGGCAATTCTGGATGCAGACGCCCAGCTGGCAGAGGAAATTCTCCACTATATTTTCGGACGGCAGCGGAAAAACCTGGGGATTCACTCCCGGTATATTGACGGCACCGTACTGGAGCCGGGGTTTGAGCTGGACGAGCTCATGTCCCCCGTCCTCGCCCTGGAAGCCTTTGTAGAGCAAACCGGCAACCGGGACATTTTGGAAGAAGCCAATGTAAAGCAAGGCATCGCTCAGATTCTCAAAGTACTCTCCTCTATGAAACACCCGGATATTGCCTTGTACGAAACCTTCCTCCAGCCCACCGACGACGAAATCCTATACCCTTACTTAACCTACAACAATATGCTGGTATGGCGGAGCCTGAAGGCCATTGCCAGGCTTTATCCTGACCGGTACGCCCATTTGGAGCAGCAAGCGGAGGAAGTAAAGTCCGCCATATACCGACACTGCGTATTTTATGACAACCAGAAAAAGCCTTACTTTGGCTGGTCTGTGGATTTGCAAGGACAGCACAACATCTATGACGAGCCGCCGGGAAGCCTGCAGCTGCTGCCCTATTATGGGTTCTGCGAAAGCACCGATGAAATCTGGCAGAACACCGTTTCCATGATCCGCTCCCCTGCCTACGAATACAGCTTTGCAGATTCTCCCATTGCGGAAATCGGCTGCGCCCACGCCCCCTACCCCTGGATTCTCAGTCTGTGCAACAGCCTGCTTTGCGGTTATGAGGCCCAGGCCTTCCGGGAATTGGAGATTCTGGAAATGGACAACGGTATCGCCTGCGAGAGTGTTGACCCGGTAAAGGGCACCTGCACCACCGGTGCCGCCTTCGCCACCTGCGCAGGCTTCCTCTGCCACAGCATGAAGACAGCGCACCAAAAGGAGGTATCCCATGAGAAATGATTTGCAGCTTAACCCCTGGGTAATCTCCCAGAAAGGTCCAGGCTGGGTGGATGATTTTTGTGAGAGCATTTTCTTCCTGGGCAACGGGCGTATGGGCGTCCGGGGCTATCCCTCCGCCGAGCCCGACCATCGGCCAATCCAGAAAGGTATGTACCTGGCAGGGATTTTCGGGGAGATCAAGCCGGGCATCACCGACTTTGTGAATCTGCCTACCCCTGTCTGGGATCGAATCTTCATAGACGGCACCCCGGCGGAGCTGGTATCGGACCTGGAGCGTGTTCTCAATATGCAGGAGGCTACCCTCACCCTGCGGTATACCCTTGCCGCCGGAGAAAAGCGCCTGGATGTGGAATATCAGCGGTTTTTACCCAAAGAGCATCCCGCACTCATTCTGCAGCGGCTGGTACTTACGCCCCAGGCAGATATGGCAATCTCAGTAGAAAGCGGCATTCTGACAGACAGCTGCAACAGCCCCATTCCCGACGACCAGACCAAGGCCAATACGGAAACCATCCAGCTTTCCCGACTGGTCAGCACCTCCCCTTCTCCCAACGGGGTCAGCTGTACCTTTTCCATTTTGGGCACCAACCTTACCGTCACGGAGGAAGTGCAGCTTCAAAGTTACGATTTTGCCTACTGCCATCACTGCAACACCGGTGTCTGCTGGCAGGCATCCGCCCAAAAAGGGAAAAAATATATTCTGGACAAGGGAGCGTTCCTTCTGACTTCCAGAGATGTTGACCCCCGGATTTCCGGGCTTCCCCAGGCCTGGGATTACAGCCGGCTGCTGGAAGAACACAAGAAAGCTTGGGCGGTCACCTGGGCAAAGTGTGATTCTTCCGCCCTGAAAGGCGACCTTCTCACCGGTCTGCGCTTTTCCATGTTCAACCTCATGGGCAGCTGCAGCACCAAAGACCCCACTGTCAGCATTGGTGCCAGAGGACTGAGCCACGGCAGATACAAAGGCTGCTATTTCTGGGATACGGATATTTTTATGCTGCCCTTCTTCCTGGAAAACGACCTGGAAGGGGCGAAAAATCTCTGCGATTATCGTGTCCGTTCCCTTCCGGCGGCAAAAAAGCATTCCCGGGAGATGAATACCGCCGGCGCCCGCTACCCCTGGATGGCCGCTCTGGACGGCAGCGAGCAATGCGAAACCTGGGACATCGGGTGCAGCGAGCTGCATATCACCGCCGATATTGCCTACGCTCTGGATGCCTACTGCAAAAAATCCGGGGATGAAGCTTTTTACCTGGACAAAGCCGCAGAGGTGTATGTGGAAACCGCCCGCTTCTGGGTCAGCCGCTATACCTTCCGCCCGGAAACCGGGGAAGCGGATTTACTCTTCTGTAAAGGACCGGACGAGTATTGCGGCATTACCAACAACAATCTTTTCACCAATGTGATGGTGCAGCACAATTTAGCTCTGGCAATTCAGGCGGCGGCGGACCTTCAGGAAAAGCGCCCGGAACGGTATCATGCCCTGGGACTTACCCCCCAAGAGGTTGAACAGATGAACACCCTTCGGCAGACAATCAAATGGCCCTGGGACCCCGCCACCGGACGGCTGCGCCAGGATGAAACCCTCCATCTGCTGGAGCCGGTTTCCATAGAGCAGCTGAAGCCGGATGCAGGGGCAAGCTACCATCATGTGTGCTTTGACCGGCTCCAGCGGTACAAAGTCATCAAGCAGGCGGATGTTCTGCTGCTGATGACCCGTCTGCCCCACCTGTTTACCGACCAGCAGAAAGAGGAAGCCTGGGAGGATTTTGAGCCTATCTGTCTCCACGACTCCACCCTCAGCTTTGCCAGCCACGCCCTCTTTGCCCTGGAAAACGGCTTTCAGGAGCAGGGGTTTGCCTACCTGGAAAAAGCCCTGCTTCTGGACCTGCGGGATGTAATGGGCAACACCGGTCACGAAGGTCTCCACCTCGCCTGCATGGGCGAAGCCTGGCAGGCAGCAATGTTCCTCTGAAAGCCAATCCCAGGTAGAATTGCAGCACCCCCAATACCGGCCCATCCGGTATTGGGGTGCATTACTAAAATTCCAAGAATAATTTTCTACAAATTAACCAAAAATCTTTAATGGGTGAAATTCAATCTCCTATTACTACCATCCCCGGCATCAGCACCGGAATAGGAGCCATGATTCTGGCTGAGGTTGGTGACTTCTCCAACTTCGATTCTGCCGACAAGATTCTGGCTTATGCCGGCATGTCACCGTCTACCTACCAGTCAGGACAGCTTACCAGCAGTCATTCCCACATGGAGATGTGCGGCTCCCGATATTTGGGATATGCCATCTTATGCCATCTTTAATGCAACCAGATTTGTCTGCAATTGGGACCCTGTATTTGCTACCTACCTTGCCAAGAAACGTGCCGAGGGGAAACATTACAATATTGCCATATTTCATGCTGCCAAGAAGCTTGTGCGTCTGATCTATGCCATGAAGAAGTCCCAACAGCCATATAGACAGGCTACATAACAACCGCAACAATCTTTTCTCAGATCGCCGCCAGCGACGCTCTGCTTGCCATGCCTTTTTTAGATGGGCACAACAATCTGCAAATTTCTCATTTGGGGGCATGATTTTTAATAGTTAGTCTTTCAGAAAAGAATTTCTGACTGTTCACTGCACAGGATTATCAAGTGGGAATATTAGGATCCTGGCCTCGAAAAAGTAAGCGTTTCTTCATTCAAATTACATCTACAACCATATTGCCTGCTAGCACCTGGGACACATCCTCATAGGGAATGGGCGCCTCAAATACATAAGTGCAGAAAAGACACCCGGAACCGGGAACTGGATTTCCATGCTCCATGCTGGATGTTTGCCCGGCTTTTTCGGGATAAGCCTCTATAACGGAGCCGTCTTTCAGGACGAATTGCAGGATACCGAAATCCCCCGCTTCCTGAACCCGACCATCCTCCAGGCTGTAATAAAGCGTTGCACTTAATCCCTTCATCCTGACAGAGAAAATCGTAGCATTTACCTGTTTTCCGGAAATCTGGGTATAAGAGCCGGAAATGGGGGACGTGAGCAGCTCCCGCTCCCGGTCGTCTACCTTTGCAAAAGAAAATTCGAACGCCCACACCCCTTCTGCCATAGTGCGCTCCGGATAAGGATATTCCTTTTCGTTATATACCAGATTTTCCAGGTACAAGATTCGGTCTCTTCCGTCTGCAAGGGTAAATTTCCCGCCCGGAGACTGAAAAACATTGTATTGAATCACCAAGGAAAGGGTGTTTTGCAATCCATCGCCATCGGAGATAGGGATAAAGGTAGCCTTGGAGGAACGGATAGGTGTACTTTTTGGGTCTGCCAAATTCAGCTTATCAAAATCCATTACAGAGCCCAAAGCCACCCCCTCCATATCTGCATCTTCCGGCCCCACAATATCCACCAGCATATAAGCGGCGGTGCCGTCTGTCAGGGCACCTTTCAGGGTGAGGGTGAAACCGTTTTGGGTGACGCTTTCCCCCACTTCCGCCAGATGTTCTTCCACATACGCCTGCTGGGAGGGGGTCAGTTGGGTTTGGCTGCCGAATATCCCAAGAAAGTCCCGGATGATTCCAAGACCGGCGGCAAAGGCGTAGCCAAATCCCGCCGTCACCATGAGGCAGAAAACAACGCCCACAGCGGTGAAGGTTGTTCCCAGGCGGCGGAGTCTTTTTCTGCGCCTGGCTTCCTGTGCGTCTCGCGCCAGAAAAACATTTCTGGCCATTTCCTCAGGGCTCTTCATAAAAACATTCCTCCTTGCTTAGCACCGCTTTCATGGCTTTCTTTGCCTGATACAGCATATTTTCTACCTGCCGTTTTCTTTTTTTCATAATGGCAGCCACCTGGCCGTTGTCAAACCCGGCAAAGTAAGTAAGATACAAAACCTGGGCATAATCCGGGTTGATTTTCCGCAGAGCCTGGCGGACAGCGATTCGCTCCTCCTGCAAAAGATAGCTCTGTTCCAGGCTGAGGGCGTCATCGGGAAGCTCTCCAATCGCCTCCAAAGGGAGGGCTTTCCCTCTGGATACTTTCCGCAGGTGACTGATTGCCAGATTCCGGGCAATCCTATAAAGCCACGCCTGAAACTGCCCCCGGGGAACATACCTGGGCCTGCGAATGGCAATCTTTATAAAGGTTTCTTCCGTCAGATCCTCTGCCGTATGGATATCGTGAAGAAAGCTGTCCAGGTAAAAAATCAGACCGTCCTTGTAAAGGCGAATCAGCTCCGCCAGGGCAGCCTCGTCCCCGGCAAGATACTGAAGATACAGCTCAGAACCCTTGCCCAAAGTGTCCCCACCTCCCATTCTTAAAATCCTCTTCACCTATATAACGCACAGGAAGAAAAAAACGCTGAAGGAATCCATAAAACGCTTTGAATGCCTGCGCCCCGGGAAAGCCGGACTTTGGATAACACGATAACTCCCACCGGAAGGGGCGAAGTACGCTTCTCCGCTCCCGGTGGCTGCACGAAATGGAAGAAAAGGCCGGAGAGGCAATCTCCCCGGCCTTATGGTTTTCAGTTCAGGACGGTCTCTTCCAGGGTGAGGGTTTGGGGGTTCAGGATGTACTGCATCTCGTGCAGTCCCTTGGACTGGCAGACGAACAGCTGGTTCTCATCGATAAAGCTGCAGTGGACTACGGCTTCACCTTTCAGAATGGTACGCTGCTGCATATTCTCCAAATCCACCTGTACCAGATACTCCCCATCCATGGCATACACCATGCCGTTCTGGCAGTCCAGCAGACGAAGCGCTCCCTGCTGGGCTTTGTACAGGGTCTGACTTCCCATGGAGCTTGCCTGCACCAGATCACCCTCTCTTGTGATGGCGTAGATGTGGTTCTGGAAGCTGGCCCATTCGGTTACCCCCTCCAGCAGCTGCACCGGATCCTGCCCCGGAATCAGGGCAAAGAGGGCGGGATATTCATAGGGCTTGGCGTAAAGGAAGCAGTCGGAAGCGCCTTCCCCGGCTTCCACCGGTGTTTTTGCCTCCAGAGCCTGCCACTCTCCGGCAGATACCTTTGGAGCGGCGGGAGCTGCCGCATCGGGGTCATAGTGGTCATGGCGCAAGCCGGTGCCGGTGAAACAGTCGTCAATGACCCCAAATTCCTGGGAATATTCCTCCGTCTGGGGATCGTACCAGCACCGCACCAGGGCAGGCGTTCCGGTTTTCTCCTGAATGACCTGGCAGATACTCCGCGCCAGGGGATTGTTTTCCTGATAAGTGTCAATCATTCCCGGCTGACCCCACACGCCGGAAAAGTCAAACTTCTGGCTGGTGTTTTGATACACGCTGTCGGGATTCTTGAACTCTTTCGTGAGAATTTCCATGATTTCCGGGTTCATCATGGTCCAGCCGATTTTTCCCAGGGTGGTTTCCGGGGCAATGAGCCGGAACTCGCTGGCAGGATATACGGGGATATCCTCATAAATGGTGTCCACTTTTCCATCAGGGATATACAGCCGATAGATGGCGGCCTTTCCCTCTGCTTCGTTTGCAAAGTAAATTACATCATAGCTGACCATGACTACATCCAGCAGCCGGTCGGCTTCTGCCAGGACTTTTACTTCCTCCGTCTGCAAATCCACGGAGGCAATCTGGGTGTCAGTAAACAAATAGCCTACCCGGCCGTCTCCCCCCAGAGCGGTGGCTGCCGCCAGCTCTTCCGGCAGGGCGATGGTGTGGGCGGGGCCATCCCAGCCCCCTTCGTCTGTGACTTCCAGTACGCCGGCATTGTTATACAGGTGATAAACCCATGCCTTTCCGTCCTGGGCAATCAGCCACTTTGCCCCGGAGTAGGGCAAATCTTTGGTGGTCAGATCTTCATAGGACAGGGGAGTAGCCGCCTCCTGGGCATACCAGGCGGTCTCTTCCCCTTCTGTTGGAGGCTCTGTGGTGGGCGCTTCCGTGGTGGGGGTCTGGGTGCCGGTGGTGGACGGCTCCGGGTCGTCCTTGGGGGCACAGGCGGAAAGCAGCAGCAAAACCGCCAGCACCAGGGCCAATTTCTTCTTCATTGGGATACCTCCTTGCTTTCAATAGATATTTTTCGAGCCTATGAACTTATATTATCCAATTATAATAAACATAAGTTACTGTTTGCATTTCCTTTTACGTAATCCCCCCAATCATTCGTTCTACTTCTGTAACGACTGATTGGGGGGAAGTGTGACAGCATATAAAATTTTTTGTTTTCTAATGCGTATAGCCGGCGCTTCAATCTGTACTGGCCGATGAAATACTTTCTATGATTTCGATGATCTCATCCTCTGAAAGGGTTCCAATCAAAAGGAACTCACAATCCCCTGACAGCCAGTGGACTTGGCATGCATTGTGTTCGCTCAGGATATAGACATGATTTCCGCTTACATCCAGTTCTTTTATATTGGCATCCTCTGTATCAAAAATCGATTCAGACTGAGAAAGCAGTATCTGAGAAAAAACGATCTCCTGGCCCTGCGGGTTTACCCAGATTACCGTGTGTTCATAATCAGTGGTATATCGCTCAAGTTCCTCATATCCCTCCGGCAGAAAAGCGGGCTCCATGGGAATGATTATATCGCTGCCGGTTATGGTATCAGACTGAACCACGAAAGAGGTAAGTTTCTCCCAGCTTTCTGTAAGGAATGAAAAAACTTTATTTCGATAAGCCTCTACGCCGATTATCAGCAGCACATTCAGAAGCAGCACAACCACCAGCACCGCAGCCGCCCCACGGCAGATCTGATGCAGTGTCTTTACAGCAGGGGTATACTTCTGCTGGCGAATCAAAGCATTCATTTTCTTTTGGAACTTTTTGGAAAATGGATGGTGAAGGGATTGCTCATCAGGGAGATCCGCCAGCATTTCCGCTTCCAACGCAGGCATACATTCATAGAAAAAATCATCGTTGTTGTTCTGATTCACTTTTTGAACCTCCGTCCAAATCCATGAGATTTTTTAGCTTTTTCTTGCCCCGACATAGTCTCTGTCTGACATTTTCTTCTGTAATGTTGAGTAGTCCTGCAATTTCTGCATCATCATAGCCCTGGGAATACTTTAGAAGGAGCACCGCTGCATAATGGACAGGCAGCTTGTTCATTGTCGCCAGCAAATCTTTAGAGGAAGATTCTTCCAAATTCTCCTGGGATGCAATATACATGGATAGCTCGTCATAAGATACAGTTGTCTCCCGCTTTCTCTTTCGGTAAATGTCGATTGCAATATGCTCTGTAATGACAACGAGAAACGCTCTGGTTCTGTGACTGTTCGTCTCATCGATTTTATCCAAATTCTTTATTACTCGCAAAAAGGCACCGTGCACAGCGTCCTCTGCCTCAAACGAATCCTTTAAAATTTGATATGCAACATGGTACATGGTTTGCCGGTAATTCAAGTAAAGCTGTTCAACTTTCGTTTTTTCCTCAGGTGTTTCCACCATAGATATGTAAAAATAAAGCATATTGAATCTCCTCAGCTCGATAGTTCCCGAATTATAGAAGTTCCATGGATATAGAAGACGCAATTTATCTGTTTATAAGTTAGATAATCGACATTATTCTAAGGAAACTCTGAATAAATCGTCTGCGGCTGGAAAGCTTATCTTTTTCGCCATCCACGCAGAATGAAAAACAGGAAATACATACAGTATTCCACTGTTTTCCATTCTTTTGTCTGACGAAAAATCTCACGCTG
>DVGG01000006.1 GCA_018712825.1 Candidatus Faecousia excrementipullorum | reverse complement strand
CCTGTTGTTGGGAACGTTTAAGAAGAACCGTTTTGAGCCAAGCTACGCGTTAGCCCTAGCAATTCGTCCGTCTATCCCTATATCCAATTTATAATTCATTTCCAATAGCAATATCTGAATTTCATATTCAGGGAAATGACTTTGACAATCTATCAAAATCTTTTGAAACGTGCTATGAGAAGACAATCGTTCTATTGCACTTCGTTCCCCACGTTGCCCGTATGCTTGCCCAATGTACAAGACCTTATATCTCATTCTCTCTACATGTCTTGTTCCATATAGATTGAACAATTCCGTAGCATTTAAGTCAATATAATTACTACCAAAATGAGATATACCCCAGTCTCTATTTTTAAACCTTAGACAAAGAATACTATGGGGATATGTACTAGTAATTTCTACATCATTGTGATTTATACTAGGATCAATCCGTATATCTATCGGATACTCTTTATATTCCTTGTTAATATTAGTAAATAAAGTTATTGAAAAATGATCTTCATATAAAACTATTGAACCGGGCTTTATAAAAAACTTAGGCGCAAGCAGTATGCCGTAAATATGATATTTATGAGAATCGTGAGACTCTAAATACTCTAAATAAGTAGGTGAAACTATTTTTTTATAATTTGGATATGCATTTATGCCAAATTCTGTCTGATACTTTCTCATATATATTTCGCTCCTTTTTTAATTAGTGTAACATTCTTTTCATTTTATAACAAGTAATTTCTAGTATTTCTTTAATATTAAAAGTAACGAATTATATCTCTTATGTCACAAGAAAGCAAAAATTAATGTCATTCTACTTGGTATTTATTTGAAAACTTATAATGTAAAAAGTTCGGTTTTCTCGGTTTTTCAAAAACCGCATTTTGGCAATAAACACAGAAATAAACACAGATTGGTTTTTTGAGCTTTTGAAAATTGCTCTAAAAGTTAGAAAAACCACCGTTTTCATGGTGAAAACGGTGGTTTTTTATGGTTGCGGAGGCAGGACTCGAACCTACGACCTCCGGGTTATGAGCCCGACGAGCTTCCAACTGCTCTACTCCGCGATATGGGGCAATCCTTGATTGCCCCAATATTCTATCACAGGCTTACAGGAAAGTCAATAGCTATTTTTTGATTTTTTATGGAAACCGCTGTCGAATCCGGTTCTCACACCTGGGGCAGAAGGTTTGCCCGCTTCAGAGCCGGGCGCAGGGCCAGGTAAAGCACCGTGGACACCACAATCGCCACCACTGCGTTGACACCGGTGGTCAGGAAGTTGAAGTTCATCCACACCTGGGCTGCAGATTGCGGTACGCCCAGGATATACATCTTATAGAAGTAACCTACCACCGGGTCTGCGACCACATTGAAGGCCATGCCGGCAGTGCAGCTCAGGGCCGTTGCCCACACCAGGGGAATCTTCCGCTCCTTATCCCGGCTGAGCTTGAATACACCGTGGGCCACCAGGCCGGTGACCAGGCCGATGCCCAGCTTCAGCAGAAAGGTCTTGGGTGCGGAAATCACATACACAGGAATCATCAGATCTGCGATGGTCATGCCCACGGAGCCGGCCATGCCGCCCCACACGCCACCCAGAAGCAGCGCCGCCAGAACGCAGAACACGTTGCCCAGGTGGAAAGCCGTGGAGGAATCTCCCACAGGAATGTCAATGCGGAAATACTGGAAGCCCACATAGCACAGGGCCGCAAACAGCGCTCCCATGGCCATAGTGTGCACGCTGGTCTTTTTATGGGCAGGCGCCAAACCGGAGAACACCATGACAACGCCCACCAGTGCCAGAATCAGTCCGGCAGCAAAGGGAAGCATGGAGGAAAGTTCTGCCCCGGCTGCCACCGCTGCGCCCTGGTATATCACAGCCAGGCACACGCCTCCAATGAGGGCAACCGCACCCACCCCTGTTACTGTCCAATTTCTGTTTTTCATTTCAATCCCTCCCATTGGGTTTATGGGCACATTATAGCACTATCTGGCAATAAAAAAAGTGCCAATTCTGCATTAGATTAAAAGGCCAGTTTAGGGTTGGAAATTCCACCCCCCTATTGAATTTCCCGAAAAAATGCTGTATAATACAGAAAAATCGGGAAAAGTCAGGAGGTTGCCCTTTTGCGTATTTTAATTCTCTCCGCAAATACCGGAGAAGGACATAATTCCACCGCCAAAGCCCTTATGGAAGTCTTTGCCCAACAGGGTGTGGACTGCCAGATGGAGGACACGCTGGCTTATCTCAACAAGGGAATCTCCAAGCTCATTGCCGGCGGACACGTGACCATTTATCGCTATTGCAGTAAGCTCTTTGACATTACCTATCGGAGAATGGAAAAGGATATGGACCCGGAGGAATACAGCCCCATTTACGAATTTCTCTCCCTGGGTACCACCAAGCTCTACAAGGCCATCATGCAGGGGGATTTTGACGCCATTTTGTGTGTACACTCCTTCTCTGCCATGATGATGACCAGAATTCGCCGGCGCTGGGGGCTGAAAATTCCTACATACCTGCTCACCACCGACTACACCTGCTGGCCTACCAGCGAGCAGTGCGATGTGGACTACTACTTTCTCCCCTCCAAAGACCAGGCAGCTGCTTTCATCCGGGCAGGGCACTCCCGGCTCCAGCTGATTCCCACCGGGATTCCTGTGCGGCAGGCCTTTTATCACAGGGAGGACCAAAGCCTGGTGCGCCAGCGGCTGGGGCTGCCCCAGGCCGGAAATGTTGTGCTTTTGATGTGCGGCAGTATGGGCTGCGGCCCCATTGAAGGGGTTGCCCGGGCCCTGGCAGAGAAGCTTCCCAAAGATGCCATGGTGGTGGCGGTTTGCGGCAGCAACCAGAAGCTGTATCACGCCATGTCCCAGATTCAGAATCCCCGGCTCCGGGTTTTGGGTTACACCAAAAACATTCCGGAATATATGGACGCCGCCGATCTGATTGTCACCAAGCCCGGCGGCCTCAGCTCCACGGAAGCCGCCAACAAAGCCCTGCCCATGGTGTTTCTCAATACCATCGGTGCCTGCGAAACCAGAAATTTTGACTATTTCCTCTCCCGGGGCTATGCCCTGGGCAGCAGCAAGCCGGAAGAAGTAGTAGCCCTGGCTGTCCAGCTGGCCGCCGATCCCCGGAAGCGACAGCAGATGTCGGAGGTTCTGCAAAAGGACTTCTGCATCAACAGCGCCCAGGTGATTGTGGACCGGATGTGCAAGGACGGTGCCGCCTACCGGGAAAGTCAGATGGCTGCCGCCGTCCGGTAAGATTTACCTGCCATAGCTTTGGGTTTACAAGTCCCGGTATGTATGATATGATAATGAGCAGTATGAAAAGCTGAGGTTGTAAAGATGGATTATATCGTTTTGGATATGGAGTGGAATCAGCCCTGGCCCGGCTCTCCCTCCGCCCGGAAGGTGCTGCCGGTACAGATTCGGGGAGAAATTCTTCAGATTGGTGCCGTGCGGATTACCCCGGAGCAGCAGGTTGCAGACGAATTTCAGGTACTGATCCGCCCCAAGTATTACCGCCGCCTGAACCGCCGGGTCAGCAAGCTCACCGGCATCAAGGAGGCCCAGCTCCGGGAAGAGGGGCTCCCCATGGTGGAGGCCATGGAGCGGTTCCGCAGCTGGTGCGGCGAGGATGTGACCTTCCTCACCTGGGGTTTTGACGATATTACCATTCTCCGGGAGAATCTGCGGCTTTACGGCCTGGATGAGAGCTGGGTGAACCGCTGGTTCAACGCCCAGATGATTTTCAACGCCCAGACCGACGGCTCCACCTCCCAGAAATCCCTGAAATCCGCCATGGAAGCCTTTGGCATCGAAGCCTCCCGCCCTGCCCACGACGCTTTGGGAGATGCCTACCACACCGCCCTGATTTGCGCCAGGCTGGATTTGGAAAAGGGCACCCGGGAATATACCCAGGCCCTGCAAAGCCATGTAGAGGGCTTCCACGGGGCAGAGCTGCCGGGCTGTCTCAGCCGGAAGGTGTTTTACGACTATAAGGACAAGCGGGCTGCCCTCTCCGCCATGGCCGGCAGCGAAAACAAGTGCCCGGTTTGCAGCCGGCAGATGCTGGGCTCCCGTTGGTTTGCCCAGCCGGGTCATCGGTATATGGACCTGGCCACCTGCCCGGAGCATGGGAAATTCCTCATCCGGGTGCGGCTGTCGGAGCAGCCGGAAGGGCTGGTGCGGGTAAGCCGTCTCACCTATGAGGCCACCTCAGAGGCAGCCCAGGCCTACGCCCGGCGGGTGGAAAAGGCTGAGCCGGAGGGAAAACGCCCCGGTTCCCGCCGTCGCCGCCGCAGCCGTTTGGTTGAAAATCCCGAATAAGACAAAATATCCCGGTATAGGAATTTTCCCCTTCCATACCGGGATTTTCTGCTTGACAGAACTGCCATACAATGCTATAATACCCAAGTAACAGCGCTTTGGCAGTTATTCTATGGGCCCTTAGCTCAGTTGGTCAGAGCCTCCGGCTCATAACCGGATAGTCCCGGGTTCGAATCCCTGAGGGCCCACCAGTTTTCCAAAGGTCCTCACCTTTTCAAATACATATAGGGGTATAGCTCAATTGGTAGAGCGGCGGTCTCCAAAACCGTAGGCTCTGGGTTCAAGTCCTAGTGCCCCTGCCAAGAATCCCGAACGCAACAGCGTTCGGGATTCTTACTTTTTCCCTATTCCCTATTCACTTACCTGCTTTCTTCGCATCGTTGTTGGAAAGATGGAGCGCCTAAAATATAACTGTCCTTGCCATTTTCATCACACGCCCGGCAGCTTCGGCTGCCGGGTTTTTCTGTCCCCATACCTGTCCAAAAAACATTTTTCCTCTATGGAAAAACATTTTTTCTTTTTTGTATTGTCAAATGCTTTAATGTATGTTACAATCCCAGCAATTACACTTTTTCAGGTGGTGGTGTTTCGTGTGGAGCGTAGGGAATCTGTCGAATTGACCGTTCTGTGTCTGGTTTACAGGGGCAGCCAGGTTCTTCTTCAAAAGCGTGTGAAGCCTGATTGGCAGGGGTACGCCCTTCCCGGGGGGCACGTGGAAGCAGGAGAGTCCATTGTGGATGCGGTCATTCGAGAAATGCAGGAAGAAACCGGGTTGAGGATTTTTCACCCCAGGCTCTGTGGCCTGAAGCAGTTTCCCATTGACCAGGGCCGCTATCTGGTATTTCTGTTCAAAACGCAGGATTTTGAGGGTCAGCTCCGTTCCTCTGCCGAGGGGCAGATGGTTTGGGTGGGGCGCGCTCAAATTCCTGAGCTTCCAACCGTGGCGGATTTTCAGGAGCTGCTCTCTGTTTTTGACCGGGATGACTTGACGGAGTTTCAATACATTCCCCACCATGGTGCCTGGGACGTCCAAATCAGATAAGAGAAGGAGCGTTCCCTATGAAACTGAATAAGCGAAACACACTATTTATCAGCTTTATGCTGTTTTCCATGTTTTTTGGCGCCGGAAACCTGATTTTCCCTCCCTTTTTGGGGCAGAATGCCGGCAGTCAGACCCTCCCTGCCCTGCTTGGCTTCCTGGCCACCGGTGTCGTGCTGCCGGTGCTGGGGGTGGTGGTCATCTCCCAGGCAGATGGGCTGAACAAGCTCACAGACCGGGTGGGCAAGACTTTTACCACGATTTTTACCCTGCTGATTTTTCTCTCCATCGGCCCCGGGCTGGCCATTCCCAGAGCCGCCTCCGTGCCTTTTGAGATGGCGGTTGCCCCCTATTTGCCGGAGGGCAGCAATCTCAAGCTGTTTATGCTGGGGTATTCCCTGATTTTCTTCCTTCTGGCGGCCTGGCTGTCCCTGAATCCCAACAAGCTGGTAGAGCGGATGGGGAGCGTTCTGACCCCCATTCTGCTGCTTTTGATGGTGGTTCTCTTTGCCGCCTTTCTGATTGGCGGCAAAAACCAGGCGGCGCCTGCCCAGGGTGCTTACGCCGATTCCCCCTTCCTCACGGGATTCCGGGAGGGGTATCTGACCATGGATACCATCGCCGCCCTGAACTTCGGCGTGGTGATTGCCGCCACCTTACGCAGCTACGGCATTTCCAGCAACCGCTCCATTATTTCCTACACCCTGAAAACCGGTGCTCTGGCCGGAGGACTTCTGGCGGTGGTTTACATCATGCTGGCTTATATGGGTTACGGCAGCTCCGGGGTTTATCCGCTGCAGGACAACGGTGCCTGGACCCTTCGGTGCATAGTGGCTCAACTCTTTGGGGAGGCCGGTGCCATTCTCCTGGCATCTATTTTCACCCTGGCCTGCCTTACCACCTGTGTGGGACTGATTACCTCATTGTCTGAGTATTTTTCGGAAATGTATCCCAAGCTGTCCTACAAGGCGCTGGTTATTGTCACCACCATTTTCTCCTTCCTCGTCTGCAACCAGGGCTTAAACACCATTCTCAGCATTTCCGTGCCGGTGCTGGAGGCCATCTACCCCATGTGCATTGCCCTGATTCTTTTGGGGCTGTGCCACCGGTGGATTTCCAGAAATCCTTACATCTATCCCTGTGTCATTGGGGGTGTGGGGCTTGTGAGCGTCCTGTACGCCCTGGAAACCTGCAAGGTGCCTCTGGGGTTTGTCAGCACCCTGCTTTCTTATCTTCCCTTCTACTCCCTCAGCTTCGGCTGGGTCAGCGTTGGGCTTGTGATGGGGCTTTTAAGCTTACTGCTGATGGCTCTGACCAGGAAAAAGGCATAACCTATGAGGCTGCTTTCTCCAAAAGCAGCCTCTTTTTTGTCCGGTTTATTGTACCGATTTTCTGTTACAGTATGGGCAGCTCCCAAAAATGGCCCTTGACAAGTACCTATTCAAGTACTAAAATATACTTATAAATTCCGTATCGTACTCGGATGGGTACAATATTTGATGCAACGGGCGAGAATCCCTCAGCCCGTGGCCTTTTGGCTGGAGGTAGAAACCATGGGTAACCTGTACGACACCATTCTCTCTTTGTGCAATGACAAGGGCATTCGCCCCGGGCGGCTCTGCGACGAATTAGGGCTTAGCCGTGGGCTGATGACGGATCTCAAAATGGAGCGGAAGAAAACCGTCAACGCCCAGACCGCCCAGAAGATTGCCGCCTATTTCGGCGTTTCCGTAGGGTATCTGCTGGGGGAGGAGGAAAGCCGGGATGTGCTGGAGGAGGTGGACATTGCCTTCTATGGGGACTTCCGGGAGCTGAGCCAGGAGGACAAGGAAACCGTCCGGGAGATGGTGCGCCTGATGCGCAGCCGCCGGGAGAAAAAGGACTGATGCCATTGTTTGAGCTGTCGGATTTTTATGAATACTGCCGGGAGAACCAGGTGGATGTGATTCCCTTTGACCGCTGTCCCCAGGAGGCCGCCACCATTCGGGATCAGGGCTTCTATGGAGTCTTTCTGAATCTGAAAAAGCTGTCCTCTTTGAAGCTGCTGCGTGGGGTATGCTGCCACGAGCTGGGACATGTGGCTACCGGGGCGCTGCACAAGGTGGACAGCCCCTTTGAGCTGGTGGAGCGGAGCGAGTACCGGGCAAACCGGTATGTGGCAGAGCACTTCCTCACCCCGGCGGATTTTGCCCAGGCCTTTTCCCTGGGCTACACCGAGCCCTGGCAGCTGTCGGATTTTTTCGAGCTCCCGGAGGCGGATGTATGCCGGGCCCTCACCTACTGGAAAGAAGCCCGGGGCATGGATTTTCCTGAAAAAGAGCCTTGACCATAGCGGGCAAGGCTCTTTTTTATCGGTCAAATTGGCGGTCTAAGATTTCGTCGATCAGGCAGCTGATTGAATAGCGGATATTGGAAGTATATCGCTGGGTTACCCCATCTATGGTGATTTCCAGATGGGATTGCCCGTCTCCGATGGCGAAGGTATGCTCCGGGGTGGTGATGCGCAGATAGGGAACCGTACCGGAGCCGGGGGCGGCAGAAAATCCCGGGGCTTCATAAGCCTGGAACACAGCATTTTCCAGGAGGGCTTTCAGCTGCTCAGCCACTTCCTGGTCCTGAAAGGTTCCCCGAAAATCCGGGTTATTGTCCTCATCGATATACATCTCCGTAATTTCAGCACCCAGAAGCGAGGCAAGTCCCACATCCGTAACATCCAGAAGGCGCAAGGCTGTTGTCTTTCGGAGAAGCACCACATTCATGATCAAAGAAGCTGCAAGTCCCAGAACACAAAAGGCCAGCACAATGGTTCTGCCATATTTTTTCACAGAAAACGCTCCTTTCTACCGAAGGTGGGTACGGAATGAGGTTCTATCCTTAGGGTATCATAAAATGGGCGGCATCGTCAAGGGATGCCGCCCATTTTCTTACATATTGGCTTTCAGGGTGGAGATGAGAATATCCCCTGCTACCACCCGGTCCTCTGCCGCAAAGCCTTCGGCAAAGTTGTCGGAGTAGAGCACCTGGGCGCTGGGGGGGAACTCTTCGTCCCCTTCCCACACAAGAATCTGCATCTGGTAGCCGCCCACCAGAGTGAAGCGGAAGCCCGCATCGCCGTGGGGTACCGGTTCGGCCCCCATTTTTTCTGCAGCTGCCCGGAATTTTCCAATCCGGGTTCCCAGGGTGAAGGCCGCCCGGGTCAGCACCCGGCCGGTATAGGGGGTGATATACATCTCACCCCAGGGCATTTCCCGGAAGGTCTTCCACTCCCCTTTCCAGGCTACGTCCCGGCTTTCCAGCAGGTACCGCAGCAGAAAGGTCTGGGTAGGAAGGGGTGGCAGGCTGCCCCCGTCCAAAGCCCGGATGGCGTAGTCCGGATGGGAGATGGCAAAGGCTCTTCCCAGAAGGGTCAGGGTAAATTTCTTTCCGTCCCAGGCAACCCCGGACAGCCGTTCCAGCACATTCTCCGGCTGAAGCTGCCGGAATTTCTCCTCGTAAAAGGAAAAGGGTACTTCTTCCTTGTGGTTTTCTACCTGCATATCACACCTCCTGGCGGCTGTTGGGGAACATCCGGGCATCCGTATGAGGCAGGAAGCAGGCTGCCACAAAATTATCCATATAGCCGGGGTGGGTGCTCAGCTCCAGGTAGGTCATGTTGGTGGCCAGCTGGGTGCATTTTTCCACCGCTGCATCGCTCATCACCATGGCGTAAGCGCCGCTGAGGGAGGAATTGCCGATATAGCGGAACTTCTCCAGCTCCACATCCGGCAGCATTCCGATGTTCACGGAGTTTTTCATATTGATGCCGGAGCCGATGCCGCCGGCCACATACACCCGGTCAATCATGGAGCTGTCCATGTCCACCGCCTCCAACAGGGTGTGGATGGCGGAGAAGATGGCTCCCTTAGCCCGGATGAAGTTGTCAATATCCACCTCGTTGATGGAGATTTCCCGTCCGGTTTCCGATTCCTCCGGGGTGGCCAGCACAAACCGGCCCATACCGTGCTCGTCCCGTTGCACCCGGCTGCCCTCCCGGACAAACAGGCCCTTGGCGTTGATAATGCCACAGCGGAACAGCTCGGAGATAATATCGATGATACCGGAGCCGCAGATACCCACCGGCTTCTGCTCTGCATCTCCCACAATGGTGAGGGTAAGCTCCATGGTGTCCTTGTCCAGGACGCAGGCTTCAATGGCACCGTCGGTGGCACGCATACCGCAGGAGATGTCGCCGCCCTCAAAGGCGGGGCCGGCAGAACAGGCGCAGCTCATCATAAAGTCCCGGTTGCCAAAGACAATCTCGCCGTTGGTGCCCAGGTCGATGAACAGGCTCATCTCGTCCGAGTCCCACAGGCCGGTGGCCAGGGTACCGGCGGTAATGTCGCCGCCTACATAAGAGCCGATATTAGGAGCGATAATCACCGGGGCCAGGGGGTTGGCAGGGAGCTTCAGATCTCCGGCCTTCAGTCCCTCCCAGGAGAAGAAGCTGGGAATATAGGGCTCCATCCGCACCGGCTCCGCATCCACCCCTACAAACAGGTGGTTCATGGTGGTGTTGGCGCCCACCGAGAGCCGGAGAATGCTCCGGGCAGAGATTCCGGCAGAGCGGCAAAGGTTGGCAATGATGGGGGTGAGGGTCTCCTTGATGATGGCATCCTGGAGGCTCTTTCGTCCGCCGGGCTTGGCCTGCTGGATAATCCGGTTAATCACATCGGCGCCATAGCGAATCTGTCCATTGCCGGAGGAGCCTTTGGCCAGGATCTTTCCGGTGGCGAGATCTACCAGCACCATGGTGACGGTGGTAGTGCCGATGTCAATGGCGCAGCCGGCAATCACAGAGTCCTGAGCCCCTGTAATCTCCATGCACCGGAAGGTATTGCCCTGCTTTTCCCCCTTCACCCGCACATGGAACTGCTCCCGCCGAAGGGTGGAGGCCAGCTTTTCCATGACGCAGAAGGGAATCTCCACCGTATCCACTTCCAGCTGCTCCTGGATGGCCCGGGTCAGACGCTCGTTGTCCGGCATGGTGTCCTCCAGGGTGGGCTCCTCCATGGTCAGCTCCAGGCTCAGGAAGGGATTTTCAAAGACAATACCGCTTTCCTTCAGCTGCTTCTGGGTCTCCTGGAAGATGGCCACTTCCTCCGGGGAGCTGAGGTCGGCGGTTTTCATCCGGGACTGGTAGGCAGAGGCGATATCCGGCACCAGCACGGTGCAGTCCCCTACCACCTTGCAGCTGCAGCTCAGGCGCCAGCCGGCTTCGTATTCCTCCGGGGTGATGTGCCGGGAGGGGATACTCTCCAGCTCGCCGGACAGCAGCTGCACCCGGCATTTGCCGCAGGAGCCGTTGCCGGAGCAGGGAGCGTCAATGGCCACATTGGCCCGGCGGGCCAACTCCAGCAGGTTATCTCCTGCGTTGCATTCGATTTCCACAGGGGTGCCCCCCTGAATTTGGAAGGTTACTTTCATACAGTCAATTATCCTTTTCGGGTAATTGGGGGCAGGTTTTGCCCTGCCCCCCTTTGGTTTACATCAGAGGCTCCATGCCCAGAACCGGGTGACCCTTTTCCGTCAGCCAGTTGAGCAATTCCTCACAGTCGGTGGTAACGGTCTCATCGGCAATCATGTCGGTGAAGTTGTCAATGCCGTAGAGCTCCTTGGCGGTCTTGTTCAGACGCTCGCCCACATCATCCTTCAGCTCTTTGGGCATCCACACAATCCGGGCGATGCCGCCTTCTGCGGAGCAGAACTTCTTGGAGGAGATGAAGTGACGGCCGTGGCCCATATAGCCGGGGGTCTGGACACCGCCGCCGGTGCAGGAGGCCAGCTCGCCGAAGGTCATACCGGCGGGGGTCATGCCGGCATACTCCCGGTTGGCGATAATCACGCCGTTGGACATGGGCTCAATGCCGCAGATGCACTCGAAGCAGCCGCAGGAGGTCATGGGGTCCTCCAGGATGGAGTACAGGGTCACGCTCTCCACGGCGCCGTGGGTAGCGGAGGCTACCATCTTGTTGACAGACTCGTACCGGCCGGTACGCTCGTCAATCAGGCCCTCCTTGAAGATGGGCTGACAGGGGCCATTGGGGTCCAGCTCATTGGTGGCCTTGGCATCCAGCCAGGACACAGCACCGCACAGGCCCAGACGCTCCGGGGTTACCACGCAGCAGTGGGCCGGGGCGAAGCTCTGGCACAGGATGCAGGTGTAGTAGCGATCCACGGACTCGTCGGTCATGGAAGCCAGCCGGTCATCTCTCTGATTGTACCGGGGCATAGCCACCTCATCCCGGAACTTCTGAGCCTCGGCAGCATCGGTAATCAGGGTCACCTGGCACTTATCCACCACGGCGTCAAACTCGTTCATAATCATCACATACAGAACCTCGGCGAAGTCCTTCATCCGGACACCGGCCTCGAAGGCGGCATTGGACACCCGGACACGAACCTGGTTCCGCTGACCGGTATGCATAATGCCCTCCATGTAGTTGAACCAGGCATGGAACTTCCGCTCGATGACGGACTCGAAGTCCACCTGCATCTTCTTGCCGGCAACCTCTACATAAGTCACCAGAGCCAGCTCCTTGGCCTCGTCCAGATCCGGTCCGATGATGGTAATCTTGTGGTCCTCAATCTCGTCCATCTCCCTCATGACCACCAGCTCGGCGGTGGGGTTCTTGTTGGACCAGCACTCGTTGTGCATATCGGCCTTCCGGATGATTTCGCCCTCGAAGGCGGCGGCAAAGGCCACAGGTATGGGCAGCTCCGTCACTTTAATCTTGATTTCCCGCAGCTCCAGGGACTTCTTCACAGTCTCATTGTGGTCGCAGACGGATTCCAGAGCGCCGGGCACCTGGTTCTCACCCAGGTCGATGTCCACCACCACAGGGAAGCCCAGTGCGATGGCGCCGGCACCGGCGGAAACCACCACATTGTCAATGGCGCCGAAGGTGTTGACGAAGGCAGGCACACGCTCCTTGGTGTACTTGAGGAGGCCAGCCAGGTCGCCGGGCTGGACGTTGCCGAAAATCAGAGCGGCACGGATGGCAACGGTCACCACGTGGATGACGGAGGTCACGTCATGGCCCAGAGGAATGACCCGGAGCTCCAGGCCCATCTTCACGCCGCCCTGGGCACACTGCTCGATGACATCCCCCACCAGGAAGGTCATAATGCCCTTGCTCTGGTAGTCCTTGACCACCTTCACCACCTGCTCCGGCTCCTCAGCCTTGCCCAGCACCACAGCAACACCGGGGATGTCGCCGGTAACCAGGGGCACGCCCAGGGAGCGGATGATGGGGTCGGGCACGAAGCCGATGCCGGACTCGTTTTCGTAGGGGTTGCCGCCCTCCACATATTTCAGGCCTTCCAGGATTTCCGCACCCACAGCGGTGGCAAGGCCGGCATTCAGGGCCTGGCCCAGGTCCTCCTGGTTGGTAATCAGGCTCTTGAGCACGCCCACACAGGCAGGCAGGTCACCCAGAGTCTTGACCTTTACACCGGTAGCGGCGTAAATGGTGGGGAAATAGTAGGCGGTATCCGGGAAGGCAATGGCCTTGTCGGCGCCGTACTTGGCAATGGCCTCATTGACGGCATTTTCCGTCAGGCCGGCCACTGCATTGGAGCCGCCGTAGATTAAATCGGTTAATACACTCACGATATTTTCCTCCTTAGATGAACTTCTTGTTCCCAAAGTCCTTGTGATAGTTTGTCAAGGAGAATGGATAAGAGATTCCTAAGCAAAATGGCCGGGAGGGAGCTTCCCTCCCGGCCTTTTACGCAGGGATATTTTTATGGCTTATCCTCAGATCTCCAGGTAGGAGTCGGAGTACAGCACATGGTTCTTGAAGATGTCGCAGGACTTGATGGTCTCCATCAGCCGCAGGTCGTTGGGGTTGACAATGGCGGAGGTCAGACCCTGCATCATTGCCATAGCTACCAGAGCGGAGTCCATGATGGGACGGACGTTCTTGGGAGCGCCGTTGGAGTTGTTGGACAGACCGCCGGTGGACTTCAGGCCCTCGTCGGAGAACATCTTGATGGCCTGCAGAACTTCCATCTGCTTGTCCTGCATGCCCTTGACCACCAGGAACAGGGGGTCAAACCACAGGTCGGTGGCATCCATGCCCAGAGACATACCACGCTCCAGCATGTTGTGGCAGTGCTTCATACGCTCCTCATTGTCCTTGGCAATGCCGTCGGCAGAGCACAGGGCAATACAGATAGCGTCGTTGGCAGCAGCCAGGTCAATGTAGGAGATACGGGAGCCGGCATCGGCGGAGTTCACGATGGGCTTGCCGTTGGTACGGTTGTAGACCTTGATACCGGCCTCGATAGCCCGCTTGTTGGCGGTATCCAGAGCCAGAGGCACATTGTTGAAGTTCTCCTGCAGCAGCTTGACAGCCCACATCATGCGCTCGGGACCGTCCTTCTCGGCAGGTCCGATGTTCACGTCCAGGTAGGTGGCACCGGCAGCAATCTGCTCGGCAGCACGCTTCAGGATGGGCTCGGGATCCCGCTCGTCCATAGCCTTACGGATGACAGGAGCGATGCAGTGGATACGCTCGCCGATGGTGACGAAAGTCTGGGACTCGGGGTTGTGGCCCTTGTACTTGACGCCCATGTCCACCACTTCAATCTTGGGCACCTTGGTTTCCAGCAGCTCCTCGAAGGACAGCTCCTTCACCTCGGTGGCAGCAGCGGTGGCAGCCTTGGCAGCGTTCTCAGCGGCAGCGGCCTTGGCGGCAGCCTCGTACTCCTTGTCCTTCATGTACTTGGGCAGCTGAACAGCCTCCAGGGGGCCAACCACCACGTTCCAGCCGGGCAGCTTCTCCTGGATTTCGCCCTTCATCACGGCAACCTTGCCGGGGATGATCAGGGTACGGGACTTGATCTTGTTCTCAATGTCGTTCTCATCAAAGAACTTCTTGATGGAGGAGGAGGAGAACTTGCCGGCAGCCCAGGCAGTCAGAACGGACATACCGGAAGCGTCGGTAATCAGCAGGTTAACCGGCTGGTTGGAGCGCTCCAGCTCGCCGGAAACCAGGAAGTAGGTCAGAGCGAAGTCCACGGTCAGAGCGCAGGGAGCGTTCTCGTCGGCACCGTTCAGGGGGTAGATCTTGGACTCTACCTTCATGGGCTTCTGAGGATCGGTGAAGATGTTCTGGCGCAGGCCGTACAGAGGCAGAGCCTGAGCGTAGGACATGCTCTCCATCACGATGATGGAGCCGTACTTCTCCACGAACATGGAAGCGTAAGCGGTCTGCAGACGGGCATCGCCCTGGGCAACCCGGGCCAGGTTCACGATGGAGGGGTAGCCGAAGGAACGGTCGCCGTCCTTGATGGCGGTGCGGCGCACCAGAACAGCATTGGCCAGGGTCTCCTTGCCGTTCTTGCCGGTCACATCCAGCACCAGGTTCTTGTTGCCGGCAGCTTCCAGCTTCTTCACGGTGTCGTACAGGTCGGACAGGTTCTCAGCGTAAACGCCCAGCACCACGCCGGCTTCCTGCGCAACAGCGTTCATAGCCTCCCAGTTGGCGGCAGTAGCGCCGTCCAGGATGGGCTTGCTGTCCTTGCACACAGCCAGGGCAGCCTTGGCGCACTCCACGTCCCAGCACTCCAGGACCAGAGCACGGCCGGTAGCGGCAGCCTTCTCTACCAGAGCGGCGTACACAGCGGGATCGGACTGGGTGTTGGAAACGAACACGGTCTCCACGTACATCCGCTCGCTGATACGCTCGTAGTCTACCTTCTGCATGTCAGCCAGCTTTGCATCCACTTCCTCAGCGGACATGGCGGTGCTGACAGCAACGGCAAACAGGTTCTTGTTCACCAGGGTCTTCTCGTGACGGAACAGCACGGTCTCGCCGCCCAGCTTCAGGTCATTACCGAAGGTAATGGTCTTCATGGCGGGAGCGGTAGCCTCGTTCAGGCTGGCCTTTGCTTCCTCAGAGAAGTAGGGGCACTTATCGATGGAAACGGCACCCTGCGCAACCTTCATACAGAAGGCCATACAGGTGGGGCTGCCGCATTCCTTACAGTTCTTCTTAGGAGACATCTTGAAGATGTCAAGACCTTTCAAAGCCATGGTATGTATCCTCCTTCCGAATTACACAAGCTCGTTGATGAACTTCTTGATGGTGGCGACAGCAGCGGGGTGACGCATAATCACAGCGTCGGCGCCGCCGGTCAGGTTGGCGGCGGCGGTGGAAACCTCCATGTGGATGGCGCGCTCCTCAGCGCAGCCCCAGGCGGGCTCATCCTCTTCGGAAGCGGTGGATTCTTTCACGCCCCAGGTGTCGGCGGACACAGGTGCCACGATGGGCATCTGCAGGTCGGCGTCGGCCTGCTTCAGAGCGGCGTCCCGGATGCGGTCCAGGGTGGAAGCCACATACTCATAGCCGTAGCCCACAGCAGCGGTGCCCACGTTCATCACAACGGATTCGGCAGGAATGTTCAGGCCCTTCAGCATGATGTTCAGCTGCTTGGCCAGGTTGATATCGTCGGCGGTCTCGGCGCCTACCTTCTGGCCGTAAGCCAGAACAACGGATGCACCAACGGTCTTGTAGTCCTCAGCCCGGGCGGACATCACCAGAATGTTCTTGCCCTGCAGAGCCTCAGCAATCTTGGAGAACAGCTCGCCGTCCTTCTCCAGGTTCTTGCAGCCCATGATGACGATGGGCATGCTCACTGCCTCGGCAACAGACTTGGCATCGGCCACGCACTCTTCAACAGAGCGGTTGGCGCCGTTGGGGTCGGCAGACTCAAAGTGCAGGCACAGGAAGTCGGCGCCCTCCATGGTCTCAGCCTTCTTGGCGTAATCAGCCATGGTGGTGCAGCCGGCGTAGAACTCTCTCAGGCCGGGAGCGGTCCATTCGTTGGCAGTGTCGGTAATCTCCACGCCAACCTTGGGTGCGTTCTCGATGGGTGCATCGAAGGTGTAAAACGGCAGCACATTCTGACCGCCGATGACGATTGCCTTGTCACCGGTGCCCAGAGTCACGGCGTTGATCTTGCCGCTGAAGGGCTGCGTCTTGGGTACAAAAGACATAGTTGTTATCCCCCTTAAAAATTTTCATGCACATTGCAATGCAAGGCGCAAAATTTACACTTTTTGCCGGAAAACGGCATTTACAGTCCCAAAGACTGCATGATTTTTGCCAGAGCTACCTTCACGGGGTTCCCATCGGGCAGCTTGGCGGAGGGTTCACCCTGGCAGTCGCAGCGATAGACACCCTCGTCCTGGGGAAGCACCCCCAGCAGCTTCAGGCCGTACTTTTCAATCTCGGCTTTGACACCCTCGTCCAGCTCTCCACCCGGTGCCCGGTTCACAATCAGGCCCATCCGGCCGGGATTGAGCGCCATCTCCCCGATCATCTCCGCTACCCGGGCTACCGCCTGGATGCCCCGGCGGGAGCAGTCGGAAATCAGCAGCATGGTGTCCACATGGGGAAGGGTTCCCCGGGCCACATGCTCCAGTCCTGCCTCATTGTCCATGACCAGATACCGGTAGTTCTTGGCATACTTGTCCACCTGGGTCTTCAGCACGCCATTGACATAGCAATAGCAGCCCTTGCCCTGGGTTCTGCCCATGACCAGCATATCGTAATCATCCTCTTCAATGAGAGCGGAATTGAACTTGAACTCGGCGTACTCGGCCTTGGTCATTCCGGAGGGGATGGTGCCTTTCATCTCCGCCTGGGCCATTTCCTCCCGGATGGAGCCCAGGGTGGTTTCTACTTCCACGCCCAGAACTTCATTCAGATTGGAATTGGCGTCGGCATCCACCACCAGGATGGGGCCGTCCTGCTTTTTGCAGAGGTAATCAATAATCATGCCGCAGGTGGTGGTCTTGCCTACCCCACCCTTGCCGGCGACTGCGATGGTATGCGGTGTTGCCATAAGTGTTGCGCTCCTTAGAGAAGGTGCCGAAAGCCCGACGGGCAGACGGCACCGTAATAATCAAATCAGGTCCAGCAGGCCTGCTTCCTTGGCGATCCGAGCCACATCGTCGTACTTGTTCAGGGCATACAGGTGGATACCGTTAATGCCGCAAGCACGATACTCGTCGATCTGACGGATGGTGTACTCGATGCCGGCTTCCTTGAAGCTGGCCTTCTTGCCCTCTACGTTGGCGTCGAAGGGCTCCTTTTCGAAGGGGTTGGGGAAAATCCAGTTCTTGGAGATAATCTCGCACAGCTCACGGGGCATCACGCAGCCGTTACGGGACAGAGCCATGTTGATGGTAGCAGCCTGGTCCAGGATGGGCATGATACCCACGTCCACAGGCAGCCAGATTCCGGCGGCACGGATAGCATCCAGCCAGTAACGGAACTGGTCCATATCCCAGCACAGCTGGGTCATGATGTAGTCGGCACCGTTGTCCTGCTTCTGCTTCAGGAAAGCGATGTCAGCCTCCAGAGAACGGCAGGCGATGTGGCCCTCGGGAGAGCCAGCCACAGCGATGGTGAACTTGTCGCCGAACTCCTGACGGACGAACTTAACCAGCTCGGTAGCGTAGTGCAGGTCTCCGCCGGTGCCGGTCCAGCCGAAGGGCAGGTCGCCGCGCAGAGCCAGCATGTGGTTGATGCCATGCTCCAGGTAAGTATTCAGCTGCTCCTTGATGCCTTCCTTGGTATTGCCGATGCAGGTGAAGTGGGTCACGCCAACGCACTTGCCGTCCTTAACAATCTTGTCCAGCACTTCCAGGTTCTTGCCCACGTTGGTGCCGCCTGCGCCGTAGGTGCAGGAGATGTAGTCCGGGTTCAGCGTATACAGCTGGTCCAGAACGCCACCCTCGCCGCAGAGCTTTTCCATGCCCACGTCGGTCTTGGGGGGGAACACCTCAAAAGAGAAGGCGCTGCGATTTTCCATGATTTCAGCTACATTCATGTGATTTTACCTCCAAAATTTGTGTGTATATCTATCCTTATTTGGGCGCAAGCCGCCCATATCGATACAACGATATCGTATCACAAACTCCTCGCAAATTCAACCATAATTTCCGGAAAATTCATCATTTTTTCCCGGCCCCTCAAATGGGGGTGAAAACGAACTTCTGAATCAGTCCGTCACAGACGGCGTGGACGGTTACGGCGCCATCCGCTCCGGTTTCCGTGGATAGCTCCACTTCCTTGCCTTTGAGCAGCTGCCGGACATATTCTGCCGGGTCCTCCGTCTCCACCTCCTGAAAAAACACATCCCGCATCTGGTTATTGGGGCACAGATTCTTGATTTCCCGCACCAGCTCAAATTCCGCCATGGTATTCTCCTTCCTCCCAAAAAGCCCCCAAAAAAAGGGGCTTGCATTTTCAAGGGGGTTCTGCTATAATACGTTTCACATGCAGGGTTAGTATATCGGCTATTATAGGGGCTTCCCAAGCCTCGGAGGCGGGTTCGATTCCCGTACCCTGCTCCAAAAATCCCGAATGCGAAAGCGTTCGGGATTTTTACTTTTTCACTTTTCACTATTCACTTTTCACTAACTTCTACTGCCTGCCCGGGATTTTTGGAAAGTAATAAGTAAAAGTGAATAGGGGATAAGTAAGGTGTGCCGCAAAGCGGCACGGATTTTGATTATAGGGGGCGGCAGGACTGCCGCCCCTTTTTTTATTCCTCTGTAAAGGTGTACTTGATGGACTTGGCGCCGCATTCCAGGCGGATGACGATTTCTCCCTGGTCGGTGGTCTCCATCCGGGGCTCCCCGTCCTTCTCAATGTTTTTCACATAGGCCAGCGGGTCGTCGGTGGTGACGGAGCAAATCTTCACATCCACAGGAGACTTTCCGCCGCAGGGAGGCTGGCGCTGCTCGATAATCAGTTCATAGGTTTTCATGGGTATCCCTCCGTTTTTTCTTTTATTATAGCACAATGGAGTTTTTTGTGCAAGGGTGACGGGGTGAGGATGCATAAAATGTGCTGTGGAAAAATGGGCAGCGGAGAGTGGAGATTCGATTGCTTTCTCCCTGTTCGAAGGTCGGTGGGTATGCGGGGGACTCGTTGATTGGAGGCTTTTGCTTGATTGAAGGCAGCGGAGAGTGGAGATTCGATTGCATTTTTGCAGCGTTCGCTGCAAAAATAGAGGTTCGTGAGGCAGGAGCCTCACGCCGACAGTCCACCGGACTGTCGGATTTAACTTTTCGAATCTCCTCTCCGATAAAAATTGCCGACCCCCCTTGTGGGGGTCGGCAATTTTTGGCGGAGAGTGTGAGATTCGAACTCACGGTGCGTTGCCGCATCACCGGTTTTCAAGACCGGCTCCTTAAACCGCTCGGACAACTCTCCGTATGGTAGCCCAATCATACCACCCGGCCTGACAAATGTCAAGCCGGGTGACACACTTCTCTATTTTACCACCCGGCAGGTTTCCACACCGTAGTAGCGGAACTGCTCTGCCACCTGTGGGTCGATGACCTCGCCGCACAGGGCGATGGGCACCGCCGGAGGGCAGGACACCTGGAGTGCTCCCAGAATCTCTCCCTGGGCCTCCGCCACGGGGATTTCCCGGTGGGGGGCAAGCATAGCCTGTCGGATGGACATGGCTCTTTGGGGGATATGGGGCCGGGGCGGTGTCTGGGATATGGCAGGCTTTGCCGGAACGGTATTGAGCGCCGCCTCTATGGCGGTGAGGCTCTCCGGTTGTTCCGGGGAGAGCATCAGCACCAGGAAGTCCGGGTCGGCAAATTCATAGTAAATCCCCTGCGCCTCCAGTAGCGCTCCCAGTGTCTCCCCGGTATAGCCCTTAGGTTTGGGGCAAAGGGTCCATTTCATAGGCTCACTTCCAGCAAATTCCCAGCCCATTTGGGCAATTCTCTTCTTTGCCGCTTCTATCTGGGGAAGAAAGGCCTGGAGCCTTCCCGGCAGCCCTTCCAGCCAGGGGTTCATCAAATCCAGAGACTGCAAGATGAGGTAAGAGGGGCTGGTGGAGCCGAACAGGGCCATAGCTTCCTTGCTCATAGCCTTCAGCCACACAGGCACCGCCTTTGACAGGTGGAGGTACGCCGCTCCAGTGAGAGCCGGCAGGGTCTTATGGGCGGAGTCGCAGCACAAATCCGCTCCCAGATCCAGGGGGTGCCGGGGCTGGGGCAGAAAGTGGAGATAGGCACCGTGGGCGTTGTCCACCAGCAGCAAGGCGCCATACTGATGGCAAAGCCGGGACAGCTGCCCCAAATCCATCTCATTTCCCAGATAGTCGGGGCTGGTAACATACACCGCAGCAGGAAGAAGATTTCTAAGCTGCTGCTCCAGAGCCTTCCAATCCGCTACGCCGCAGGAAAGGTAGCTTTCCGTGGCCGGAAGCCAATCCACCTGGAAATCCAGCAGCCCCGCTGCCGTCACAAAGGTTTTGTGCACATTCCGTCCGGCAAGAATCCGGGGGTTCTTCCCCTCCCGGTGGGCATATTGGAGGGCCAGATACAGCATGGCCCGGATGCACTGAGACGACCCTTCCGTGGAGTAGCAGGTCATCCCCGCCCCAAACAGGGCAGCGGCGTTTTCCTCGCTTTGGGCGATAATGCCCTCCGGGTGGTACAAATCGTCCGCCCCGGTCATCTCCGTGAGATCTAGAGGCTCCGGCCCCAGGAAGGGAATCCCCTTATGCCCCGGCATATGGAGCCGCAGGGGATTTTTCTCCCGGTATCCCCGGACGAAATCACAAATGGGGGTATCCACCCCTTATTCCTCCGTCAGCCGGGAGGCTTCCACCATGATGGCGCACTCCATCCGCTTCTTGAACAGCTCACAGCCGGGCTTATACACACCCCGGACGGAGCCGGTGGCGTGGAAGGCGTTGGCGGCGCAGCCGCCGGAGCAGTAGAGCTTGGCCCAGCAGTCCTGGCAGTCAGGCCGGGCGTACACATTGCACTGGGCAAACTCCTGCTGCTTGTCCAGGTTGGTGACCCCGTCCCAGATATTGCCCAGGCAGTAAGCATCCTCACCCACAAACTGGTGGCAGGGGTACAGGTCGCCCCAGGGGGTCACCGCCATATACTCCGTGCCCGAGCCGCAGCCGGAAATCCGCTTGTAAATGCAGGGGCCGCCGGTGAGGTCAATCATATAATGATAGAAGGTAAAGGGCTTGCCGGCCTTCCGACGCTCGATCATCAGCTCTGCCAGCTTTTCATACTGCTCCTTTACAATCTCCAAATCCTGGGGTGTCAGCTCAGACGGGTCGCCGGGGGCGCACACCACCGGCTCCATGCTCAGCTCCGTAAAGCCCAGATCCAGCATTACCTGAATGTCCTTCAAAAAGTCCGGGTTGGCATGGGTGAAGGTGCCCCGCATATAGTAGGTCTTGTCCTGGGGACGGCTGGCTACCAGCTTCTGGAACTTGGGTACGATTTTCTCCCAGCTGCCGTGGCCGGCGTAGTCCACCCGGTACCGGTCGTGGACTTCCTTCCGGCCGTCCAGGCTCAGCACCACGTTGCTCATCTCCCGGTTGCAGAAGTCAATCACATCGTCGTCGATGAGCACGCCGTTGGTGGTGAGGGTGAAGCGGAAATTCTTGCCCCGCTCCTTTTCCACGGAACGGGCATAGGCCACCAGGTCCTTTACCACCTGGAAGTTCATAAGGGGCTCCCCGCCGAAGAAGTCCACCTCCAGGTTGTGGCGGCTGCCGGAATTTTCCATCAGGAAATCCAGCGCCCGCTTGCCGGTTTCAAAGCTCATAATCGCCCGATCCCCGTGGTACTTGCCCTGGCTGGCGAAGCAGTAGGAGCAGTTCAGGTTACAGGTATGAGCCACATGGAGGCACAGGGCCTTCACAACGCCGCCTGTCTTTTCCTTCAGCTTTCCTGCCATGGGGCGGAAGGTGTCAGGAGTGAACAGCTGCCCGGCATCCTTCAGAGCGGTTACCTGGTCATAGCACTCCCCGATTTCCTCTGCGGGAATCTGGGGGTACTTGTCCTGAAGCTGGGCAACAATTTTCTCCCGGCCGGTGCTTTCGTACAGGGCAATTACATCGTAAGCCACCTCGTCCACCACATGGACAGCGCCGGAGCAGACGTCCAGGACGATATTCATGCCCCCCAGTTTATATTGATGTATCATATGTTTTTCCTATCCTAACATCGAAATTTACGCAAAATCTACGGGGAGGAACCATGTGCTGCTTCCTCCCCGTGACCTGACTGCTTATGAAAAAATTACTTGTTCTCGCCCTTGTTCTCGCACTGCTGGTTGGCAATGCCGCAGCTGGTCTTGCAAGCAGACTGGCAAGAGGTCTGGCACTCGCCGCAGCCGCCATTCTTGGCACTTTGGCACAGATTCCGGGTCTCCAGGGTCTTGATATGAGTCATGGTTTTCTCCTCCATTTGCTTTTAATATTTGGGTTAAGGATACCACGAAATCGTGCTAAAGTCAAGAAGGAAGGGAAAACGAATTGCTTTTCCTGAAAAATTTGCTATAATATGGTGGAATCTATTGTCAAGGAGCTGTCTTCATGGAGCGAAAAGCCATCTTTTTTGATTTGGACGGAACCCTCACCGACTCGGGAGAGGGCATTACCAACTGTGCTGCCCTGGCTCTGGAGCATTTCGGTCTGCCGGTGCCGGACAAAAAGACCCTGGGGGTATTTGTAGGCCCTCCTCTCCGGGAAACCTTCCTGAAGTTCGGCGTCGAGCCGGAGCAGATTGAAGAGGCCGTCCGGGTCTTCCGGGGACGGTACACCACCGTGGGTAAATTCGAAAATATCCCCTACCCGGGGATACCGGAGCTGCTGCAAACCCTGAAAGACCACGGTCACCGGCTGTTTGTGGCCACCTCCAAGCCGGAGGTCACCGCCCTGGAAATCATGGAAAAGTTCCAGCTTTCCCCCTATTTTGAGAAAATCTGCGGCGCTACACTGGACGGACGCCGGGATTCCAAGTCCTCTGTCATTGCTTATCTTCTGAACACCTGCACAGGTATCTCTCAGGCTGTGATGGTCGGGGACACCGCCTTTGATGTGCTGGGAGCTGCGGAGCACCGGATTCCCACCATCGGCGTGGCCTGGGGCTATGGAAATGTTACAGAAATGCAGGAAGCCGGTGCCGTTTCCATTGCAAACACCCCCCAGGAGCTTCTGGAACTGCTGGAAAAATAACAGGTGACAGGAAAGTCTTTTTGTGTTATGATTCCCATATATCCCCCCCGGGGGGATATATGGGAATTTTTACTTTGGGAGGCAGAATATGAAAGCCAAGAACACGGCTGCTGTTTTCGCCCTGCTGGCAGCGCTTTTATACGGACTGAATATCCCTTTGAGCAAGCTGCTCCTCTCCCAGGTAGGCCCTACCATGATGGCGGCCTTTTTGTATCTGGGGGCGGGGGTTGGTCTGTTTTTTTATGGGCGCATAACCCGGGAAAAAGCTCCCCACCTGACCCGGAAGGAGCTGCCCTACACCATTGGGATGGTGGTGCTGGACATTGCCGCCCCCATTCTGCTCATGCTGGGGCTGAAAACCACCCATTCTGCCAATGCTTCCCTTTTGGGGAATTTTGAAATTGTGGCAACCTCCCTCATTGCATTTCTGTTCTTCCGGGAGGCCCTTTCCCGGCGATTGGTAGCCGCCATCGCCCTGGTATGCGGGGCAAGCCTCATTCTGAGCTTTGAAGGAGCGGACAGCCTGCGGTTCGGCTCCGGCTCGCTGCTGGTTTTGGCTGCTGCCTGCTGCTGGGGTCTGGAAAACAACTGCACCCGGATGCTGAGCCACAAGTCCTCCGTGGAAATTACCACCATCAAGGGAATTTTCTCCGGACTGGGAAGTCTGGTGGTGGCGCTGCTTTTGCAGGAGGAATTTCCCCAGCTTCAGTGGATTCTTTGTGCCATGGCCCTGGGGTTTGTGGCCTATGGCCTTAGCATCCACTTTTACATTCAGGCCCAGAAGGAGCTGGGGGCTGCCAAAACCAGCGCCTACTATGCCTTTGCCCCCTTCCTTGGGGTGCTGTTCAGCATGGTGCTGCTCCGGGAGCAGCCGGATCTTCCCTTCTATATTGGTCTTTTGATTATGGTCTGCGCCACGGTGCTGATGGTGAAGGACACCATCTCCCTGCAGCACACCCACGACCATGCCCACACCCATACCCATCTTCATGCCCACGGGGATTTGGTTCACGCCCACCCCCACACCCATGTCCACTCCCACACCCATATCCACGGGGAGGATGAGTCAGTTCATGGTCACAGCCATGAAGATAGCCAGCTGGGGGAGCATAACCATAGCCATGAGGGAGTTGTGATGTAGGGCTTTGGAAGCAGTAACGATACCGGGCGGGTCAGGGCAAGAACGATTACCGACCAGCCCGGTGCGCATTGTCAGCGGGCACCGCCCGCCGATACCGGGCGGGTCAGGGAAGTAACGATTTGCTGAAAGCTATCGTGCGAAATTGACAGCGGCGGCACGCCGCCCGGAAGGGACTCGGGGCAATTTTCCGTTGGAAAATTGTGAGGTTCGGCGCTTTTGGTTGGTGCGAAACGGATGGAGCCGTTTATTGGGGCTTTCGGGTTACGGGGGCCGCCGGAAGGGACTCGTTGCAATTTGCCTTTGGCAAATTGTGAGGTTCGGCGCCGTCCAGCCGGCGCCGCCCACAGTCCACCGGACTGTGGGATTTTATCTTTCGAGTCCCTTTCCGGCAATAAAAAATCCAGACACCCGATGGGTGTCTGGATTTTTTGGTACGCCGGAAGGGACTCGAACCCCCGACCTACTGATTCGTAGTCAGTCACTCTATCCAACTGAGCTACCGGCGCATGGCGCTCTTACTTAGCGCTCGAATATATTAGCACACTCCCGAAAAAAAAGCAAGGGTTTTTTTGACAAATTGAAAATTATTTTTTACAAACCCCCACTTTTGCGGATTTGCACTTGTTTTTTGTCCGGGATACGGTTATAATATGGCAAGATACCAAAAAGGAGGTCATATTATGGCTGTCAAGATTGAAAAGAATACCATTATCGGAGATGTGCTGGACATTGCTCCCCACAGCGCTCCTCTGTTTTTTGCCATTGGCATGCACTGCCTGGGCTGCCCTTCTTCCCGGGGAGAGACCGTTGAGGAGGCCTGCATGGTGCACGGCATCGACTGCGAACCCTTCCTGGCTCAGCTGAACCACTTCCTGGAAGCCTACGAGGCCGACCAGAAGGAAAAGTCCGATAAGTAACCCGCTATGCCATCCCCCTTTCCGGGATGGCATTTTTTTCTAAGAATTGGAGGAACTGTATGCTGCCACCCCTTTCCCACCGCCTTGCCGCCTGCTGCCAGTTCGTCCGCCCCGGGGATCGGGTGGCGGATGTGGGCTGCGACCACGGATATCTTGGCATTTATCTGCTGCAAAAGAATATTGCCGCCTCCGTCATTGCCTCGGATGTGGCGCTCCAGCCCCTGGCCTCCGCCCGGGAAAACGCCCGCAAGTACGGCGTGGAAAAGAAAATCTCCTTCCACCTTTGCAGCGGTGTCTCCGGGATTCCCCGGGACTTTGATACCCTGGTGTGTGCAGGCATGGGAGCGGACACCATGATTGCCATTCTCTCCGCCGCCCCCTGGCTCCGGGACTCCCGGTACCGTCTGATTCTCCAATGCCAGTCCAAACGGCCCCAGCTGCGGCAATGGCTGTGGAAAAACGGCTTTTCCATTCTCCGGGAGACCCTGGCCCAGGACGGGAAGTTCATCTACCCCATTATGGAGGTGACTTACGCCCCCTGTCCCCCTCAGCCTCTTTGGGCCTGCTACCTCTCCCCTGCCCTGTTGGAATGCGGCAGTCCTCTGCTGCCAGAGTTTCAGAAGCGGGTCATCGGCGGCATTTCCCAGACCATCGCCGGGCTGGAGGAAAGCGGTCAGGAGCCTCAGCGGCTGGAGCGCTTCCGGAAACTAAAACAGGAATTGGAGGAAAAAACCTTATGATTACCGTGGGACAGGTTCTGACATTTCTCAATACCCTGGCGTCCCCTTCCATGAAGATGGACTGGGACAACGTGGGTCTTTTGTGCGGGGATAAAAACACCCCGGTTACCAAAATCTTAGTAGCTCTGGACCCATTTTACCATGTATGCCGGGAGGCAGAGGAAATCGGCGCTCAGCTGATTGTCACCCACCACCCCATCATCTTCCGTCCTCTTGCCCACCTGACGGCGGAGGATGCCACCAGCCGGGGGATTATGCTGCTGTGCGCCAAGGGTATCAGCGCCATCAACGCCCACACCAATCTGGACCAGGCTCCCGGCGGAGTGAATGACGCTTTGGCTTCCGCCCTGGGTCTTCAGGATGTGCAGGTGCTGAATCCGGCAGGGATTGATGAGCAGGGCCGCCCCTGGGGGCTTTTGCGGGTGGGCGCTGTGGAGAAGCAGCCTTTGGAGGATTTTCTCCGGCTGGTGAAAACCCAACTTGGCTGTCCCGGCCTGCGGTACACCCAGGGACAAGGTTCTGTTCACCGGGTGGCGGTAGGCGGCGGAAGCTGCGGAAGCGAGCTGCCCCTGGTGGCGGCTGCCGGATGCGATACCTTTGTCACCGCCGATGTAAAATATAACGATTTCTGGCTTGCCCAGGAGCAGGGCATCCATCTGATTGACGCCGGGCATTTCTACACGGAAAACCCCGTATGTACCGTTTTGCAGCGGGCTCTGCAGGAGAAATACCCGGAGCTTTCCGTGGTTCTTTCCCAATCTCACAGGGATTGCACCAATTTCTTCCTGTAATTGGTTGATTTCTCGAAAATTTTGTGTTAGAATAGTTGGGCAAATTTTAGGCTTACCGCCGTTATATAGAAGGGAAGAAATTTTTCATGTCCGGACATTCCAAATGGCATAACATCCAAAAGACCAAGGGTGCACAGGACGCCAAGCGTGCTGCCGCCTTCACCAAAATCGCAAAGGAAATGATTGTGGCAGTCAAAGAGGGCGGCGGCTCCATCGATCCCGCCAACAACTCCCGTCTTGCCACCATCATCACCAAGGCCAAGGCCGCCAATATGCCCAACGACAACATCAAGCGGGTACTGGAGCGGGCCGCCGGCGCAGGCAGCGGCGAAAACTACGAATCCATCACCTACGAAGGCTACGGCCCCGGCGGTGTGGCTGTGATTGTGGAGACCATGACCGACAACCGGAACCGTACCGCCGGCAGCATGCGCCACCACTTCGACAAGTTTGGCGGCAACCTGGGCGCCACCGGCTGCGTGTCCTGGAGCTTTGACAAGAAGGGCGTGCTGGTCATCGACAACTCCGAGGGTGACTACGAGGAGGACGCCGTGATGATGGACGCCATGGACTGCGGCGCTGACGACTTTGAGGCCGAGGACGATGTGTTCACCATCTACACCACCCCCGACGACTTCAACGCCGTAGCCGATGCCATGGCTGCCAAGAAGTACACCTTCGCTTCCGCCCAGATTGAGATGGTTCCCCAGAACTATCAGACCCTCACCGACGAGGAGCAGATCAAGAACATGGAAAAGCTCATCGACATCATGGAAGACGATGACGATGTGCAGAACGTGTGGCACAACTGGGACAACTAAAAAATCACTGAAAAAGCTTCGAAGCTGCGGCTTCGGAGCTTTTCTTTGGGCGCATTTTGTGATATAATGCCTTTTAAATAAAAAAGGAGGAGATTTCCATGGACCAAAAGGATATTATGCGGATTTTTGAGGAAACCGCTTATGTGCGCACCGGCGGCAGCCCGGAGGAGCTGCGGGCTGCGGAGTACATTGCCGGGGAGTGCAAGCGGTTTGGGGGCGAGGCGGTGATTGAGCCCTTTGCTGTGGACATGGCTGCGATAGAAGAAGCCGTTTTCCTGGCGGATGGGCAGGAGATTCCCTGCAAGGGGTATCTGTGCGCCGGCTCTGCCCAGGTGGAGGCACCCCTTTATTACCTGCGGGATACCACCCCCCAGAGCCTTTCCGGCTGCCGGGGGAAGATTGTGCTGGTGGACGGCTATCTGGGGTACTGGACCTATCAGGACATTCTGGAAAAGGGCGCTGTGGGCTTTGTGACCTATGACGGCAACGCCAACTATACTGACCGGGACATTGACCAGCGGGAGCTGAGAAGCTATGTTTCCAAGGGAAATCTTCTTCCCGGTGTGAACATCAACGCCAAGGATGCCATTTTGCTGGTGAAGAACCGGGCAAAAATGGGAAAAATCCAGCTGAAGCAGACCCAGACCCAGGAAAATTCCCACAATGTGATTCTGGATTTGCCGGGTGAAAACCCCCAGTATATTGTCCTGACCGCCCACTATGATTCCACTTCCCTTTCTCAGGGTGCTTATGACAATATGTCCGGCTCCATTGGGCTGCTTTCCATGGCGGAGACCTTCTCCAAAAAGCCCCATCGGTACGGTCTGCGTTTCGTCTTCTGCGGCAGTGAGGAGCGGGGCCTGCTGGGCTCCAAGGCCTACTGCCAGAGCCACGAGGAAGAACTGGGCAAGATTGTGCTGAATATCAATCTGGACATGATCGGCTGCATTATGGGCCGGTTCATCGCCTGCTGCACCAGCGAGGAAAAGCTGGTACACTATATCTCCTACTTTGCCGCTGAGCAGGGCTTCGGCTGCAAGGCCCGGCAGGATGTGTACTCCAGCGACTCCACCCCCTTTGCCGACAAGGGCATCCCGGCTGTGTCCTTTGCCCGGATTGCTCCCCAGAACACCGCCACCATCCACAACAGCTATGACACCATGGCGGTGATGGACGGGGAGCAGATGGAGGCAGACATCGCCTTTATCTGCGCCTTCCTGGAGCGGATGGCAAACGCCCACACCTGCCCGGTAGCCCGGGAAATGCCGGAAAACATGAAAACCAAGCTGGACGAGTACCTCACCCGGAAGCGTCCCCAGGCATAAAATATCGGCTCTCCGATTATTTTTGGAGAGCCGCATTTTTCATTTTGGGGAGCCAGTAGCCCTTGCCGTAGGCAATCCCCTCCGCCAGCAGGCTCAGGGGGATGGCGGCGAAGAAGTCCACCGCCGAGTGCTGCTTGATGAACATGGTGGAAAGGGCTGCCAGGACACAGGCAATCACAATTCCTCCCCTCACCCACCAGGGCGTTGTCTGTTCCTTCAACCAGGCAGAGGCGATTCCGAAGGAAAAGGCCACATGGAGGGAGGGACAGACGCCGGTATTGGTGTCTGCGCTGTACAGAAGGCCCACCAGCCGGGTGAGCACATTGTCCCGGGGGAAGGTCTCCGGCCGCAGCTCCTGGCAGGAGGGAAAGGCCACATAGACAACCACCGCCACCAGCTGGCAGACGATAAAAAAGACTTGCAGCCGCCGGAAGCTCTCTACCCGGTACAAAAGAAAGTACCCCAAAGAGCCGGCGATAAGCAGGAACCACCCCACATAGGCAAGGACAAAAATCTCCTGAAAGGGAATCCAATCATCCAGGAACATATGCATGGGGGTACACCGCTCCGTCGGCACCAGCAGCTCCGATAGGAAAAACAGCCCCAGGCAGGCAAACCAGGCCAGCAGCAGCTTCAAATGGGAAAACTGGGGGGTATTGAGCTTACTGGGGCGAAATTCCAGGTAGTTGACTTCCGGTTTCTTCATAACCATGCTCCTTGTCTTATTCTCGGGAGGAATATAGCACGAATTTATGAACTTTCCATGAAGAAAGGCACCGACTTTTGCCGGTGCCTTTCTCTTGGTAGGAGGTAAAAGAATTTACGCAGGAAACGATACCAAGGATTCCCGGGTGGTGTCCAGGCTGCGCTTTGCCAGCTGATCCACATCCTCCAGTGCATCCATGGCCATTTCCATATAGGCCATGTTATTGATGCCCACCACCGTCCGGCGGCTCTCCGCTTCCGCCGCAGTCCGCAGGGCGCAGACCTGGAAGGGGGTGGCACCGGGCAGATCCACACAGAAGAGCACCGGCTTTCCTGCCAGGATTTCCAGTAGTGCATCCAGGTTCTTCTCCAGGTCCTCCCGGGACATATCCGGGGTAAAATTCACGAAGTGCATATTCTCCGGGACACCTGCCACCATTTCCAGGTTGGTACGGATGCCCTGGGGGTAAGTACCGTGGCCGACTACAATGATTTCAACCATAGGCAATCACACATACACACCGCACAGGTAGCCGATACCGGTAAGGACGCCTGCCATCACCAGAATCAGGCCCATGAGCTTCATGGGGGACCAGCGCTTCTTGGAGTACAGGTAGTATACGCCCATGGTCAGGCCCAGAGGCAGAATCTTGGGGAAGATGGTGTTGAGCATATTGTCCGCATTGAACAGCACCTGGTTTTCCAGAACGGTGCCGGTGGTGGCATCGTACACGTCCTTGGTAATCTGGATGGGCAGGGACACGGACACGAAGGAAGCGGTAAGGGCACCCACCACAATCAGGCCCATGACCGTCATGGTATTGGTGAGCTTATCCAGCTGACCGGTGGCCATAATGTTCTGCATACCCTCCAGGCCGGAACGGTAGCCGAACTTGAACAGGAAGTAGCTCAGGCAGCAGGTGAGGATGGGGTAAGCAATGAGGTACAAAGCAGCGCCCAGCCAGGAGGTGGCGGTGCTGGCCTGGGAGATGGACAGGCAGATGGTCAGAAGGATGGGGATGATGGTGGCAACCCACAAAGAGTCACCGATGGCGGAGGTGGGTCCGATGAGGGCAGTCTTGACGGAGCTGATGATCTCCGGGCTGCACTTGCCGTTGGCGTTGGCCTCCTCCATGCCGCAGACGATGCCGTTGACAATGGAGCCTACCTGGGATTCGGTGTTGAACAGGGAGGTGTGGCGCTTTAAGGCCTCCGCCTTCTCCTCCTTGGTGTCGTACAGTTCCTCAATCACCGGAGCCATGGACTGACCGAAGGCCATACCCAGCATACTCTCTGCCTGCTGGGAGCAGCCGTTAAAGAAGAACCAGTTCCAGAAGGATTTCTTTAATGTCTTTTCACTAATTTTCTTTTCCATGTTTATGCCTCCACTTTCACTCTGTCATAGGCAACGAAGTACAGCACGGCAGTGATTACAGCCACCACAGCCACAGCCATGGTGCTCAGGCCGAAGTAGGTCACCAGGATGAAGCCTGCCAGGAAGATGACAATGTGGTACTTCTTCTTCAGCAGGAAGGAAAGGATGATGCCCATTCCCAGGGAGGCCATCATGCCGCCGAATACGCTGAGCAATGTGGTAATCCAGCCGGGAATCAGGGTGGCGAAGTCTGCCTGACCGGAAGCTACGGTCATGGAGGTGAGGATGATGACGGCGGGGATGAACCGGCAGGCAAAGCCGATGGCCTGACCGCCAATCACATTGGGGATATACATTTTCTTGGTCTCACCGGCCTCGGCGTACTTGTTGGCAAGACGGTTCAGAGGCAGGTTCAGGGCGTAGGATACGTTCCACATCAGCTGGCCCACCAGGCCGCCGATACCGGCAAATACCACCGCAAGACCAATCAGCTCCGTGGTGCCCATGCCCTGTCCGAAGGCCAGAGCGCCGGCGGTGCCGATGTAAGTGGCGTAGCTAAGATCCCAGGCAACGGCGCCGCCGGGGGTCACATTGCCCATATACATGATTTGCAGGGGGATACCCACCACCATGGCGGTACCCACGTCTCCCATGATGAGGCCCACAATAAAGGAAGCAACCAGAGGACGGCCCAGGCCGTACCAGCCGATGGTGTTGCCCACAATGGAACCGATGGAGCCCAGATAAATAAACAATGCGATTAAAATGATTTGCAGCACATTCATGATTTCTCTCTCCTGTTCTTTGATGTTACAGAGTTTCCTTGAAGGCCGACCAGGTGAGCTTGGTGCCGTTGGGCAGCTGGTGGAACACGATGTCCACACCCTCCGCCGCCAGGGAATCCAGCAATGCCACGTCCTGGTCACTGAGATAGAAGATGCCGGTGGCGCCGCTGACCTTGTGCACCGTGTCGCTCCGCTTGGCCATATTGCCCAGAATCAGCTGGCGGCAACCGGAGATGTTTTCCCGGATTCGCTCCAGAACCTGGGGCAGCTTCACAATCACCAGACGGTTGCAGTCGCTGCCAGCCTTCAGAAGGGCATTGGCCTCGTCCGCCGTCACGATGCTGGTCTTATAGTTTTTGGGGACGCCCATGGTCATAATGGACTTTAACATCGGGCTGCTGGCGCTGGCATCGTCGATGGCGATAATCTCCTGGATGCCAAGAGTGGGGCACCAGGCCACAATGGTCTGTCCGTGAATCAGGCGGTCATCCACCCGTACATATACATTACCCATGTGTTTTCCTCCTTTCTTTTATGATGGGGAAAGCTCGGCTTACCACAAAGAAGGCTCGATGAGGCTGGCGTACATATAGTTCACCGTGAACCCTTTGCTGCCGCACTCAATGCTGCGAACCTTGCCGTTGGTGGTGTAGTAGGGAATATAGGGGAAATCGTTGATTTCCCCGTTGAATACCTGGTAGACCTTCAGGCCCCGGAACCACTGCTCCTGTTCCTCCGGAGTGAGGACGAAGTAGGCCTGGGGAATGAAGCCCACCAGATCCTCAAAGGTTTCGCCGTAAAGCAGGCGGATGGGATTGCCCTTCCGGCGGAGGTTCTTCACCGCCGTGGTCACCGCATCGTGGGTGTTGATGTGCCGGGGGTGCATGGAGCCCCGCCAGTGGGTGATGACCAGCTCCACCTTTTCCTTTTCAAAGTAATCCTCCAGCCGGGCGGCAAACTCCTGGGTGGAGGGCATATTGCTGGATACATAGCCCAGCCAGATGGTGTCGCCTCCCAGCACTTCAGCTGCCTTCTTGTTCTGCTCCAGCAGGGACTTGAGGTAAGCCGCCTTGGCCTCCTCCGTGGCGTTGGGGTCCTCCAGCCGTCCCTGGGTCACATGGATGTAGGTGCAGTGGGCACCCTCCCTGGCATATTTCAGCATCAGGGGGCCGCCCATCAGCTCCGCATCCAGGGAATGGGCACCGATGCTCACAATTCGTTTCAAAGTTCCCATAGGTCTTTCCTCTCAATCTCCGAAGAATTTTTTATAGGAGGTAAAGCTGCGGAATACGTGCAGCCCCTTCCGCTCGTAGTAGCGCCGTCCCGGGTCGTCGGTGGTGACGAAGAACATATGGTAGATGCCCCGTCTTGCCATCTCCTGCTGGGCAAAGTCCAGCAGGATACTCCCCAGGCCCTCGTTTCGCATATTCTTATCGATGCCGATGGGGCCGAACCGGGAGGGGTTGCCGTCAATCATCCGCATACTGAAGCCGCAGATTTTTCCTTCCGGGCTGAGTACCAGCAGAATCAAGTCCTCTGCGGTGCCGTTCTGCATGGCAATCAGGGCGTTGCGCTTCCAACCGCCGCCGAAGTTATCCCGGTTGAATTCCAGCAGCTCCAAGGCATAGTCGTAAGTGAAGTTCACAAACCGGTAGCCTTTGGCCTCCGCCGCCGCCTTTTTAGCCAGTCCCTCCGGACTGATCTGGAAGCCATGGAGGTCCTTGCACATGGAGTAGTCGGTGCTGCCGGCCTCATAGCCCAGTTTCTCAAAGAAAGGCGCTGCCGCCGGGTAATTTTCCTTGTCAATGCCCGGGAAGAAATATCCGGGGCTGTAGGCAAAGAGGGTGATGTTCTTCGCTCCACGGGAGCGCATATCCCCCTCGCTGCGCTGCACCAGCCGGGTTCCGATGCCCTGGCGGCGGTAAGCCTCCGCCACAAAGATTGCCACAATCCATCCTCTGTCCGGCTCCAGGCCCCGCTCCAGGTAGGGGAACTTCCGGCGCATACCCAGGCAGTAGCCTACCACCTGTTCCCCCTCCAGCGCCACATAGCACAATGCCGGGTCAAAGTTCTCGTCAAACAGGGCCTGCCGACGGAATTTTCCCACAGTGATGGTGTCATAGGTCAGGCACTGATTCCAAAGCGCCACCACCTGGGCTTCATAGGCCTGTCCGTAGTTTACAATTTCCATGGTTATCACTCCTTACTCCCGAATTGCCTCCCGGACATGGCCTTTGGCCTTGTCCAGGCGCTTGCCGGCGGCTTCTGCATCACAGTTTGCCAGAATCATCACGATGGCTTTCTTGCAGGAACCACCTGCCTCCTGTATCACCTTTTTGGCAGTCTCCCGGTTCACCCCGGTGGACTCCATCACAATATTCTGGGCTCTTGTCACCAGCTTCTCATTGGTCTGAACCACATCCACCATCAGATTCTGATAGGCCTTTCCGCAGCCTACCATGGTGGCGGTGGAAATCATATTGAGAATCAGCTTCTGACAGGTGCCGGCCTTCAGCCGGGTGGAACCGGTGAGCACCTCCGGGCCCGGCACCACCTCAATGGCCAGCTGGGCATACTTTCCGATGATGGACCCGGGGTTACAGGAGATAGCGACCGTGTGGCACCCCACCTCCGTGGCATATTCCAGGCCGCCCAGCACATAGGGGGTGCGGCCGGAGGCGGCAATGCCAATCACAAGATCCTCCTTGGCCAGATGGATTTTCTGCAAATCCAAACGGCCCAGGGCCGGATCGTCCTCCGCCCCTTCCACCGCCCTGACAAAGGCCTTTTCGCCCCCGGCAATCAGCCCCACCACCAGGGAGGGGTCCACCCCGAAGGTAGGGGGACATTCCACCGCATCCAGCACCCCAAGACGGCCGCTGGTTCCGGCTCCCATATAGATAATTCGCCCCCCGGATTGTATAGAGGCAATCCCCCAGACGACACATTGGGCGACATGGGATAATTCAGGCTGAATTACCTGGGCTATCCGGGCATCCTCCTGATTCATCGCAGTCACAATTTCCAGCGGAGTCATGGTATCCAGCAGCATGGTGTTGGGATTCCGAGTCTCCGTGGACATATTCGCCAGATTCAAACTCATAATCTTGCTCCTCTGCAACACGCTATTCTTTTGTTTGTTTCTGTACCCCCGCAAGGTACATTTGTACTTGATTTCTTTTGATGAGCCTATTATAATCAAGTAGACACAATGTGTCAATAAAACATCATATTCATGTAACTTTATTTCATAATCTGGATTTCCTTCATAGCTTTTGGCTGTTTTGTTGAAACTGCCCAGAAATTTCCCGTTTGGATATGGTGTATTTACACAGTATTATCCTTTGCTTTTTGTTCATTCTGTGCACATTTTGAAAGGAGACAACCGCCATGACCAGTCCCCTGCTGAAACTCCGGGAAGCATCCGACAACCTCAGCCCCACGGAACGCTCTGTTGCGGAGCAGATCCTCCGCACCCCCGAGCTGGTAACCCAGCTGAGCATTCACGAATTGGCAAAGAGAACCTTTTCCTCCTCCGCCACCATCGTCCGGCTGTGCAGCCACATCGGCTATTCCGGCTACCGGGCCTTCCGCCAGGCCGTTTCCCAGGAGCTGGCTGTCCGCTCCCAGCTCCACAAGTCCCAGGAAAAGCAAATTGAGCCCATGGACACTGTGGAGCAGATTATGGAGAAGATTACCTACCGGAATATTCTGTCCCTGGAGCAGACCCGGGCACTGCTGGACCCGGACATCCTCCAGAAATGCGTGGAGCTGATTCAGAATGCCCGGGTAATCTATCTGTTCGGCATCGGCGCCTCCTTCTGCGCCGCCAAGGACCTGTATCTGAAGCTGCTGCGGATTGACAAAATCACCATCCTCAACGAGGACTGGCATTCCCAGCTGATTCAGGCTCGAAACGCCACGCCACAGGATGTGGGAATCATCTTTTCCTATTCCGGCGCTACCGTGGAGATGATTGACTGCCTCAAGGCCATGAAGGAAAACGGTGTCCCTACCATTGCCATGACCCGGTTCGTCAAGTCTCCCATCTCCACCCTGGCAGACCACAAGCTCTACATTGCCGCCAACGAAGCCCTGTTTCGCTCCGGCGCCATGGCCTCCCGGATTTCCCAGCTGAATACGGTGGATATTCTCTACACCTGTCTTGCCAACCAGGAATATGAGCACGCCCTGAACCAGATGTCCCGCACCTACATTCAGAAGCCCGGCGACCAATGAAAAACGCCCTCCGGAAAACTCCGGAGGGCAAAATTTATCGAAAATCACATTCTGGGTCGTGGTCGTTCACCACACCCACTGCCTGCAAGTAGGAATAGACGATGGTGGTCCCCACGAAGGTCATTCCCCGGGCTTTCAGGTCCCGGGAAATCCGGTCGGACAGCTCCGAGTGGGTGGGTATCACCCCGGTGGCATTTACCAGGGTTTGTCCCTGGGTAAAGCCCCACAGGTACCGGTCGAAGCTGCCGAATTCCTGTTGAATCTGCAAAAATACCCGTGCATTTCCGATGGCTGCCAGAATCTTTCTCCGGTTGCGGACGATTCCCGGATTTGCCATGAGGGACTCCACCTTTTCCTGAGAATAGGCAGCAACCACTGCCGGGTCGAAGCCGTCAAAGGCGGCTTCAAAGGCCTCCTGCTTGTTGAGAATGGTCAGCCAGGAAAGCCCCGCCTGGAAGCTCTCCAGAATCAGCATTTCAAAAAGCTGCCGGTCGTCATGCTCCGGCTTTCCCCACCGGTGGTCGTGGTAGGCAATATACCGCTCCGAGCGCAGATCCACCCAACTGCACCGCTTCATGGCTTTTCTCCTTCCGAAAGGCCCAGATAGGCCCGCAGGGCGGGCAGCTGGGCCTGGGCATCCCGGTATCCCAGCTGGTACAGGCTCAGAAGCTTCCCCAAGTCCTTTTCCAGCACCTTCACATCCGGCACTTCCGAGGGGGTAAGATAGAAGATGCGCCCCTGGGCCTCCAGCTCCTCCATCCGGTCACACTGGCGGTTATAGATTTCGTCTGTTTCCGCCAGCACCTGGGAAAACTCCGGATACCGCCAGTAAAACCGCTTTGCCACATGAGAGGCTCTGGGGTTGGGCTCTGCCCGGAAGTCCCTGGTTCTGGTTCGCACCACCAGGATTTTCTCATAGCCCTGATCCACTGCCCACTGGAAGGGTACCCGGTCGGCACAGCCGCCGTCCAGGCAGGGGACACCTTCCACCTCCACCGGGCGGGACACATAGGGAATGGAGGCAGAGGCCTGAACCGCCTTCATAAGCTCCCGGCACTTTCCCTTCTCAAAGTACTCTGCCTTTCCTGTAAGGCAGCTGGTGGCCACCGCCACAAAGCGCCGGTCCTGGCGGTAAAACACCTCCGCATTCAGGGGGTCAAACCGATTATATTCATCCAGCACAAAATCAAACCCGATGATGCCGTGGTTGGCACGGTAGGCCTGCACTCCCACATACCGGGAGTCCCACCGATACTGCAAATTGAACCGGGCGGAACGGCCGATCTGGCCTGCTGCATAGTTCAGGCCATTCAGAGCCCCGGCGGATACGCCAACGGTACAGGAAACATTGATCCCCTGCTCCATCAGGCAATCCAGCACCCCGGAGGTATACATCCCACGAAAGCCTCCGCCTTCCAGCACGATGCAGCCGGAGATAATCGTATCCGGAGCCTGCTTTCTGGGGATCTTCGTCATGTCCGGAAGTTCCGAATCTTTGGTAAACATGTTCACACGACTCCTTTCCATCTTTTTTTGCCGCCGGCTGCTTCTGGCGGCAAAGGATTCTCATAAAGGAAATTCTACCACGAAAAGCGGATTTTTCAATCCTGTCTTTTGGGAAGCGGAATCAGGCTGAATAAGAAACAGCCCCTGCCATCTTCTGACAGGGGCTGCCTTTATTGCCATTTCAAAATTGCTGTAGGAACGGGAAGCAACTCCGGCACTGTCAGCCGTCTGGGGATTGTCCGCCATGCAGGCTGGATTCCGGAAGCGGAAAACAGCAGCAGGAAGAACATGCCTGTCTGAATCCAGAACACGGTCACATCCGTGACTCCGTGAACCAGCACCGCCAGAGAGACCGCAGCAATCAAAATGCACTGTTCCCGGCAGATATAATGCTTATACCGCAGGTACAGCTGGCGTGCCTGATGAACCACAAAGGCAGCGAACAAGCCGGTGCCCACAATTCCGAAATTCAGCAGGGTATCCAGCAGCAGATTGTGGCAGTGGTATGTAGCATAGCCGCCGAACTGGGCATAGGCCAGCGGATAGGCTTCCGGGCCCCGGCCAAACAAGGGAGTTTCCATAATGCCCTTGAGGGCTGTGCTCCAGATGGTCACACGGCTTCCAAAGGTATCCTCCACATCTCCCAGCCGGGGATACAGCTCCGGCACCAGCATCACAAGGATTCCTCCCGCCAGTACCAGGAAGGCTCCCATAATTACCAGCTTCTTCCGCCGGAACATCAGAAGCATTGCCATGACGGAGATTACCATGGTGGCAAGAGAGGACATGCTCCCGCACAGGTAAAGCCCCAGCAGGTTGGCAAACACCGTCGCCAGGTACACCCAGCGGAAGCGGACATGGTTCAGAATCTGGTAGGTACCCACCAGAACCATGAAGACCGCCATGGTGCCGTAGTAATTGGCATTGAAGAACATGGACTCCGGACGGAAAAAGGGATTATAAGACCACATGGCAATCTTCTGCCCCACCGCCACACCGGCACAGGCAATGCTGCACAGGCAGGCGATATGCAAAAGCCGGCCGAACAGCTCCCGGGTCATAATGCGTCTTAAATACATGGCGCAGATCACGGCAGCCAGCAGCAGAGCCATTGCCCTGATGCCTTTGTAATTGTGGTAAAAGGCCGCAACATAAAAGGGAATCAACATCGGCAGCACCAGCCAGCTGGCCCGGGGGTTGTCAAACACCCGCTCCCGCAGCTCCCGGCTGCACACCACCAGACCTGCAATCAGGCAGACCACCGTTTCCGTCACATAATAGGGTAAAAAAATGGAAACTGTCAGCACGATGGGAATGGCAGATACCAGGAAAGACCATGCAGGAATCAAAGAAGCTTTTGCTGTTTTCATCATTTCCATTTCCTTTCCAATAAGTTTTGTAAAGGCCCTTCTGTCATTCCAACTGACAGAAAAACCTTTTCATGGGTTACGATATTATAATCCATATCTTATGAAAAAGGCAATGGCAACAATGGTTGAATAATCCCTGTTCCGGTTTCGTAATTTTATGCAAGTTGTACTGTTTTTTGCCTAAATATGAACATTTCTCCCATTTTTACGCCGCTGTTTCCCGAAAATTGCCAGGCAAGCCAACAGAATCAGGGGAAATGCCACAGCTGCCAGGATTCCCAGCTTCAGGTTGTCTCCGGCGATTCCGGAGACCATGCCCACCAGGGTGGGCCCCAGGGTACAGCCTGCATCCCCACCCAGAGCCAGCAGGGCAAACATGGCAGTTCCGCCGGCAGGCAGCATGGCAGAGGCACTGCTGAAGGTGCCCGGCCATAGGATTCCCACCGACAAACCACACACAGCACAGGCCACCAGGCTGAGCTGGGGAACGGGAAACAGGGAGATTCCCAGGTATGCGAGGATGCACAGGGTGCAGCTCAGGCCCATGAACCGCTCCAGAGGAATCCTGTCGCCGTATTTGCCATAGAAGAGCCGGGACAAGCCCATCAGCACCCCGAAGGCCATGGGGCCTGCCAGGTCTCCGGCGGTTTTGGAAATTCCCAGACCCTTCTCCGCAAAGGCAGACGCCCACTGGCTGACCGCCTGCTCACTGGCTCCGGCGCAGAGCATCATAAGCAGGAGAATCCAGAAGGTCTTCATGGAAAACAGCTGCCGGATTTTTAGGCCCTGCTCCCCCTCCTTGATCAGGGATGCCATGGGAACCCGGGTAAAGGTCAACCCGTTCAAAAGAGGAAGGGCCGCCCATACCAGGGCAAGAATTTTCCAGTTCTCCACCCCGAAAACATGGAAAAACGCCGTGGACAGCAGCACCACCCCCACATGACCCCAGCAGTAAAAGGAATGGAGCATGCTCATGGCTTTTTCCTTATGCTCCGAGGGACAGGCCTCCACCACCGGGCTGACCAGCACCTCCAAAAGTCCGCCGCCGATGGCATACACCATCACAGAGAACAAAATTCCGCCGAACCCCAACAGCTCCGGCAGCACCGTCAGAAGCAGCAGTCCCACTCCCGAAAGAAGGTGGGCCAGCACCATGGAAGCCCGGTACCCGATTCTGTCCACAAACCCCACGGAAAGCAAGTCCACCGCCAGCTGGATGCCGAAATTAAAGGTCACCAGCAGGGTAATCTGGGACAGCGGAATCCCATAGTCGGACTGAAACGTCAGAAACAGCAGGGGCACAAAGTTGTTGATAATCGCCTGCACAATATAGGCAAGGAAGCAGGCGGTAATGGTTTTGTTGTAAGCGTTTTTCATAAGCATCTTCCCACCCGGTTCAGAATCAGCCACACCATATCACATCGCTGCCGGCATAGGCCATCATATCCGGGTCAATTTTGCCCAGCATCTGGAAAATCTCCGTAATCTCAATGGGGTGATTTTCCATGCCCAGTGCCGCACGCAGCTTATAAAGGGTGCTGGCGTTCATGCCGGTCTGACCGGTGGCGCCCAGGTCCACCGGGACCCGGTCCGGCTGCCGGTGGTGGATTGTCTCAATGATTCTTTCACGGGAAGTCATAGGGTTTGCTCCTTTCCTGTTTTACAGCTTTCGGGGGTATCCCACTTTTCTATGTTCATTATACCAAAAGGAACCTACAAAATCATGCCGTATGTTTGTTCAAAATTGCTTTTTCATGTGCTATACAGAAACCGGTTGCTATGCTATACTGACTGTATGGAAAAGGAGCGTAGTCAAAATGTACCTTCGGAAATATGAGCCGTCTGACTGTCCTGCCATGGCGGCGTTGTTTTATGATACGGTGCACCGGGTGAACTGCCGGGACTATACCCCGGAGCAGCTGGATGTGTGGGCCACCGGGCAGGTGGACTTGGATAAATGGAACCGGTCTTTTCTGGCCCATCATACCCTGGTAGCCATGAAGGACGGAGTTTTGGTGGGCTTTGGAGACATGGACAGCACCGGGTATCTGGACCGGCTCTATGTCCATGCCGATTATCAGGGGCAGGGTATCGCCACCGCCCTGTGCGACGCCCTGGAAAAAGCCGTCCCGGGCCCCATCACCACCCACGCCTCCATCACCGCAAAGCCCTTTTTCCAAGGCCGTGGCTACCGGGTGGTAAAAGCCCAGCAGGTGCAGCGGCAGGGAATTTTGCTGACAAACTATGTGATGGAGAAGAAACATCTGCGAATTTAACCGCCAAACACTCCGGCAGCAGAGAAAAAACCAGAGTACCCGTAAAATAGATAAATTTCAGAATTTCAGAAAGGAGAAACAGTATGAAACAGGTGTATGATTTTCTCAAAAAGGCAGGAACCTACTATCTTGCCACGGTGGAGGGGAATCAGCCCAGGGTGCGTCCTTTTGGCACGGTGAATGAATTTGAGGGGAAGCTCTACATCCAGACCGGCAAGGTAAAGCCGGTGAGCCATCAGATTGCCGTCAACCCCAAGGTGGAAATCTGCGCATTTTCCGGCGGGGAGTGGATTCGCATTGCCTGTGAGCTGGTGGAGGACGACCGGGTGGAGGCCAAAAAGGCCATGCTGGACGCCTACCCCAATCTTCGCCGGATGTACGACGAAAAGGACGGCAACACCCAGGTGTTCTACATGAAAAACGCCACGGCAACCATCAGTTCCTTTACCAGCGCCCCTGTTGTCATCTCTTTCTGACGGTTGCGGACATTTCCCACCTGCTTATCCTGCCAAAAAACCACCTGCCGAAGCAGGTGGTTTTTTTGACGGCCTTATCCTTCTGCCTGTCCGGTCAAGGACAGGGGGTGTGATGCAAGAAGGGAAAGTACCTGTTCCCGGGTGGGCATGACCCGCAGGGCACCCTTCTTGGTGGTGACCAGGTAGGCTGCCCCGTTGGCAAAGGCCAGCATCCGGCTCAGGTCCTCCCGGGTGCGGTTCTCCAGGCCATACTCCAGAATGTCATGGAGCATACAGGCACAGAAGGTGTCGCCGGCACCGGTGGTTTCAATGACGCCGCCCAGGCAGAACCCCGGCACATGCACCCACAGGTCCCCATAGGCGCAGTAGCTCCCCCCTGCCCCTGCGGTTACGCAGAGCAGCCGAAGGTTGGGATACCGCTCCTTCAGGCAGACTGCCCCCCGGTGGAAATCTGTTTCCCCGGTCATAAACAGCAGCTCGTTGTCCGAAATTTTCAGCACATCGCACTGCCCCAGGCCCCAGGCAATCTGCTCCTTGGCCTCCTCCTGGCTCCGCCACAGAGGGGGGCGGAGATTGGGGTCGAAGGAGATCAGCGCTCCGGCCTCCCTTGCCATGGCCACTGCCCGACGGGTTGCAGACCGAACCGGCTCGTCTGTAAGGGACAGGCTTCCGAAGTGGGAAATCCGGGCTTTGGACAGAAGCTCTGCCGGGATTTCCTCCGGGGTCAGCGCCATATCCGCGCCGGGGTTCCGGTAGAAGGAAAAGTCCCGATCTCCGCCGGGGAGGGTCTGAACAAAGGCCAGCGTGGTATGAATCTCCGGGTCTGCCACCAGGCCCGCCATGGAGATGCCTGCTTCCTCTGCCGCCCGGCGCAGCTGGGTGCCGAACATATCCCGACCCACTTTGCCGATGAAGCTGCAGCTGTGCCCCAGCTTGGACAGCATTGCCAGCACATTGCAGGGCGCACCGCCCGGGTTACATTCAAAGGTAGGATTTCCCTGGGTACTGGGGCCGTTGTCTGTAAAGTCGATGAGCAGCTCCCCCAGTGCCACTACATCCAAGCCTTGTTGTTCCATGGTATGCCTCCTAATCCATTACAATATCGTATTTTGTTACATCCAGTATCAGGGAACCGGAGGCCTCAAAGCTGATGGCGGCAGCTTCCTGACGGGTGAAAATGGCAACCGAAGCCGCCTGCTCGCCGTCATTGACAAAGGCTTCCACACTGTACCGGTCCAGAATCAGCCGAAGCTGCAAAACGCCTCCCTGGGGGCGAACCAACAGGCTGCGGGTATGGACAATATCGGCGTTGCTTCCGCTGCGGGTACGGTCAATTTTCAGAATACTGGTGTCGGGCTTATAGCGAATGGTGGTGACGAACTCCCCGTCCCGGGCCAGGCTGACCCGGAAGCAGTCGTACACTGCCTCTCCCATCGGCCGGATATTCAGGGTCATGTCAATCATCCGGCCGGACACATTGTGCAGGTTGATCTCCTGGTTGTTCAGCACCACATCCTGATAGGACACAGGGTTGCGCCGGTACTGCTCCAGCTCCCGTACAGGCTTCTGAATCAGCCTGCCATTCTCAATGGACAGCTCCCGGGGCAAGGCCATCTGTCCGAACCACCGGCAGTCCCGGGGCTTTCCTGCAACGGTGTTCCAGTTCTGCATCCAGCCAATCATAATCCGCCGTCCGTCCTCAGCCTCCAGGGTCTGGGGGGCATAGAAGTCAATACCGTAGTCCACAGCCTGGATATGCTCCCGTACAAAGCGGTTTTCTGCCTTATCGTAGCTGCCGATGATGCAGACGGTGCCGTTGCCGGCGTGAAATTCCAGTCCCACAGGGCTCATCTCCTGAGGGCTCACCAGCAGAACCTGTTTCCCATCCAGAAGGAAAAAGTCCGGGCACTCCCACATCATACCGTACTGACCATGGGAAGCATCCACCTGCCCCACCAGGTGCCAGTCCATGCCGTCCGGGCTTTCATAGAGCAGGACTGCGCCGCTGTTATCCGCCGGGCGGTTTCCCACCACCAGCCGGAAGCTGCCATCCGGCTCCTGCCAGATTTTAGGGTCCCGGAAGTCCACCGGGCTGCCGCCTTCCGGCAGGTCCGCCTGGGTCAGCACCGGATTTTTTGAATATTTCTGGTAGTTCACGCCGTCTCCCAGGGCAAGGCACTGGGTCTGGGTCTCCACCGTCCGGCCGTCCTCTGCCAGGTGCTTACACACACCGGTGTATACAATCAGGTGTTTCCCATTGGGCAGCTCCACAGCGCTGCCGGAGAAACAGCCGTTCCGGTCATAGGGCTGATCCGGTGCCAGGGCCGCAGGAAGCCGCTCCCAGCGGAGAAAATCCCTGGTCTTGGCATGGCCCCAGTGCATAGGGCCCCACTCGGTGGAATAGGGATAGTACTGGTAGAAAAGATGATATTCCCCCTGATAGCGGGAAAAACCGTTGGGGTCATTCATCCAGCCAATGGTTGGGGTCAGGTGGAAGGCCGGCCTTTGTTCAGCCGGAATAAAAGGGCCATATTGCTCTTCAAAGGCCCGGGCCTTATCCAGTGCTTCGTTCATTGCGAAGACCTCCTATTGCAGTTTCATTGTTTGTTTTCGTTTTCAATTTCCCGTTCCAGATCCTCCGGCTGCATATGCAGCCGGAGCACGGCTTCAAAGCTGACACTCTCACACCAGCAGACAGGTGCAGGCAGGAGAAGCAGAATTCCCGGGACAATCAGACTTGCCATGAAAGCCACCAGCAGGGGAAATAATACCCCCAGGGCCCGCAGAGGGTGCAGCACCATCAGCTGGAAGCTGATGCGCAGCACATCCCGTACGCTACCTCTGCACCGGGCACAGTAGGCAAACACATAGGCAGCCCAGGTAACCGCTATGCACATCAGCACCAGGATGAGCCAATAGAGGTTTCCCAGGCCGTCCCCCCGGACCAGCAAGTACCGGAAAACCACCCCATCCACCGTCAGCATCGCCAGCAGCGCCAGGATTGCCAGCCAGCACAGGGTGCTTCGCCGGAAGTTCTCCCGAAAAGCCTCCCAGAATCTAGGCCACAAATGTGCCTCATCCCGCCGCAGGCATCGCAGCACAGCCGTATACAAGGCCGAAGACGACGCCCCCAGGGTAATCACCGGCAGGGAAAAGAGCAGCCACAGCAGGCTGAGCACCAGACTGTCGCACACTTTCATCAAAAAGCCCATCAGGGGGCTGTCCATATCAAATAACCGTCTCATGGTTATGCCTCCAGTGCCGCAGGGTCGGAATCACGGTCTTGTGTACTGCCGCAGGGCAGAAAACTGCACCTGGTTGTTCTCCGCAAACAGGGAAATGGTCTTACCGCTGACACCGTAAAGACGCACGGTCAGCGCCGCCTGTCCATCCAGATAGAAGATGCCCACAGAGCCCTCCTGGATATAGGTGAAGGAATAGGTCTTTCCCGCCTCCAGCGCTACCGCTGTTTCTGCAATGGGGGTGCTGCCCTCATTGAAGAGGAGCTGGAGCTTTCCCTGGGAAGGGGACAGGGAGATGAACTTGTACTTGTCGGCCCTGCCGCTGTAGTCGAAACTCAGGCCGAAGGAGCCTGTGCCGGTGAAGGTGAACTCACCGGTAATGCGGAAGCTTTCGTAGCAGGTAAACGCCTCCTCATAGGCATAAAGGGAGCCGCCGGAGACAAAGATGTGGGATGCATCCACAGCCAGAGGCCGCCGCAGGGAGAAGCTCTCCGCCACTGCCTCCACCGGTGCCAGGGAGAGGGTCTTGTCCTGGTTTTGCACCAGCTGCTGCACTGCCAGGTTGCCGCCCCAGCCGGCCACGTCCTGGGTGGAGGAGGGGGACTCGGAGCGCCGGGCCCAGCCCACCATATAGAAGTTCTCTCCATCCTCTACATGTTTTGCTGCATAGAACAGCTTGCCGTCCAGCCGTCTGGCCTCGCCATAGGGGCCGTAAGGCGTATCGGAGAAAGCGTACCAGAGGGTATCATCCTGGCCGGAGTAGGTGATGTACCAGGTGTCGCCAATGCAGAAGGTGTCGCTGCACTCCAGATTCCAGAAGGTCTGTGTGGGGTCGGAGAAAATAATGCCGTCATACGCCACAGACTGAAGGTCGGCACTCAGGGTGAATTTCAGAATCCGTGCCACTGACCCCTGGGACGCGGTCACCGTAAGGGTAATTTCCCCGGTCTGGGGATCATAATAGGCCTGGGGGTCCCGGAAGTCCTGCTTCTGTCCCAGCTCCGCCGGGGGAACGATCTCCCACCCCTCCAGCTTTTCAAATTCCGTGGGGCTGCTGCCCACAGCCACCAGAATCTTCTCCTTGTACTCCAGGTTGGCTGCGTCTCCGTGGCCGGTGTAGAAGAAGTAATAGGTCTGCCCCACCTTCACCACAGAACCGGTGCCAATCCAGCTATCCTGTCCGCCGGAGCGGGAAGCCTCCAGCACAGGGTCGTCATACTCCGTATAGGTCAAAAAGTCCGTAGTGGTGGCCAGGTAAACGGAGTGATTGTAGGAGTCGCCCCCCTCTTTCAGATAGTAGATATAATAGGTGCCATCCTCGTAGTAGGGCATGGGGTCGCCTACATAGGGCTGTGTGCCGTCATCCAAAGCAGGACGGAAGAAGGCGCTGTAGTCATAAGCCTCCTCCTGGCTGCCCGGAGTCCGCAAATCCGAAAAGTCCTTGTCATTCCCTTCCACCGTAATCTCATCTCCGGTATCCCGGTCCCAGGCGGGGTAAAGGGTCATATCCGACCGGACTTTGTCCGTCTCCAGATTCCAGGGCTGCGTCAGATTCTCGTCCTGATACCAGCCCTCAAATACATACCCTTCCGGCTCCTGGACTTCCACCGGGGCAACCTTCTGTCCTGAACGGACGGTCTGGGACGGGATGGTCTGCCCGGGCACATCGAAGCTCACAGTGTATGTAGCGAACAGACTGCAGCCGCTGAGCATGGTAAGCAGCAGGCAGATGCTCAGAACCACAGCTGTTATGGTTCGGCTAAGTTTTGTGTTCATACGGTTCCTCCCATTATGCCCAGGAGAGAGGCAGGCATAGTGCCCGCCTCTCCCCTGATTTTTTCGGTTACACCACGCTCTCCTGATAAATGGTGATGTTGGAAATCTCAATGGTCACGTTATCCAGCGCTGCCGTTTCGGCGGAACCGAACTGGAACAGCATTTCAAAATCCATATCCATAATCAGGGTTTCGGTGGTTTTGAAGGTGAATGTCTGTTCCTGGGTTGTGAAATCAATGGTTTCTGTAATCCGGGGGTCCCAGCTCCCCATGGGATTCAGGAAGAAGCCGCAGGACACAGGCTGAGAGGCCTTGGCAGTGATTTCAATGGTGAAGTAGCTGTCCGCAGGCAGGGTCAGCGGCTTCTGGCCGTGGCCGAAAATCAGCTTGTTGTGCCAATCCACATTGCCGCCCTGGTCAATCCGATAGAAGAGGCTGCCGTTTTCCGTCCAGATGGTGCCAACGCCCAGTTCATTGTCCTCGTCGGTACCGTTATAGGTAGTAAAGAGAATGTCGGGGTTGGTGTTGGCGGCAATGCTGGCGCCGAAAGCGTCAATGGTCTTGACCGTCTCCAGGTCTCCCTCCACCTTGCCGAACTCCAGCTTGGTTACGGTCAGGGTATTGGCAGCAGCGCCGGAGGAGGTGCCCAGCTGCATCCGAATCATGGGATTGCTGACTCCATTCTCCGCGGTAAAGACGTTGGTAATCACCGTCTCCTCTCCGGCCTTCAGAGACAGACTGTTGAAATTGGCTCTGGCCCCATCTGCCTGGGCTGCACTCTCCACCAGGCACTCACCGCTCTGGTCCTGGGCGGCAGTGATGGTCATGGTGTAGTAGTATTTCTCGCCGGCTTCCACGGTCACACCGGGCAGAGCCAGATCCGCCTTGATGCTCCAGACGCCGCCCTCGGCAGGATAGGTATCAATCTGGAATACTGCGGCGCCGTCAGCCACAGTTGCCGTACCGGAAGCGCCGTCCCCGGCGGTCAGGGCTGCGGCATCCCCCTGGGCAAAGTCGGCAGTGTAAACCGGAGTTTGGGTCTGGGTGCCGGAGATTTCATAAATCTCAATCTTATCGATGGTGACAACCACGTCAGATGCACTGGTGTCGTCGGGGTTCTCGGGATTGGGGGTAATCTTACCCAGGTTCAAAAGCAGTTCTGCGCTGCCCTCTCCGGTGGAGGTGAAGGTCAACTCCAGCGGTGCAATCTGGGTGCCAACAGGCAGGTTGTAGGCGCCGCCGAAGGTCTGCCAGTCTTCTGCATTTTCGTCGCGGGCCAGCAGGTGGGCGTAGGTAGGCTTATCCGCTTTTGCCCAAACCTTTACCCGGTAGTCCGCCGCCTTCAGGGGCACACCGGCCTTTGCCAGCTGGATGTCCCCATCCCCCTGGCCGGGGTCGGTAATGGTAAATACGAAGGCGCCCTGCTTCTGTTCACCCACGGCTTCCACGCCCTCAGCGATGCGGGCCGTCCAGCCGTGGCTGTCCAGGGTGTCGCCGGCAGAGAAGTCCATCTGCTGAAGCACGGTGGCCTCCCCGGTCTGCCGGGTGACGGTAAGGGTGGCGTAGGCCTTGGTCTCCAGCCCGCCCTTATCGGTAACGGTGTAAGTAAGCTCATAGGAGCCGGGAGCTTCGGGAACAGCCTTGCCGTTGGTGAAGGTCAGCTCCGGCAGGGAGGTGACCACAATCTGACCGGTAAGGTCTCCATCCTCTGCGTCCGTGGCGGTAACGCCAGCCATGGCGTCAAACTCCGTGCCCGCCGGCACGCTCTGGTCGGCAACGCCGCTGATTTCCGGGGCGGCGGTGTTCTCGCCGCTGTTGGCACAGGCTGCCATAGACACCACCATGGCCAGGCACAGCAGCAGCGCCCACACTTTTTTGATAGCTTTCACAGCAGTTACCCCCTTATGCTCAGGAATTGCCCAGGTAACGGTCGTAAGCTGCCTGGTACACCGCCTGGATGGCAGGCAGGTTGGTGCGGCCGTTCAGGTCATTCTGGAAGGTCTCCCACTGGCTGTCGGACACGCCGCCGTTCATCAGCCACTGGATCAGATTGGTGCGGATGTAGTCGTTCAGGTTGGACTCATAGCTGCTGAGGGTGTTCAGTTCCTCCAGGGTGAACTGCAGGTTGGGGGTAGGCTTCACGCCCTCGGGAACATAGGGGGTTGCGTAGGCGTCCAGCCGCTCCAGCCGGAGCTGGGCACGGGGCTCCATGTGCACCACATTCTCCCAGGCGTAGTCAGACAGGTAGATAATGCCAAGGGGCGCATTCTGAAGCCGCAGCTCGTCGGCGGTCATATCGCCGGTCAGCTCCTTCTGCACCAGCATGCCGTTCTCGTCCAGTTCCTCCTCGTAGACGATGCCAATGGGGCCGTAGTTGATCTGTGCAGAGATGATGGGGTCATAGAACCGGTCAAAGTAGGCAAGCAGCACTTCCACATTGGGTACGCCGTTGAAGATGATCACTTCGCCGGTGCCGATTTCCGGGTTGTTGGACACGCAGATGGTCTGGTCGCCGTCAGGTCCTACCAGAGGTGCACAGACAATGTAGTTCTCCGGGTTGGAAACCACGGTCTCGCTCTCCCACCAGTAGAAAGCGCCGTAGGTCTCCATGCCCTTGCCGTTTGCCAGGAAGTTATCCTGGGACTGTTCGAAGGAAACCGGGTCAATCAGGCCCTGGCTTACCCAGTTGGCGATGAAGTTGGTAGCTTCCTTGAAGCGCTCGTCCTGGACGGTGTAGGTAATCTTGCCATCCACCACCACACGGTGCTCCAGGTTGTCGTTCAGGCCGAACATACCGTACAGGTCGCACTGGTTGCCCTGCCAGTTGTTATACACGAAGCTCAGGGGGCGCTCGTCATCCGCAGAGCCGTTGCCGTTCATGTCGTTGTCCCGGAAGTAGGTGAGCATAGCCGCCATCTGGTCGGCAGTGAGGGTCAGACCGTCCTTCAGGTCCTCTGCGGTAATGCCGCTGACTGCACCGGCCTCAATGGCTGCCTGGGCCCAATTCTTGTTCAGGAACAGGAGGTTGGGGTTCTGGAGCAGGCCCATCTCCTCCACCCGGGGCAAAGAGTAGATCTTTCCGTCTTCGCTGGTCAGCAGGCTCTTGATATCAGGCCGCTCCTCCAGAATCTTGGAGAAGTTGGGCATATACTCCAGGTAGTCGCTGATGGGCAGCAGCACATTCCGCTGGGCGTATTTGATGATCTCGCCGGCGCTCATGCCTGCATGATAGATGGCATCCGGCCGGTCAGAGGAGTTTCCGAAAATCAGGTTCTTCTGCTGGGCATAAACGGACTCAGACACATTTTCCCAGTTTACATAAACATTGGTGCTCTCATACAGATCCTGCATGATTTTCATGTCATTATAGTCCAGAGCAGAGGCATTCTTGGAAGAGTAGATATTGAAGGAGATTGCCTGGGACCCTTCCTCGTTGAGGATGGGGGATTCCGGGTCCGTCCATTGGAAGCCGTAATCGGACACCAGGGTGTCCACATCAGAGTCAGTCTGCTTTTTGTCGTTTCCGCCGCTGCAGGCTGCCAGGCTCAGCATCATAGCCGCCAGGAGTAACAGGGATACAAGTCGTTTCATAGTTTTACCTCCATACAAATTGTCCCACCGTCAGCCCTTCAGAGAGCCGATCATGACGCCGTGGGCAAAATATTTCTGAACAAACGGATAGAGCAGAATCACAGGTGCGCTGGAGACAATCACGGATACATACTTGATCTGGTTGGCCAGACGGTACTGCTCCAGAATGGTCTCGCCGCTGCCGCCCATGGTGCTCTCCGAGGCAATGAGGATTTCCTTCAGCACCAGCTGCAGAGGATAGAGATTTTCGTCCTGCAGGAAAATCATGGCATTGAAGTAGCTGTTCCACTGCCCCACTGCATAGTAAAGTGCCATAACCGCAATAATCGCCTTGGACAGGGGAAGCACCAGGCTGAAGAAGGTGCGGAACTCTCCGGCACCGTCAATTCTGGCCGCCTCCACCAGGCCGTCGGGAATACTGGATTCAAAGAATGTGCGGGTCATAAACAGGTTCCACACGGACAGCACCGACGGCAAAATCACCGCCCAGATGGTATTCACCAGGCCCAGGCTGCTCATGACATTGTAGAAGGGAATCAGGCCGCCGCCGAAAAACATGGGGATGATGAAATAAATCATAAACAGCTTCTTCCCCAACAGCGTCTTCCGGCTCAGGGCCCAGCCTGCCGGAATCGTCACCACCAGGGAGATGACCACGGTGAGAACCGTGTAGATAATGGTGTTGAGGTAGCCTCTCCACACATCCGTGCGCTCCAGAATCTTCTGGAATCCGGAAAGCGTCACCTTCACGGGATAGAGCACCACCTCACCGGCCAGCACCGCATCCGGGTCGGAGATGGCGGCAATGATGATAAAGTAAAGGGGATACAGAATAATCAGAGCCAGCAGTCCCAGGAAGACACAGTTGATGGCGTAAAACAACCGGTCTGTCCTGCTGCTTCTGACACGCATGGCGTGCAGGGACTTGGTATTCGATGACATCATCCAGACCTCCTTTAGAACAGGGAATTCTCGGAGAACTTCTTGGATGTGGTGTTGGCGATAATCAGGAGCACCACATTGATCACCGAGTTGAACAGTCCGATGGCCGTTGCATAAGCCTGGTTGGGCACGCCGGTAAGACCCTGCTTATACACATAGGTGGCAATCAGCTCGCTGACGCCCAGGTTGCCGTCAGTCTGCATCAGCAATGCTTTCTCATAGCCCACGCCCATCAGTCCGCCGATGGACATAATGAGCATTACGCTGATCATCGGCATGATGGCAGGCAGGTCCACATGAATCACCCGCTGGAATCTGGTAGCACCATCCAGGATGGCTGCCTCATGCTGTCCCGGGTCTACATTGGACAAGGCGGCAATATAGATGATGGCGCTCCAGCCAAAGTCCTGCCAGTTGCTGGACAATATGTAAAGCGGCCGGAAAGCCGAGCTTTGGAGGAAATAGGACACCCGTTCCCCACCCAGGGCGGCAACAATGTTGTTCACCAGGCCGTAACGTCCAAAGAACAGGGTCAGCATACCTACCAGCACAACCAGAGAGATGAAGTGCGGGGCGGTAAAAATGGTCTGCAGATACTTGGCCATCCGCTTACCCTTGAGGGCATTGATGGACAGGGCTACGATGATGGGCAGCGGGAAGCCGATGACGAAGCCGATAATACACAGCAGGAAGGTATTCTTCATCAGGGGCCAGAACTGCACATCGTTGAAGAACCGGATAAAGTTATCGAAACTCACCCATCGGGTCAGCGGTGAAAGAATCGGGTCTCCGGGCATAAAGTCCTGAAACGCAATCAGCACACCGTAAATCGGCAGGTAGTTGAACAGGAACACCACAAGAACCGCAGGAATCAGCATAATCAGCCATGGTGCACTTTCCAGCAGCCGCCTTCCCCGCTTTCCGCCAAAACCGGGCCGTGCCAATGTCACTGGGGCAGAGGCGGGGGTTGTCTTTGCTTTTCGCATATTGGATCTCCTTTCTTATCTCGGGCCGTCTATATCGGCGCGCTCTTCTGACCGCTCTCTGTCCGCCATTCGGGGCAGCCGCTCGATACACCCATTCCCTGGATTGCGCAAAATGTAAATCATTTTTCGCATTATGCGCCCTTCTTCTGCACATATTGTATTCATATTTTTACATAATGTCAATCAGAAAATTCCTATGTTATAATAAATAGTGGTATTATACAAAATATTTGCGCAAAAATTATGCAATATTCCAGTGCCATTTTTCTTAAGTTTACAAAATGCACACCTTGATTTTGACAAAACGATGTGATATAGTAGGTAAACAGTAAACTCACTTTGAAGAGAAAGCGAGGCCAAGCATATGAACATCAAACGGGTCACTATGACAGATGTGGCAAAGGCCTGCGGCCTGTCCCGCAATACCGTTTCAAAGATATTCAACAACCGGGGCACAGTACCGGATTCCACCACCCAGATGGTGCTGCAAAAGGCCCGGGAGCTGGGGTATCATGTGGTGGTGGAGCAGCACACTCCCCTCTCCGCCCCCAATCTGAACATCGCCCTGCTCACACGGCACATGCCTACCGATTACCACTTCGGCACCCTTTTCATCCCCGCCCTTGCCGACCAGCTCAGCCGTGTGGGCTACACCCTTTCCATGTGTGAAATTACCCCCGAGGAGCTGGCCGCACAAAAGCTGCCCAGCCATATAGCCCTGAAGCAGCTCTCGGGAATTCTTGCCATCGAGCTGTTTGACAAGGCCTACTACGAAATGCTCTGCGGGTTGGGGATTCCGGTGCTGTTTGTGGACGCTTTTTATGGTGCCAACACTACCTCTTTGCACTGTGATATGGTTTCCATGGAAAACCTGTCCAGCACCTACGAAATTACCGCCCAAACCATCGCCGCAGGGGCACGGCAGCTTGGATTTGTGGGCGACGCCACCCACTGCAACAGCTTCCAGGAGCGTTGGCTGGGCTTCTGTTCAGCGCTGACCGACAACAACCTTCCTGTGAACAAAGCTTTCTGTATTCTGGAGCCGGACAGCTCCGCCTATAGTGACGACCAGTGGTTGATTTCCAAAATCCGCAAGATGCCGATCCTGCCGGACGCCTTCATCTGCGCCAACGACTATCTCGCCCTGCAGATGATGACTGCACTGAAGCGTCACGGCATTGCCATTCCCCAGGACGTGATGATTGCCGGTTTCGACGGCACCCCGCAATCGGCCATTGTGGAGCCGCCCCTGACCACCGCCCAGATTCCCAACGCCGATATTGCGAAGCTGGCCGCCGAGACCCTTCTCAATCGAATTGAGAACCCCGACCGTCCCTTCCAGAGAATCTATGTGCACACCACCCCCCAGTACAGAGCCTCCACCCTTCGCACCGCATCGGAGCAGTGAAGCCGTACCCCTGAAAAAGCAAATCCCCCATCTGTCAGGCAGCTATGCTTTGCCCTGTGACAGATGGGGGATTCCTTATGTCAAAAGCCATATCCGGCAGATTTCAGGAAGCGGGGCACGGAAACCTGCGGCCAGGCCGGCCGCAGTCAGAATCCTCAGGAGAAAGTACCTTTTATCCAGGCAGATTGGTCAGGTATGCTTCGTAGGCTGCCAGCCCTTCTGCCAGTCTTTCCAGGCCTTCCAGGAGAACCTTTCTGGGGCAGGCCCCGTTGATACGGAGGAAGTGCTCCCCCGCCTTTCCATACTGTCCGCCGCCGGAGACGTACAAGCCCGTTTTTTCCCGGATAAACCTGGCGGCCCCGCCGTCAGAACCGGCTATTTTCCCAATATCCAACCAGAGCAGATAGGTAGCGTCCGAGGAAACCAGGGAAGCCTTCGGAATATTCCGGGCGATAAAATCCGCAGCGGTCTTTTTATTCTCCTGGATATAAACCCGCAGCGCATCCAGCCAGTCTGCGCCGTGTTCGAACGCAGCGATGGCAGCCTCCACCGCAAATACATTCGGTTCTGCCACCTCGTCCGTGTTCAGGCCCCGCCAGACTTTATGGCGCAGGGTTTCATCGGGAACCACCACGGCTGCTGTCTGTATGCCCGCAATATTGAAGGCTTTGGTGGGGGCCACGCAGGTGATGCTGATGCTCCGGCATACATCAGAGGCGGCGGCAAAGGGGGTATACTGGCACCCCGGCGCCGTCAGGTCGCAGTGAATCTCATCGGAGATTACCGTTACATGGTGCTTCTCACACAGCGCTCCGATTCTGGCCAGTGTCTCCTTGTCCCAGATCTTCCCCACCGGGTTATGGGGATTGCACAGGATCATCAGGGTAGTCTGGGGGTCTGAGAGCTTTTGCTCCAGATCCGTAAAGTCCATGCTGTACTTCCGGCCATCCCACAGAAGGGGGCTTTCCAGAACCTGCCGGCCATTGTTCAAAATGGAGTTGAAGAAGATATTATATACCGGCGTCTGAATCAGGACTTTTTCTGCCGGTGTGGTCAGCTTCCGCACTATGCTGGAAATGGCAGGCACTACGCCGGTGCAAAATACCAGCCACTGCTTTTGGATGGATAAACCGTGCCGCTTTTCCCACCAGTGGATATAGGCTTCGTACCATTCTTCCGGCAAGTCCGTGTAGCCAAAGACACCATGGGCAGCCCGCTTCTGAATAGCGGCTTTTACCGCCGGTGCTGTTTCAAAATCCATGTCCGCCACCCACATGGGAAGCTCCCCTTCTCCTACATTCCATTTCAGAGAATTTGTATTTCTTCTGTCGATAATCTGGTCAAAATTGTATGTCATTCATAGCCCTCCTCAGGCATTTCATATAAATCACCGTTTACAGTTCCTTTTTGCAGACGATTGTGGTCTTTTGGGGGTCAATCTTGTCCCGCTCCAGAATCAGATTGCCAATGGACTCGGCACGGATGGTGCCGCCGGTGGGATTCATCACGCTTTCAATGTGGCTGTCAATCTCCGCATCCACCGTGGAATATTCAAACGCCAGGGTGGTATTGAGCAGCTTGCAGTTCTTCATCA
>DVGG01000044.1 GCA_018712825.1 Candidatus Faecousia excrementipullorum | reverse complement strand
CAGCGTGAGATTTTTCGTCAGACAAAAGAATGGAAAACAGTGGAATACTGTATGTATTTCCTGTTTTTCATTCTGCGTGGATGGCGAAAAAGATCCGCTGTCCAGCCGCAGACGATTTATTCAGAGTTTCCATAGATACATTTATATATTGGAGGAACCCACATGAAAAAAATCATTGCTCTGACCCTGGCACTGCTGCTGGCGGTGTCCGGCCTTGCAGGCTGCCGTGCCACCGCAGTGGTGGGCGTGACCCAGCCCACCGAAACCACCAAGCCCACGGAAACCCAGCCTCTGGGGGACGACGCCGTAAAAACCGGCCTGAGCCTTACCACCACCCTGTCTTCCAGCAAGAATGCCGGGGAAGAAGCCGGCCTTGCCCAGGCGGACGTGACCATGGTGGCTGTCACCGTGGACGAAAAGGGTGTCATCCTTCAGTGCGTCATTGACGGCGTGCAGGCCAAGGTGAACTTCGACACCACCGGCGCCATCGTAAGCGACATCAACGCCGCTGTCCAGTCCAAGAACCAGCTGGGAGAGGCCTACGGCATGGGCAAGTACAGCCCCATCGGCAAGGAGTGGAACGAGCAGGCTCAGGCCCTGGCGGACTATGTGGAGGGCAAGACCCTGGAGGAAGTGAAGGGCATTGCCATCACTGAGGATGGAAAGGCAAAAGACACCGACCTGTCCGCCTCCGTTACCATCGCCATTGCCGGCTTCATCCCTGCCATCGAGGCGGCGGTGAATAACGCCCAGCACCTGGGCGCCAAGGCTTCCGACACCCTGAAGCTCACCACCACCACTTCCGTTGCCAGCAGCAAGAGCGCTGGGGAGGAGGCAGGTCTGGCTCAGACCGATTGCTACGCCGCTGCCATCACCCTGGAAGGGGAGACTATCACCTCTGCCACCATCGACTCTGTCCAGGCCAAGGTGAACTTCGACGACAAGGGTGTCATCACCACCGACCTGACCGCCGCCGTTCAGTCCAAGAACCAGCTGGGCGACGCTTACGGCATGGGTAAGTACAGCCCCATTGGCAAGGAGTGGAACCAGCAGACCGCTTCCTTCTGCCAGTATATCACCGGCAAGACCATTGACGAGGTGCTGGGCATTGCCATCAACCAGGACACCAAGCCGGCAGATGCCGACCTGGCTGCTTCCGTGACCATCGCCATCGGCAGCTTCCTGGAGCTGGTCTCCCAGGCAAAGTAAGATGAAGCGGTTTGCGGCCTTTCTTCTGGCAGTCCTCCTTCTGGGGGGCTGCGCCCCAAAGGAGCCTCAGCAGAGCCGGTACCAGGCTACCTTTCTGGAGCTTTTTGACACGGTGACCACCATTGTGGGCTATGCCCCTTCGGAGGAGGCTTTCCGGGAAACCTCTGAGGCAATCCACCATGCCCTGGCAAGCTACCACCAGCTGTTTGACATTTACAACACCTACCCCGGGGTGGTGAACCTCAAGACCCTGAACCAGTCCGCAGGAATTGCCCCGGTGGAGGTGGACGGGAAGATCATGGAGCTTCTCAAGTTTTGCCGGGAGGTGTACGACGCCACCGCCGGCAAAGTAAACATCGCCATGGGAAGCGTATTGCAGCTGTGGCACGAGGCCCGGGAGGACGGCATTGCCGACCCGGCAAACGCCAAGCTGCCGGAAGAAGCGGCTCTTGAAGAGGCGGCCAAGCACACAGACCTTTCCCAGCTGATTCTGGACGAAGAGGCCGGGACGGTGTTCTATGCCGACCCGGAGATGCGCCTGGATGTGGGTGCCATCGCCAAGGGCTACGCCCTGGAGCAGGTGTGCAAAACCGCCCCGGAAGGGCTCCTGATCAGCGTAGGGGGAAACGTCCGGGCCACAGGAGCCAAGCCTGACGGAGGCAGCTGGGTGGTAGGCATCCAGAACCCCACAGGAGAGGAAGGGTATCTTCACACGGTGGAAGTGGAGGACATTTCCGTGGTCACCAGCGGAGACTACCAGCGGTACTACATGGTAGATGGGGTGTCCTACCACCACATCATTGACCCGGAAACCCTTTACCCCGGCAGGCTGTGGCGGGCGGTGACGGTGCTTTGCCCCGACTCCGGCCTGGCAGACGGCCTTTCCACCGCCCTGTTCCTCCTGCCCCAGGCAGAAGGCCAGGCCCTTTTGGACAAATTCGGCTGCGAAGCCCTGTGGGTGGACAGCGACAATCATCTTCATTACAGCCCCGGCTTCCGGGACGATATCCGCACATAAAAAATGGAAGGTGCAAGCTATGAAAAAATTATTCTGGGGTGGTATCCACCCAAAAGGAAATAAATCCCTGTCCCGGGGTACGGGACTGACCCCGGTGCCTGCTCCCAAGGAGGTGGTGCTGCCCATGTTCCAGCACATCGGCGCCGCCTGCACCCCCACGGTGAAGGTGGGGGATACCGTGAAGCTGGGACAGCTCATTGGCGACGGGAAGGGGCTGTGCGCCCCTGTCCACGCCAGCGTATCCGGCAAGGTGATTGCCATTGAGAACCGTCCCCACACCTCCGGTCGGGAGATTCTCTCCGTGGTGATTGCAAACGACGGCCTGGACACCCCGGACGGGAGCCTGACCCCCTATGCTGACTTCCGGAAGCTGACCCCGGAGGAGATTTTCCACCGGATTCATGCCGCCGGCATCGTGGGCATGGGCGGCGCCGCCTTCCCCACGGACGTGAAGGCCTTCTCCGCCCTGGACAAGGTGGACTATGTAATCATCAACGCCTGCGAGTGTGAGCCTTATATCACCGCCGACGATACCCTCCTGTGCACCTGGCCTCAGGAGGTGCTCACCGGTGTGGAGATTCTGAAATTCGCCCTGTCTCCCACCCACGCCGTCATTGCCATTGAGGACAATAAGCCCGAGGCCATTGCCGCTATGCAGTCCGTGTGCAAAGGCTCTGAGGTGGAGGTGCGGGTGCTGCCCACCCGGTACCCCCAGGGTGCGGAGAAGCAGCTGGTGTGCGCCGTCACCGGACGGCAGGTGCCCCCCGGAAAGCTCCCGGCGGCGGCAGGCTGCGCCGTGTTCAACGCCGCCACCGCCTACGCCGTGTATCAGGCCGTGATGGAGGGCAAGCCCCTGACCCAGCGGATTCTCACCGTCACCGGTGACGGCGCCAAGGCTCCCAAGAATATGCTGGTGCGGCTGGGCACTACCTTTCTGGAGACCATTGAAGCCGCCGGCGGCATGAAGGATACCACCTGCAAGGTGCTCTCCGGCGGCCCCATGATGGGCGTGGCCCAGGGAAATCTCCAGGCTCCGGTGCTGAAGGCCACCAACACCATTTTGTGTCTGACGGAGGCTAACACCCCGGCAGAAAATCCCGTATGTATCCGCTGCGGCAAGTGCCTGACCACCTGCCCCATGCATTTGCAGCCCCTTTATATGTACCGGGCAGTAAACAGCGGGAATCTCGAGGAGCTGAACCGGCTGAATCTCATGGACTGCATGGAGTGCGGCTGCTGCAGCTTCGGCTGCCCCGGTAAGCTGCCTCTGGTTGCCACCTTCCGGAAGGGCAAGCAAATGGTAAAGGAGGCCAAAAAGGTATGAATCTCGTAGTCAATTCCTCCCCCCATATCCACGGCGGGGAGACCACAAGAAAGCTGATGCTCCGGGTGGTGCTGGCCCTTTTGCCGGCCCTTGCTGCCGGTGTGATTTTCTTCGGCCCCCGGGTGCTGACCCTGACCCTCACCTCCATGGCGGCCTGCCTGGTGTTTGAGTGGCTGTACCGGGTGGTCACCCGCCAGAGCTACACCCTCCCCGACGGCTCCGCCCTGGTCACGGGGCTGCTGTTCGTCCTGACCCTGCCGGTAAGCGTTCCTTACTGGATTGTGATTGTGGGGGCAGCCTTCGCCATGATCGTGGTGAAGGGTATGTGCGGCGGTCTGGGACAAAATGTGTTCAATCCCGCCCTGGGTGCCCGGGCGTTTCTCATGCTTTTCTGGCCCCAGTATCTGGTGCGCTTCCCGGAGACCGGCTCCTGGCTGTCTGTGGGACAGGTGGACATGGTGTCCTCCGCAACCCCTTTGCACCATCTGGTGATGCCCTCTCTTCCCGATGTGAGCCTTGCGGATATGTTCCTGGGGAACATCGGCGGCTCCATGGGTGAGGTTTGCACCCTGGCCATTCTCTTAGGGGGTATTTACCTCATCGCCCGGAAGGTCATCTCCTGGCGGATTCCCGTAGCTTATTTGGGCACCGTGGCGGTGCTGACCCTGATTTTCTCCCGGGGACAGTCTCCGGTTCTCTTCATGGCCTACCACCTGCTGGGCGGCGGCGTGATGCTGGGTGCCTTCTTCATGGCCACCGACTACGCCACCTCTCCTGTGACCCCCGTGGGTCAGCTGGTGTACGGCCTGGGCTGCGGTGTGCTCACCGTGATTCTCCGCTACTTCGGCCTGTTCCCGGAGGGCGTCACCTATGCCATTCTGATTATGAACGCCTGTGCCTGGGCCATTGACCGGATTACCCCGCCCAGACGGTTTGGAGGTGCTGTAAAATGAAGCGACATCTGATTCCCGCAATCGCTTTTGTGGTTGCCCTGTGCCTGCTGCTCTCTTGCAGCGCAATCCTTGCCCCCACCGCCCGGGAAAATGAGCAGCAGACCCTCAACTGGCTGTGCAGCCAGATTCTTCCCGGCGGGGAAAACTTCACCCAGGAGGCCTACTCCGGGGAGGACGAGAACATTGTGGCGGTTTTCAAGGCCGATGAGGGCTTTGTGATTCAGACCCGGGTTCAGGGCTACGCCGACGACATTGTGGCTCTTGTGGGTGTGAACACCGACGGCACCATCTCCGGCCTTGTGGTGCAGGAAATGCAGGAGACCCTGGGGCTGGGCATGCAGGCACTGTCCTCTGTTGAGTTTCTCTCCCAGTTCCTCTTTGCGGGCACCAGCTTTACGGTAGGGGAGAACGTGGACGCCCTCACCGGCGCCACCGTCACCTCCAAGGCCATCGCCAAGGCGGTAAACTCCGCCAGCGCCTATGTCACCGGCGCCGATGTGGACTCCGGGGCAACCCAGTGGGGAGGTTAAGCAATGAACAAAAATACATGGTTGATGATTCTTGCAGGCCTTGCCTGCCTTACCCGGCTGCTGGTGAAGACCTTCGTGCCGGATCTGATTCTCCCCGGCCTGGACGTGGCCTTTGTGTGCGCCCTGTCCCTGGCGGCCTGCCTTTTGGAGGCGTGGTTCAGCCGGAAGGAGACCAGGGCCTGCCCCGTATGGGATTTTGTTTACGGCGCCCTGGCCTTCGGCGTGCTGCCCCTGGCCTGCGGTTGGTCTGACCCCACCCTGGCAGCTGTCCTGGCTGTGGCAGGCGGCGTAGGCCACCTGATTCTCAGCTTCCTCTTCGGAAGCCTTCGCCAGCGCCTGAAACCCGGCAGCTACGCAGCCCCGGCCGCCGCAGCCTTCCTGCTGTTCCTGGCCTTCCAGGGCTTCACCGGTTTTATCGGCTACTATCTGTAAGCCCCATAAAAAGTTCCGCAGGCAACACCTGCGGAATTTTTTGTTGCAATTTACTGAATACCCGGCTTTTTCAGACTCTCAATCGACAGCGTGGGAACAAAGCACCGCAAAATCCCACAGACCCAAACGGGTGCAGAGGCTAAAACCCACCACCCCGAGCCAAAGCGAAGGGTCAATCTTCCGATGGTTCCACCCGGGGGATTCTCAAGGGGGGAACAATTCGAGCGGGAGCGAGTTGTTCCCCCCTTGAGCCGGCTTCTTTGCTTACTTTCTTGCCGGAGCAAGAAAGTAAGGCCCTGCTGGCAAGCACTTGCAGAAGGCTGATAGGATGACAGACTGAAAAGCTGTAACCGGGTGTCGATAACCACCAGCAAGTACCAACCCTAAAACAAACCGGAATTGCACCGCCCGCTGGCTCCCTCAGTCACCTGCGGTGACAGCTCCCTCCCGGAGGGAGCTATGGGGTGCGTACCTTTCCACATTGGCTTGTTCTTTGGGAAAGTCCCTGCTGTAATCCCTCAGTCACGGCTACCGCCGTGCCAGCTCCCTTTCGCAAGGGAGCCTTGCGGGCAGTGCCCGCAGCCAATTTCGCACGACAGCTTTCTGCTACTCGTTACTTCCCTGACCCGCCCGGTATCGGCGGCCAGTGGCTGCAGCCAATTTTGAACCCCGGTGCCGCCCTATACAAAGTCAAAAAAATCAGGGAGAACCTCCGGTTTTTGGGGTTCTCCCTGATTATTTATATGGTTCTTGTCCACTCGGTGATGAGGATGCCGGGAATCAGCCAGATGCAGTGATACAGCAGCAGATTTGCCGGGGTCAGCAGGTGCAGGCTTCCCAGAAGCACCAGGGTCAGCATGATGCCAAGACCCAGAATGCCGCCGATCAGATGGATGATGAGGCCCAGAATCCAGGTCAGCCGCAGGGCTCTGGCTCCCGTGATGCCGTAGGCAATGGGGGACAGGCCGTCCCGGGTGGTAAGGAGCAGGCTGGGGGCCTCCTCCGGCACCTCCTTCTGCCACAGCTCCTCCGGGTTCTGGGGGAAGATGAAACGCTTGGTCTTCAGACCCAGCCGGGCGTGGAGGCTCTGCGCATTGAGGGAAAACTCCCGGGAGAGCACCAGGGGCCGGAGATTCTTGTGGGCGCTGAGGGTGGCAAGACCGGCCACGGTGGACTTGGACTTGCCGTAGGTCATGGCAAACAGGCCGCACAGCTCCCCGTCCACCGCCACATACACACCGTCTGCCAGCTGGATGTTCTGGGGAACCTCCACACCCATCTTGCGAAGGAAGGCGGCGGAGCCTGCCAGCACCGGCTCGCCCTTTACCTGGCAGCCGATGCCTCCCTCGTAGGACTGGAAGGCCCGGGCGTCATAGTGGCGGCCGTTCCGGCTGTCCAGCACCTGGGTAAAGAGAGGCGCCAGGGCGCTGTCCGCTGCCACCATCAATGCGGTACTGTAGGCCACGATTTCGTCCGGGTCCCGGTGACCGAAGAACTTGACGCCGTTCATCTTCACCATGTTCCCGGGGAACAAATCTTTATGGGTCAGGGGGAACACCGCCTTGCCGGAGAGGCCCACAATGCCCTGCCAGCCGCAGATGACCGTGCCCAGCCGATGGAGCCGGCGCTGCAAAATGGCGGCGGGGCGGCTGAAAATCACAAAGGCAGAGGCAGGGGCTGCCGCCAGAAGGGTCACAGCCCACACCTGGAAGAAGGTGGCCACGCTCCCGCCCAGCACCAGGGCAACGGCCGCGATGGCGGCAGAGGCCAAAAAGGCGATGAGGGCGTAAATGTCCTGCACCTTCTGGGGGGTGGAGCGGCGATCCAGGTTGTCCATGAAGTCCTCCACCTGGCCTTCCTTCCGAAGAAATCCGGCGGCGCCTTCATAGTAATCCGGGCAGGCGGCCACGCCGTCAAGCCGGGTAGCCTTGCGCATGGTGTCAAGCATGCCCATCCGGTCCATCCGCTCCTGGTAGGCGTTGCAGAGGGACAGGGTCACCTGAAGGCCGAACACGGCGCAGCAGGGCACCCGCAGCTGCTGCAGGCAGAAGAAGGCATCCACGCAGCACACCAGAAATGTAATCAGCAACAGGGTATTGAGGGTAAAGCGCTTCCGGAAGGGGGCAAGCAGCCCGTCAATCATCTGGAAGCTTCCCAAAAGCGCCGACAGAAGCATGACGAAAATCTGGAAAAACACCATCAGCCGCAGCCGGGAGGGGTCAACCATGTTCATGGCGTAAAGGGCGGTGGACAGGCCGGAGAGCATCACCAGCAAAGCGCTGAGGAAAATCCCCGCCTGGAGCTTTCCCAGACCCTTTTCCGCCAGCTCATAATAGAGCTTTTCCGGCCCGGCAATCAGCTGCCGCTTCAGCTCCCGGAGCCGGGACCGGGGCTGGAAGAGAATGGGCTGGGGGGGTACGTACTCCCCCATGGGCTGCTCAAATTCCGGCTCCCATTTCCCTGCGAAGGCCTCCGCCCCTTCCGGCGCTGCCGGGGCTTCCGCTTCTTCTGCCGGGGCTTCTTCTTCCGCCGGGGGTTTCTCTGCCGCCGGTTCTTCTTCCGGGGGTGCTTCCGCCGGGGCTTCCTCCGCCGGTTCTTCTTCCGTGGTTTCTTCCACCACCGCCTCCATGCGGATGGTGGTGGCGGACAGCTCCGGCAGGGCTTCCCCTTCTTCTGCCGGGGCTTCTTCCCCGGGAGTCTCCTCCGGCTTTTTCTCCTCCGGTTCATGGGAGCCAAACTCCCGCATGATTTCTTCCAGGTCAAATTCCTGGGAAAGATCTTTTGCCATACCTATATCCCTCCTATTTCTGCAAACGCTGGCGCAGAGCCTCATACAAAAGCACCGAGGCGGCGCAGGAGGCATTGAGGGAGGAGATGTTCCCCTTCATGGGGATATGCACCGTCACATCGCAGTTCTTCCGCACCAGCGGGCTCATGCCGGAGCCTTCGTTGCCGATGACAATGGCCGCCGGGATGGTCAGGTCCGCCTGATACATGGGGATGGACCCTTCCGCAGCGGTGCCGAAAATCCACACGCCCTTCTCCTTCAAATCGGCAATGGCGGCGTTGATGTTGGTCACTCTGGCAACAGGCATATACTCCACCGCTCCGGCAGAGGCCTTGGCCACCGTGGCGGTAAGGCCAACGCTGCGGCGCTTGGGGATAATCACCCCGTGGGCCCCCACGCACTCCGCAGACCGGAGGATTGCTCCTAAGTTGTGGGGGTCTGTCAGCTCGTCGCAGATGACCAGCAGGGGGGCTTCTCCCTTGCCGGCGGCATTTTCCAGCAGGTCATCCAGTGTGGCGTATTCCCGGGCGGCAGCCAGGGCAATGACCCCCTGGTGGGCATGGGTGGTGCTCATGGCGTCCAGCTTTCTTCTGTCCACCGGCACCACCACGGCCCCGGCTTCCTTTGCCTGGGCAGCCAGCCGCTGCAAAGCCCGGTCCGTCTCCCCGGAGGCGATGAAAACCTTATCGATGGTGCGGCCGCTGCGAAGAGCCTCCGTCAGGGCGTTCCGACCCTCCAGCTGGCCTTCCACTTCCTCCGGCATCTGGGGAGGAAAGTTCCGTTTTTCTCTCATAAACTGTCCATTCCTTTACAAAAAAGCTATGGAAACTCTGAACAAATCGTCTGCGGCTGGACATCGGATCTTTTTCGCCAGCCATGCAGAATGAAAAACAGGAAATACATACAGTATTCCCCTGTTTTCCATTCTTTTGTCTGACCAAAAATCTCTCGCTGCCAGCTCTTGCCTATTTATTCAGAGCTTCCCTATAATCTCCATAGTAGTAGCCCTATTATAACAAATATTTTCCCTGTGGACAACTGTTTTTTCGCCCTTCGGGCAAAACTGCCGGAAATTTACAGAAAATTCACCCCTTCGACCAGAAAGATTCATTGCAGACGGAGGAAAAATATGATATGATAGGCTGAATAAAAGATGAATGAAAATACAACAGGAGGTTAACAATGGATAACAGTCACAACAATCCTGACAAATCCCCCAAGGAGGATGGGAAAAAGCCCAAAAGTCTCATCACCTCCCTGATTATCACCGCAGTGATCATTCTGGTTTTCACCATGGTCTACAACATGATCGTCAGCAGCCGGTACACCGAAGCCACCTACACCCAGTTCGCCCAGGAGATGGAAAAGGGCAATCTGGCAGAGGTGGAAATCCGCAACGACCGGATTATCTACCTGACGAAAGACCAGGCGACCCTGCCGGCCGGGCAGCAGAAGGCCTACTACACCGGCATCCCCCTGGGAGCCGACACCCTGGCCCTGGGAAATCAGCTGCTGGATATGGGCGTAGAGGTGGTGGACTACCCCATCCAGGAGGATAACTCCACATTGCTTCTGATTCTTTACTATGTGGTCATGTTCGGCGGCGTGTTCTTCCTCATGCGGATGATTACCAAGCGCATGAGCGGCGACGGCATCATGGGAGGCATGGGTGCCAGCAAGGCCAAGGTCTATATGGAAAAGCAGACCGGCGTCACCTTCAAGGACGTGGCAGGCCAGGACGAGGCCAAGGAATCCTTGCAGGAGATTATCGATTTTCTCCACAATCCCCAGAAATACGCAGACATCGGCGCAAAGCTCCCCAAGGGCGCATTGCTTGTAGGCTCTCCCGGTACCGGCAAGACCCTTCTTGCCAAGGCGGTGGCGGGAGAGGCCAATGTGCCCTTCTTCTCCATCTCCGGCTCGGACTTTGTGGAGATGTTCGTGGGCGTGGGCGCCAGCCGGGTGCGGGACTTGTTCCAGCAGGCGGCAAAGGTGGCTCCCTGCATCATCTTCATTGACGAAATCGACGCCGTGGGCCGCTCCCGGGACTCCCGGTACGGCAGCAACAGCGAGCAGGAGCAGACGCTGAACCAGCTGCTGGGGGAGATTGACGGCTTCGACTCCTCCAAGGGCATTGTGTGCCTGGCGGCTACCAACCGTCCCGAGATTCTGGACAAGGCCCTGCTCCGCCCCGGCCGGTTTGACCGGAGAATCATCGTGGACCGGCCTAACCTGCAAGGCCGTCTGGACACCCTGAAGGTGCACACCCGGAAGATAAAGCTTGCCGAGGATGTGGATTTGCGGAAGATTGCCCAGGCTACCGCCGGTGCGGTGGGTGCAGATCTTGCCAACCTGGTAAACGAAGCAGCCCTCCGGGCGGTGCGCCACAAGCGCAAGGCCGTGAATCAGGAGGATTTGATGGTGTCCTTTGAAACGGTGATTGCCGGCACGGAGAAGAAGAACACGGTGCTTACCGACATGGAAAAGCGGATCGTTGCCTACCACGAGGTGGGTCACGCCCTGGTGGCGGCTCTGGAGAATCACTCCCAGCCGGTGTCCAAAATCACCATCGTGCCCCACACTACCGGCGCTCTGGGCTACACCATGCAGATGCCGGAGGAGGAGAAGTACCTCCACACCCTCCAGGAGCTGCAGACGGAGCTGCGCACCCTGGTAGGCGGCCGGGCCGCCGAGGAGGTGGTGTTCGGGGTGCAGACCACCGGCGCCGCCAACGATATCCAGCGGGCTACCGCCCTGGCCAAGAATATGGTGGCCCAGTACGGCATGAGCAAGGCCCTGGGCCTGATGGCCCCCGGCTCCGTCAGCCACCAGTACCTGGAAACCCAGACCTATCTGGACTGCTCCCAGGAAACTGCGGCTCTGGTAGACCGGGAGGTGCAGAAGATGCTGAGCACCGCTTTGGAGCAGGTGAAGGAGCTTCTGCGGCAGCACAGGAGCCTGCTGGACGAGGTATCTTTGTATCTTCTCAGTAAGGAGACTATCACCGGCGAGGAACTGATGACCTATGTAAACCGGGAAGGGGAGACAACCCCCGCCGCCCAGGAAACCCCGGAGACTTCCGAAAATCAGGAATCTTCCGAAGCATAACCCAACGCCCTGCCGATTCTTGGCAGGGCGCTTTGCTTCCCAAGGCTTTAGCACTCTTTTTATGAAAGTGCTAAAATTAACGGTTTGTTCACGAATTGTCCACAGAAAAACCGATTTTGGGGGGTATGGTAATAACTGAAAAGAGAAAGGAAACAAGGTGATTCCCAATGGAAGGTTTCCGCACCTGCTGAAAGGCAGGCACAGAAGGCGGCAGACGTCAGCCCGACCGCAGCCAGACAAGGACCGACGAAAAACTTAAATTTTGTTTGGAGGCATTATTATGTTTGAACTTGCAAGAAGAAATCACAACAACAGCGTGAGCAACTACAACCCCTTCCGGGAGATGGAGGAACTGGAGCGGAATTTCTTTGCTGATCCCTTTGGCAGCTTCTTCCGCAGCAGCGACCTGGCGGAGTTCAAGACTGACATCCAGGACAAGGGCGACCATTATCTGCTGGAGGCGGATTTGCCCGGCTTCCAGAAAGAGGACATCCATCTGGACTTGAACGGCGACGTCCTCACCATCAACGCAGAGCGGAAGTCCCAGCACAAGGAGGAGAAGGACAGCTACATCCGCTGCGAGCGCTCCTACGGCCAGTACGCCCGTCAGTTTGACATGAGCGCCGTGGACACCCAGGGCATCAAGGCCAAGTACGACAACGGCGTCCTCACCCTGACCCTCCCCAAGAAGCAGCAGGCCCTCCCCGAATCCAAGCGCCTGGAAATCGAATAAGCGGCGAGTCGCCGCGGACAATGCGCACGGTGGCTTTCTACGATTCGTTACTTCCCTGACCCGCCCGGTATCGTTACTGCGGTGGAAATAGACGCACGAACCAAAGCCCCCCTTGCCAAAGGGGGGTGGTTTGGCGAAGCCAAACCGGGGGGATTCCGCAGGTTGGCAGGCTTCCACATAGGTTTATACTATCGGAAAGTGCCTGCTGTAGAATCCCTCAGTCAAAAATCAAAGATTTTTGCCAGCTCCCTTTGGCAAGGGAGCCTCCGGGGTGCCCCCGGTGGCAATGCGCACGGCGGGCAGTGCCCGCATCCAATGCGCACGGTAATCTTTAGCAAATCGTTACTGCCCCTCCAAAGCCCGGTATCGTTACCGGGTGGAAATCGAGGCAGCGCACCAAAGCCCCCCTTGCCAAAGGGGGGTGGTTTGGCGAAGCCAAACCGGGGGGATACCCAGGCACTGCCTGGGTACTTCTTCCCTAATCACTCTTCACTATTCCCTAAAAAGTCTTCCCTTTTCCACATTGGGTTGTGCTTTTAAGAAAGTGCCAACTGTGAATCCCTCAGTCACGGCTGCGCCGTGCCAGCTCCCTTTAGCAAGGGAGCCTTTTTGTGCCCGGTATCGTTACTGCGGTGGAAAGTGGGGCGTCGATAACCTCTATCAAGTACCAACCCAAAAGCAAACTCCAACTACACCGCCCGCAGGCTCCCTCAGTCACCTACGGTGCCAGCTCCCTCCCGGAGGGAGCTATAGGGCTTGTACCTTGTTACATTGGTTTGTACTTTTAGGGAAGTGCCAACTGTGAATCCCTCAGGCAAAAATCAGAGATTTTTGCCAGCTCCCTTTGGCAAGGGAGCCTTTTTACGCCCGGTATGGGCGGTGCCCCCGGTATGCTTTTTGCATACCGGGGGTCTGTGTATTCTTTGTCAAACCTGACAAGCACCCTGAAATTCCACGTGGAGGGGGAGAATCTGGGGGTGGGACTGGGAGAGGGTGGGAAGCTTTGCTTCCAGCTTCTCCCGGAGGGTGTCGTCCCGGGTGATGCACAGCATGGTGGGGCCTGCGCCGCTGAGGCAGAAGGCGGCCCCCAGGTTCCGCACCAGGGCGGCGATTTTCTCGTAGCCTTCAATCATATTTTTCCGATAAGGCTCGTGGAGCCTGTCCTGCATGGCGGTGCGGAGAAGCTGCTCGTTCCCCAGCTCCAGGGCTTTCAGCACCAATGCGCCGTGGGCGATGTTGTGCACCGCATCGGCTCTGGGAATCTGCCCCGGCAGCACCTCCCGGGCAAGGGCGGTGGAGAGGGGGTAGTCCGGCACCAGGGCCAGGAACTGCCACTGAGGGTGCAGGGGGAAATTCACCGTCACCGGCAGGCCCTTGTCCACCATGGAGGCGGTAAGGCCGCCGTAAAAGGCGGGAGCCAGATTGTCAGGATGGCCCTCCATGGCGTTGGTGATGTTGAGAAGCCCTTGCGTGGACAGCTTGTTTCCTCTTAAAATATTGGCACCCAGCGCCCCTGCCACCAGCAAGGCGGCGGAGGAGCCCAGGCCCCGGCCCACGGGAATCTGGGAATCGATGTGGATTTTCACCCCCCGGATTTCCTCCTGCAAGGAGGAAATCACGGCGCAGTAGGCGGTGTAGGCCAGATTGTCCGGGCCGGTGAAGCTCTCGTCGCAGCCGGTAATCTCCAGCCCGGCTTCCGTTTCCTCGAAGGTCACATAGGTATAAAGGCTCAGGGCGCAGCCGAAGGCGTCAAACCCCGGCCCCAGGTTGGCGGTGGTGGCCGGCACCCGAATGGTCACTTTGCTCACATTATCTCTCCTTACAGTCCCAGAACGGTGGGAAGCATCTCATCTTTTCCAATCACCCGGGTGTGAAGCCGGGGCTTTTGCTCCAGTCCCAGAAGGTTACGAGGGACGGGGACGGCGGTTTTGCCATGGAGCTGTGCCAGGGCGGCAAAGCCATCTTTCGGGGCGGCCTCTCCCAGAGCGGAGAGCACCGCCTCCGGGAACTTGTAGGGGGAGGCGGTGGAGAGCACCACCAGGGGATTTTCGTCCCCGGTTTTTCCCCGGTACTCCTCCGCCGCCGCCCAGCCGGCGGCGGTATGGGGGTCGCAGAGATAGCCATAGTCCCCATAAACCCGGGAAATGACCTGCTTCCCCTTCTCATCACTGCACCAGCCGCCCCAGAATTGGGCCTGGATTTTCGCCATGAGGCTCTCCGGCAGGGTGTAGTGACCCTCCTGATTTAACTTTTCCATCAGGTCTTTTACAAGAGAAGTGTCCCGGCTCACAAAGTACAGTAGGCGCTCTAAATTGGAGGAGATGAGAATGTCCATGGAGGGGGAGATGGTCTTGTGCAGGGGGCGGCGGCGGTCATAGGTGCCGGTGGCCAGGAAATCCGTCAGCACATTGTTTTCGTTGGAGGCGCAGATGAGCGTTCCCACAGGCAATCCCATCTCCTTTGCCAGGTACCCTGCCAGAATGTCTCCAAAGTTGCCGGTGGGGACGGAGAAGTTCACCTTCTGACCCCAGGCAATCTCTCCCCCCTTCAAAAGGTCGCCGTAGGCCTTGAAATAATAGGTAATCTGGGGGGCAAGCCGCCCCAAGTTCATGGAGTTGGCGGTGGAAAGGCGGCGGTGATCAGCGGCGGCAAAGATATGCTTCACCCCGGACTGGGCATCGTCAAAGTTGCCCTTCACCCCGAACACAAAGACGTTGCGCCCCTCCTGGGTCACCATCTGGGCCTCCTGCACCTGAGAGACCCCGCCTTCCGGATAGAACACGCAGATTTTCACCCCCGGCACATCCCGGAAGCCCTCCAGAGCCGCCTTGCCGGTGTCCCCCGAGGTGGCGGTGAGGATGAGAATGTCCTCTTTCATCCCTTTCTGGGCCTTAGCGGCGGTGAGAAGCTGGGGGAGCATGCAAAGGGCCACATCCTTGAAGGCGCTGGTGGGGCCGTGGAACAGCTCCAGCACCGTAAAAGGCCCGGCTTTCACCGTGGGGGTCACCTCCGGGGAGGAGAACTTGCCGGTGTAGGCTCTCTCCACCAGGCTTTCCATGGAGGAAATTCCGGGAAGGATGGCTGAAATCACCTGGGTGGCCAGGGGCAGAAAGGGGAGATTTACCCAGGCCCTGGCGTCCACCTGGGGAATTTCCTCCGGCACATAAAGCCCGCCGTCCGGCGCCAGACCCTCCAGCACCCCCCGGGCGCAGTCCGCCCGGAGGCTCTCATCTCTCGTGGAATGACAGAACATAACAATCCTCCTTGAAAAGCAGCGTATTTTTCCGGCTGTATGCACAAAATCCCGGGTTTCCCCGGAATATACTTGTTTTTTTTGATACTATTGCAATTTGCGTAGGTATATGATATACTGTTTCCGGTAAAAAGGCAAGTGTTTTCTGCGGAAGAACGTTTGTTTTTCCAAGAGGCACCAGATAGGGAGGATTCAGAAATTATGAAAATCGGACTGCTTGGTTTTGGCGTTGTAGGCAAGGGCGTTTATGAGCTGGCTCGAATGCGCCAGGATATGCAGGTGGCCAAGGTGGTATGTCTGGAGGACATTACTTTGCCCGATGCCCAGGTGACCCGGGATTTTCAGGATGTGCTGAAGGATCCTTCCATCGATACGGTGGTGGAGGCCATGGGGGGACTGCACCCGGCTTTCGAGTTTGTGAAGGCCGCCATGGAGGCCGGCAAGAACATCGTCACCTCCAACAAGGCGCTCGTTGCCACCTTCTACGACATTCTTGTGCCCCTGGCCCAGGAGAAGAACCTGAGCTTCCGCTGTACTGCGGCGGTGGGCGGCGGCATCGGCTGGCTGTCGGAGCTGGAGCGCTCCCGGCGGAGCCAGACCATCCAGGAAGTGGGGGGCATTATGAACGGCACCTGCAACTACATTCTCGACGCCATGCACCGCACCGGCCTTTCCTACGACGAGGCACTGAAGCAGGCACAGGGTCTGGGCTACGCCGAGGCAAAGCCTGCCACCGACGTGGAGGGCATCGACACCTGGCACAAGATTCTGCTGTCCGCCAACGTGGCCTTCGGGGTCACCATGGATAAGGACTCCGTGCCGGTCTCCGGCATTGCCCGGATTGGCCCCCAGGACGTGGCGGCCTTCCAGGCTCACGGTCTTGTGTGCAAGCTGGTATCCTGCGCCCGGCGGACGGAGAGCGGCATCAGCGCCTATGTCCAGCCCACCCTGTACCCCCAGGGCTCTTTGGAGGCGGCGGTGCCTTCCAACTACAATCTGATTACTTTCATCGGCTCCGCCTCGGAGCGGATGAGCTTCTACGGTCAGGGTGCCGGACGGTACCCCACCGCATACAATGTATTGCAGGACTGCATTGACGTGCTCTCCGGCAAGCCCTTCTATGTACCCTACGGCCCGGTGGTGGAGGCCGTCAACCAGGAGCCCCTCCGGTTCTACGTCCGTGGGGCAACGGATTCGTTCCTGGAAGCGAACACCCAGGAGCATTGGGGCGAGGGCGTTGTCACCGCCCCGGTGGCGGTGTCCCGGATGCACTGGTGGCATAAGGACCATCCCCAGGCCTTCCTGGCGGCCCTGTCACAGGGAACCTCTGAATAAATCGTCTGCGGCTGGAAAGCTTATCTTTTTCGCCAGCCATGCAGAATGAAAAACAGGAAATACATACAGTATTCCCCTGTTTTCCATTCTTTTGTCTGACAAAAAATCTCTCGCT
>DVGG01000043.1 GCA_018712825.1 Candidatus Faecousia excrementipullorum | reverse complement strand
AAAATACCCAGGGCAAAGTCTTTGGCGTCTTTGGCGAGGAGACTGTCAATGTGCTCAAAGTCAATATCGAGATCGCACAGCGGATGGGAATTCTGTGACAGAGGTGGACGGCTATGGAGGAGATGCACTATGGAATCTCTGAATAAATCGTCTGCGGCTGGAAAGCGGATCTTTTTCCCCATCCATGCAGAATGAAAAACAGGAAATACAAAAAGTATTCCTCTGTTTTCCATTCTTTTGTCTGAGGAAAAATCTCTCGCTTCCAGCTCTTGCCGATTTCATCAGAGTTTCCCTATTTCAAAGAATCGCAGCGGGAAGAAATCCCCGTTCCCGATTTTAAGGATAACATTACACGGAAACTCCTGCTGCAATTTCTGTGCGACCTTTGCACTTGGGCCCAGGCTACGCCGGTCACCAGCGTTGGAATTAAGGCAATACCGCATAAAAGCCACAATCCGCATTATACAACAGGTGCTAAGGAAACTCTGAATAAATCGTCTGCGGCTGGAAAGCTTATCTTTTTCGCCATCCACGCAGAATGCCTGGCTGCCTTTTTCATGGAATTCAAACCTGTCCCTTTATGAGGGGCAGGTTTTTTCATTGCATTTTCCGGGGATTTTGTGTATGATATAGGAAATATACCAAGAAAGAGGCAATACAATGTTTCAAGGCTTTGCACCGGAAACCGTGGATTTTCTCTGGGGAATCCGGATGAATAACAACCGGGAGTGGTTCACCGCTCACAAGGAAGATTATGTAAAGTATCTATACGAGCCCATGAAGGCCCTGGGGGCGGAGCTGTTCCAGCCCTTTGCCCAGGAGCCGGGGAATTTCCTGAAGGTCAGCCGGATTTACCGGGATGCCCGGCTCCACCACCCTCTGCCCTATAAGGAAGGGCTGTGGCTGAGCATCCGCCGCCCCGGCCCCTGGGAGGGGGAGAATCCCTGCCTGTATTTTGAAATCGTGCCGGAGCGGGTGAGCTACGGCTTCTTTCTGTGGAAGCCAAAGCCTGCCACCCAGGAGGTCTACCGCCAGCGCCTGCTGGCAGAGCCCCGGCCTTTCCTGGAGATGGTGCAGACCCTCCGGGAAAATACCGGCCTGGAGCTGACTGCCACCCCCTACAAGCGCCCCAAGGTGCAGACGGACATTCCGGAGCTGGCACCCTACCTGGCCTTCAAAAGCGAAATCGCCTGCGACACCCAGATTCCCATGTCCGAGGCGGTTTTCGGCCCGGAGCTGAAAGACCGGGTGGCAGAGCTCTTCCGGGAGCTGCGGCCCCTGTACCATTTCTTTAATTCCGTCTGCAACCCATAAAGATTGCCCGGATGAGGAGCAACCTCGTCCGGGCATTTTCATTTACTTATCCAGATGCACATTCAGGTGGGGATAGGTCATCTCCACGCCGGCTTCGTCGAAGCGGAGCTTGATGTTCTCGTTAATCTGGTACAGAGTGTCATAGTAGATTTCCGCCGGGCACCAGACCTTCAGCACATAGCCGATGGCACTGTCGCCGTAGCTCTCCAGGGCTGCCATGGGAGCCGGGTCCTCCAGCACTCCGGGAACCTGGGCGGCCTTCAGAAGTGCCTCCTTCACCGTTGCCGCCGGGGCATCGTAGGAGGCGGTGACGGAGATGTCGATACGGCGGGTACCGGCGGCGGAGTAGTTCACAATGTCCGTGGCTACCACTGCGCTGTTGGGGATGGAGATGATTTTGTTATCTCCCGTCTGGAGCCGGGTGTAGGTCAGGCCCACCTCCAGCACCGTGCCGGATTTGGTGGCGATCTCCACGAAGTCCCCCACCACAAAGGGCTTGGTATACAGCAGGTTAAAGCCGCCAATCACATTGGTCAGGGCGTTCTGGAGGGACAGGGAAATGGCCAGGGTGACCACACTGGTCAGAGCCACCAGGCTGGTCACATCCACCCCAATCACCGGGGCGGCAATGAGGAACACCAGCAGGTACAATACCGCCTGCAAAACAGAGCGTACCAGCCGGGCAGCGGCAGGCTCCAGCTTGGTGCGGGCGAGAAGCCTGCTTACGAATTTCAGAATCAGCCGCACCACCGCAATGCCGATCAGTGCCAGCAGCAGGCAGGGAAGCAGCTCGCTGGCGAGAAAATGGGCCAGCTTGTCCCAGAGATTTACAATATAGTCAGGCATAATTTGTTCTTTCCTTCCTTTTTGTTGGTAAGTCTATGGTATCCCATTTGCTGCTTTTTTTCAAGATAGCACTTTGAAATTTTTATAAAATGTGGTATCCTATATAAAATATCAAAAAAGGAGAACCCCCATGAGTAAGGCAGATATTTTGTATATGGAAACCTGCCGTCAGATTCTGGAGCACGGCTATTCCGACGAAAACCAGCAGGTCCGCCCCCATTGGGAGGACGGCACCCCGGCCCACACCATCAAGAAATTCGGCGTGGTGAACCGGTACAACCTCCAGGAGGAGTTTCCCATTATGACCCTGCGCCGCACCTACTGGAAGTCCGCCCTGGACGAGCTGCTGTGGATCTGGCAGAAGAAGTCCAACCGGATTGCGGATTTGGGCAGCCATGTGTGGGACGAGTGGGCAAGACCGGACGGCACCATCGGCAAGGCCTACGGCTACCAGCTGGGCATCAAGCACCGGTACCCGGAGGGAGAGTTTGACCAGGTGGATCGGGTGCTTTTTGATTTGAAACACAACCCCGCCTCCCGGCGGATTCTCACCAACCTCTATAATTTCCAGGATTTGCACGATATGAGCCTGTACCCCTGCGCCTACTCCATGACCTTCAATGTCACCGGGGACACCCTCAACGGCATCCTCAACCAAAGAAGTCAGGATATGCTCACCGCCAACAACTGGAACGTGTGCCAGTATGCCATGCTGCTGATGATGTTTGCCCAGGTGTCCGGGCTGAAGGCGGGCGAGCTGGTTCACGTGATTGCCGACTGCCACATCTATGACCGGCACATCCCGGCGGTGAAGGCCATGCTGGAAAAGGAACCCCTCCCGGCACCCAAGGTGACCCTGGACCCCGGCATTACGGACTTTTACGCCTTTACCAAGGACAGCTTCCAGGTGGAAAATTATGTATACCATGATTTTCCCTTTGACATCCCCATGGCAATCTGAGGTGGGCCTATGGAACTGATTGTAGCGGTTTATGAGGACTGGGGCATCGGCTGCAACGGCACCCAGCCCATCGCCCTCTCGGCAGACCGGAAATTCTTCCGGGAGATGACCAAAGGGGCCATGGTGATTGTAGGCCGGAAAACCCTGGCGGACTTCCCCGGAGGCAAGCCCCTGCCCAACCGGGTGAATGTGGTGATGACCCGAAACCCCGAGCCCATAGAGGGGGTGGTCACCTGCCACAGCCCCCAGGAGGCGGCTCAGCTTGCAGCCACGGCAGACAAAGCCATGGTCATCGGCGGCGGCAGCGTGTATAAGCAGCTGCTTCCTTACTGCGCCCGAGCCTATGTCACCCGGGTCGGCGCCTGCCCCAAAAGCGACACCTTCTTCCCCAACCTGGAAGAAAGCCCCGATTGGCAGCTGACCCAGGTGCTGCAAGAGGGACAGGAGAATGGCATTTCCTATCAGATGTGCCTGTACCAGCGAAAAGCATAGCACCCAAAGCCCCCCTTGCCAAAGGGGGGTGCCTCGGCTCTGCCGAGGCGGGGGGATTTTGCAGGCCTCCAGCTTTCCACATAGGGCTGTACTTTCAGAAAGTGTCTGCTGCGGAATCCCTCAGATGCCTGTGGTACCAGCTCCCTTTGACAAGGGAGCCTTATTCCCGATTCTATGAAGAAATGTGTAAAAAACATGGTCCCAATCCGGGACCATGTTTTTTATCGGACTTGTGATTACCGGGCAAACAGGGTAAGTACTTCCTGCCGCTGCGCCTCGGTCATGGACTTTAGGAACACATGGGCGGTCTGGCGGGGAAGCTCCTGGCGGATAACATGGGCGTCCACCTCTGCCCCGAACTGGGAAAAGTCCCGGTTCAGATACAAAAGCCCCTTATCACAGCCCAGCACCCAGCCGTTGTCCTCCTCCGGGTAGAAGAGGAAGTAACCGGTCATAAATGCCCCGTCAATGTAAATCCCATCAGTTTCCGGGTCTATGGTGTGCAGGCCTGCGGCCACACCCTTGGTGCTTTTCTCCCACAGTCGTCCCCGTATGGTCACGGTGCAGGGATACTCCGTTCCGTCCTCCAGAATCATGACGGCCTCCAGCTCCATGGAAACCTGTTTGGGCTGGGGGAAGAGGGCATTCAGGCCAAAATAAAGCCCCACAACCACCACAATGGCGATAAGAATACCGATCAAAATTTTCACGGACTTTTTCATAGGACACCTCCACATCTCTTTATGGATACCTCTATATTCAGTATAACAGAATATAAAGGGGTGTCAAGAAAATATTTGTGCAAACTAACCATTTTTAGGGATTGTGATGGTCAGCACAATCTGGCTGTCCGTCTCCCGGCGTTCGGAAACCGCCGGGATTCCGGAGAGCTGGATTTTAGCCAGGGACTGATTGAGATTGGACAAAAACGCCCCCACATTGATTTTGGGCTTGGGGGGCTGGGGCTCCTCCAGAAGTCCCTCTATGTACCGCTCCGTCCGGGCTACGCTCATCCCCAGTTGGACAATGACGGAGATGGCTTTCATCCGCTGGGCATCCGTGGGCAGCTTCAAAAGGGCCCGGGCGTGGCGTTCCGTCAGTCCCCCTTCCCGGATGGCCTCCAGCACCCCCTGACCCAGCCGCAGCAGCCGCAGCTTGTTGGCGATGGCGCTCTGGCTTTTCCCCAAAGCCCGGGCCGCCTGCTCCTGGGTGAAGTTCCAACGCTCCATAAGACACCGGATGCCCTGGGCCTCCTCGATAAAATCCAAATCCTGCCGCTGCAGGTTCTCCACCAGAGCGGTGAGCCCCGATTCCTTGTCGTCCATCCGCATAATGAGGCAGGGCACCTCGCTGAGACCTGCCTGCTGGGCGGCCCGGAGCCGCCGCTCTCCGGCAATCAGTTCATAGTTGCTCCCCACCCGCCGGACGGAAAGGGGCTGGAGAATTCCATGGCGCTGAATACTCTGGGTCAGATCCTCCAGCGCCTCCTCGGAAAAAATTTTTCTGGGCTGAGCGGGATTGGGCAAAATGGCCTTGGCCGGCAAAAATACCACCCGTCCCGTCTCCATATAGGTTTTTAGCTTCTGGCACTGCATGGGCCTGCCTCCTTGGTGGTTTTGTATGGTAATTTTACTTCTAAAAATTTCAGAAAAACCACGAAACAAGCTATGAGTCCTGAAAAACTCATCGACATTATCCTGTTTTTGCCTCGTTGCAAACTGCCGTTATCTGTGGTACAATGGGGAAAACAAGCCAGGAGTAGGAATATGGAAGCGAAAAAGTTATATTATGAAAACTGCCACCAAAGAACCTTCACCGCCCGGGTCACCGGCTGCCGGGAAGGGAAGGGGGGCTGGGAAGTGACTTTGGACCAGACTGCCTTTTATCCCGAAGGGGGCGGCCAGCCCAGCGATACCGGCACCCTGGGGGAGGCCCGGGTGCTGTCGGTGCAGGAGGCCGGGGAGGAGATTCTCCACCTGTGTGACGCCCCCCTGATACCGGGGGCGGAGGTGACAGGCACCATCGACTGGGAGCGGCGGTTCGACCTGATGCAGCAGCATTCCGGAGAGCACCTGGTCAGCGGCGTGATTCACCGGCGGTACGGCTACCACAATGTGGGCTTTCACATGGGAGCGGACGTGATTACCATTGATTTTGACGGCCCCATCCCCCCGGAAGATCTGCCGGACATCCAGCAGGAGGTGAACGCCGCCATTTGGAAGAACCTGCCGGTAAAGTGCTGGTACCCCAGCCCGGAGGAGCTGCCGAAGGTTTCCTACCGGAGCAAAAAGGCCCTGCCCTGGCCGGTGCGGATTGTGGAGGTGCCGGGGGTGGACAGCTGTGCCTGCTGCGGCACCCATGTGGCATTCACCGGGGAGATTGGCCTGGTGGTGCTCCTCTCCTCGGTAAAATTCCACCAGGGGGTGCGGATGGAGCTGCTCTGCGGCGGCCGGGCGGTTTTGTACCTTTGCCGGATTTACGAGCAGAACAAGCAGGTGTCCCAGGCCTTCTCCGCCAAGCTCCTGGAAACAGGAGAGGCAGCCTGGCGGATGAACCGCCAGCTGGAGGAGGCGCGCTTCCGTGCCAATGGACTCCAGCTGCAGGTGTTTGCCGCCATCGCCCGGGAGTATCAGGGGGAATCTTCTGTCCTTTATTTTGCCGAAAATCTGGAGCCGGGGCAGGTGCGGCAGCTGTGTGAGGTGCTGGGAAAGACCTGTCCCCAGGCGGCGGTGGCTTCCGGGGAGGAGGGCGCCGGCTACAGCCTGTGCCTGACGGCCCAGCCGGAGGTGACCACCGCCCTGGGGAAAGCCCTGAAGGAAAACCTGGGAGCCAGAGGGGGCGGAAAACCCGGCTGGTACCAGGGAAATGTCCCGGCAGGCAAGGAGGAAATTGCCGCCTTTTTCCGCCGGGAAGGATGGAAAGTCGCTCCCTGATTTTCCCTGGGATTTAAGGATTATTTTCAAATTACCCCACTTTTTCCAAAACAGCCTCTTTACATCCTGATTTTGTTATTGTATAATATGGCTGTATGGGGCATTAAAACCCTGCGTTTTCCAATCTATCATGCCGCCTCGGCGGCAAGTACTAAAATGGAGGAAATCATAATGTCTGTTAAAGTTGCTATCAATGGTTTTGGCCGTATCGGCCGTCTGGCTTTCCGTCAGATGTTCGGCGCTGAGGGCTTCGAGGTTGTTGCCATCAACGACCTGACCTCCCCCAAGATGCTGGCTCACCTGCTGAAGTACGACTCCACCCAGGGCAATTACGCTGCTCAGGGCCATGTTGTTGAGGCTGGCGAGGACCACATCGTTGTGGACGGCAAGAAGATCACCATCTACGCTAAGGCCAACGCTGCCGAGCTGCCCTGGGGCGAGCTGGGCGTGGATGTCGTGCTGGAGTGCACCGGCTTCTACACCTCCAAGGCTAAGGCTCAGGCTCATATCGACGCCGGCGCCAAGAAGGTTGTTATCTCCGCTCCCGCTGGCAACGACCTGCCCACCATCGTTTACAACGTAAACCACAACACCCTGACCAAGGACGACCACATCATCTCCGCCGCTTCCTGCACCACCAACTGCCTGGCTCCCATGGCTAAGGCTCTGAATGACCTGGCTTCCATCGAGTCCGGCATTATGTGCACCATCCACGCTTACACCGGCGACCAGATGATCCTGGACGGCCCCCAGAGAAAGGGCGACCTGCGTCGTTCCCGCGCTGGCGCTGTGAACATCGTTCCCAACTCCACCGGCGCTGCCAAGGCTATCGGCCTGGTTATCCCCGAGCTGAACGGCAAGCTGATCGGCGCTGCTCAGCGTGTTCCCACCCCCACCGGCTCCACCACCATCCTGAACGCTGTGTGCGCTAAGAGCGTGACCAAGGAAGAGATCAACGCTGCCATGAAGGCTGCAGCTACCGAGTCCTTCGGCTACAACGAGGACGAGATCGTTTCCTCCGACATCATCGGCATGCGCTTCGGCTCCCTGTTTGATGCCACCCAGACCATGGTGTGCGCTCTGCCCGACGGCAAGACCCAGGTGCAGGTTGTTTCCTGGTACGACAACGAGAACTCCTATGTTTCTCAGATGGTCCGCACCATCAAGCACTTCTCCACCCTGCTGTAATTAAAGCACAAACCAAAACGCCGTCCTTCGGGACGGCGTTTTTCGTAAGAGCTTCCTTAAACCAGCAGCTCCAAATGCAATTCATACAAAAGACTGTTCATGCTGATGATATCCAGTCCTTTTTGCAGGCCAAACAAAATGGCATTGTCCCGCTCCACTTTCACATAAAGTGGGGGATACCCGGTGAGTTTCAGCAGCTGCTGGGCCTCCTCCGGGGAGAGGGAAAATCCAAAGCACAGCATAATCAGCTTGTCCCGGCTGGGGAGCTTGCTGCCGGAAAAAATCTGGTAGCCATAGTGCACTTCGATTCCGGCCCGGGCAATTACATCCGCTTTTTTTGCCTGCCGTTCCTGAAGCAGGGCGGAGAGTACCCGGTCTACCTTCATAAAGTTCTTTTCCAGGTGATCCTGGTTCTCTTTCAGATAGTCCCGATAGCTGCTGCTTTTTTCCATGGTTTCCAGCAAATCCTTTGTAGATTTGGTCATACATCTTACCTCCCAGGGGGTGAAAAATTTTGAATCCACAGCTGCGTTATGACTACATTTATGAGAATCTCCAACCCTTGACAGCCTTGAGTGAGGGAACCTGGCTGTGTATCTATCCCCCCAGAAATACCCTGTATGTGAAAAAGGAGATTCCCCAGGCCTGCGTGTCCTACTACCACACCCTGGCGTCTATCCACAGCCGAAACCTGGCTCCGGTGCTTTTTGTGACGGAGGAGGGGGATACTGCCTTCGTGCTGTCGGAATATGTTTCGGGACAAAGCCTTGCCGGACTCCTCCAGGAGGGTAAGACCTTTTCCCAGGAGGAAGCCAGGGACATCTGCACCCAGGTGTGTTTCGGATTGTGGGAGCTTCATCGCCGGGGGTTGGTTCACCGGGACATCAATCCCAATAATATTATAATCTCCTCGGATAACGTTGTCAAAATAATCGATTTTGGCATTGTCCGCTCCTTTACACAGGAAAAAAACAGGGATACGGTGATTATGGGTACGCCGGGCTATGCGGCTCCGGAGCAGTTTGGATTTTTGCAGAGCGATGCCCGGACGGATATTTACGCTGTTGGGGTGCTTCTGAACCAACTGCTTACGGGGCGGTTTCCCAATGAACGGCTGGCGCCGGGGAAGCTGGGGACGGTGGTCCGCAGGTGCGTGGAAATTGACGCCCAAAAGCGGTTTTCCTCCATTGACCAGCTGATGAACCAGCTGTCCGGAAGTGGTGTGCCCGGTCTGGAAACGGTGCTGGATACGCTGCCCGGCTTTCGCAGCCGGAGGGGCGGTCAGGCCTTTGGAGCGGTACTGCTGTACCTGTTGGCAGGAATGGCTGTGGTGCAGTCCTATATGAGCCTGAAAACGCCGCCCTGGGGCTATGCAGTCCACACGGTTTCAGTGCTTTTCAGCACCGTGATTCCATTTTTCTGCTTTCACAATTTTCTGAATGTGTGGGAGCGTTTCCCCTTTACCCGGTATGCCTCCCGGAAAAGTCAGAAGATTTTGTTCCGGGGGTTGGGTATTGTATCTTTGTTCATAGGCCTTGCCATCTTCGGTTCCATTGCATAATATCCGAAAATTCCAGCCTTTTGTTATGCCGCCAGCATAACAAAAGGCTGTTTATATTTCCTATAATGCAGGGGAGAGGCCCAAAATAAAAAAGAAAGGATTTGCTGAACATGAAAGAAACACCGGAAACGAAATTATGTAAACATTGCAAAACCCAGATTCCCTATGCAGCCAAGGTATGCCCCAACTGCCGGAAACGGGTGAAGGGCGGAAAAGGAAAGTGGATTGTGCTGGCTGTAATTGTGGCGGTGATTATTGCTGCTGTTGCCACCCAGGATAACCCCAGGAAGGTGGGGGAGGTAGACGATTCCCAGAGCACCACCCAGGGGCAGACTTCCCCGGAAAACGAGAGCACAACGCAGCCCACACAGACCACCTCACCGGAGAAAACCCAGTATGTAGTGGGGGACATTCTCCGGGATGGGGATTTGGAGATTGTCTATATCGCCAGCGGAGACTACATAGAAGAAAATCAGATTCTTCAGCCGGAGGAGGGAGAGAAGTACATTTTCCTTCAATTTGCCTTTGCCAACCGGGGAGAATCCGGGGACATTTCCATTTCCTCTTTCAGCTTTGATTGCTACGCCGACGGCTACGCAGCGGAAACCCATTATTGGAATGAGGAGGATTTTTCCGCTACCTTGTCCCCCGGACGGAGCACCACCGGCTATATCTGCTTTGCTGTGCCGGAGAACGCCCAGGAAATCGAGGTGGAGTACACCCCCAATTTCTTCCTCAGCTCGGAAAAAATCCACTTCCTGTTTGAGGGAGAGAAGGATTCGGGCTTCCAGTATGAGCCGGATACCACGCCGTCCCAGGATGCGCACCAGGTGGGGGATGTGGTGGAATCCGACAATATGAAGATCACTTACAAGGGCTGCGAGATTTATACCAGCGACAATATGTTTGTGAAGCCAAAGGATGGGTATCAGTACATTACCTGTACCTTTGAATTTGAGAATCTCAGCGACTCTGACCAGTATATTACGGTGTATGACTTTGACTGCTATGCCGACGGCCTGAGCTGCGGCGGGTGCTATATCCGGGATGATATGCTCAGTGCCACCTTGTCCTCCGGACGGAAAACCTCCGGCACCGTTACCTTCGAGGTTCCGGTGGACGCTACGGTCATCGAGGTGGAGTTCCTGTCCAATCTCTGGACCGGCAGCCGGGTGATTTTCAACGCCAAGCCTCAATAACAAAGAACCCCCGGGAATCTCTCGATGATATGCTCCCCATAGAGTAGACACTCGAAATAACAAAAATTTCGAGACTACACTATGGGGGGTATTTTTATGGGCAAGAATAGGTTTACAGCAGAAGCGAAGATTGGGATGGTGGAGCAACATCTCCGGGAGGGAAAGGGGAACCAGTGGATTTCTGAAAGGTATGGAGTATCTCCAAAAACCCTGTGCGATTGGATAGAAAAATATAAAGTATTCGGCGCAGAAGGCC
>DVGG01000005.1 GCA_018712825.1 Candidatus Faecousia excrementipullorum | reverse complement strand
TGTGAATCCCTCAGTCAAAAATCAAAGATTTTTGCCAGCTCCCTTTGACAAGGGAGCCTTTTTGCGCCCGGTATCGTTACTGCGGTGCAGTAGGTGCATAGACCAAAGCCCCCCTTGCCAAAGGGGGGTGCCTCGGCTTGCCGAGGCGGGGGGATTCCTCAGGCTGGCAGGTTTCCACATAGGCTTGTACTTTTGGAAAGTGCCTGCTGTGAATCCCTCAGTCAAAAATCAAAGATTTTTGCCAGCTCCCTTTGACAAGGGAGCCTTTTTGCGCCCGGTATCGTTACCGCGGTGCAGTAGGTGCTTAGGACAAAGCCCCCCTTGCCAAAGGGGGGTGCCTCGGCACCGCCGAGGCGGGGGGATTCCTCAGGCTGGCAGGTTTCCACATGGGTTTGTTCTTTTGAGAAAGTGCCAGCTGTGAATCCCTCAGTCGCCTCCGGCGCCAGCTCCCTTTGACAAGGGAGCCTTTTTGCGCCCGGTATCGTTCTATGGTGCGATATCGGGCTTTTTCAGACTTTCAATCGACAGCGTTTTGGGGGAATATGAAAAAGAGCCTGTTGCGAAACTGCAACAGGCTCTTTTTTCAGATGGAGAATTGCTGCTGGCCCTCGTAGGGGATGTGGAGGTGCTCATAGGCAAGTCCGGTGACGCACCGGCCCCGGGGGGTGCGGGTGAGGAAGCCCAGCTGCATGAGGTATGGCTCGTACACGTCCTCCAATGTCACCGCCTCCTCGCCGATGGTGGCCGCCAGAGTCTCCAGACCCACCGGGCCGCCGCCGTAATTCTGGATGATGGCGGTGAGCATCCGCCGGTCGATGGTGTCCAGGCCCAGCTTGTCCACCTCCAGCCGGGACAGGGCCAGGTCTGCCGCCTCCTTGGTAATCACTCCGTCCCCCATCACCTGGGCGAAGTCCCGCACCCGGCGAAGGAAGCGGTTGGCAATCCGGGGGGTGCCCCGGCTCCGGGAGGCGATTTCCATGGCCCCTTCCGGGGCGATCTCCATGCCCAAAATGGCGGCGGAGCGGCTGACGATTCTTGCCAGCTCCTCCGGGGTATACAGCTCCAGCCGCAGGCTCACCCCGAACCGGTCCCGCAGGGGGGCGGAGAGCTGCCCCGCCCGGGTGGTGGCTCCCACCAGGGTGAACTTGGGCAAATCCAGCCGGATGGAGTTGGCAGAGGGGCCCTTGCCTACAATAATATCGATGGCAAAGTCCTCCATGGCGGGGTACAGAATCTCCTCCACCACCCGGTTCAGCCGGTGGATTTCGTCGATGAACAAAATGTCCCCCGGGTTCAGGTTGGTAAGAAGGGCCGCCAGGTCTCCCGGCTTTTCAATGGCGGGGCCGGAGGTAATCCGGATTCCTGCCCCCATCTCGTTGGCAATGACCCCGGCCAATGTGGTCTTGCCCAGGCCGGGAGGGCCGTAGAGCAGGGTGTGGTCTAAGGGCTCGTTTCGCCGCCGGGCGGCCTCGATGTAAACCGAGAGATTCCCCTTGGCCTTCTCCTGGCCGGTGTAGTCCGCCAGCAGCCGGGGGCGCAGCCCCACCTCCCCGGCATCCTGGGGGGTGAAGGCGGTGGTCACAATGGGAGCTTCCAGCTCCTGAGAAAATTCCAAACTCATAGCTTATCCTTTCATCACCATGGCCCGGAGGGCATAGCGTACCAATTCCTCTGTGGAAGCCTTGGGGTCGGCACCCTTCAAGGCGGCGGCAATCTCCGCCGGGGAGTAGCCCAGCTCCTGCAAAGCGGCTTGGGCAAGGGCGATTCCGCCGGACTGGGCAGGAGCCGCTGCCACAGGGCCTCCCGAGAAGTCCAGCTCCGTGGCGCCTCCCATTTTGTCCTTCAATTCCAGAATAATCCGCTGGGCCAGCTTCTTCCCCACCCCCTGGGCGGCGGTGAGGAGCTTTTCGTCCCCGGTCATCACCGCCAGGGTAAAGTTCTGGGGGCCGGAGGCCAGGATGGACATGGCGGCCTTGGGGCCTACGCCGCTCACGGAGGTGAGCAGCTCATAGCACCGCTGCTCCTCCCGGCTGATAAAACCGTACAAATCAAAGGCATCCTCCCGGATAGACTCGGTGATGTAGAGCCGGGCAAGCTTGTCCAGCTTCAGCTGGGCGGCGGTGTAGGCAGTGACCCGGCAGCCGTAGCCCACGCCGCCGCAGTCAATCACCGCCAGCCCCGGCTCCAGCACCGTCACCTTGCCGGAAACATAGTATAGCATCTTAGAATCCTCCTTTTGCCCCCTGCTGCCGCAGAAGGGATGTGCTGGAACGGGCGTGGCACAGGGCGATGGCAATGGCATCGGCGGCATCGTCCGGCTTGGGCATCTGGGAAAGGCCCAGAAGCCTTCTGGTCATGTCCATCACCTGATGCTTGGTGGCGTTACCGTAGCCCACCACCGCCTGCTTCACCTGCATGGGCTTGTAGGCGTGGACGGGAAGCCCTGCCTGCTGCACCGCCAGAAGAATCACCCCCCGGCTCTGAGCTACCCCAATGCCGGTGGTCACGTTCTGCCCGAAAAACAGCTCCTCAATGGCAACCTCCTGGGGCTTTGCCAGCTCCAGAAGCTTTCGCATATCCTCGTAAATAATCTCCAGCCGGGCAGGAAAGTCCATCCCCGCCGGGGTGGTGATGGCGCCGCAATGAAGAAGCCTTGTCTGCCCCCGCTGGGCCTCCACCAGACCGAACCCCGTAATCCCATACCCCGGGTCAATCCCCAGTATCCGCACAGCCATCCCTCCCTTTCCCGGAAACTACCTTTTATCATAGCATATTTTTTCCCGTTTTCCTACTGTTTTTTCTTTTACCGGAAAGAGAACAAAAAAAGGCTCCCTTGTGAAAGGGAGCTGGCACGGCCGGGGAGCCCCCGGTGGCCTTCGCCGTGACTGAGGGATTACAGTAAGCACTTCCCCAAAGTACAAACCAATGTGGAAAGGGAAAGGTTTTTTAGGGAAAAGTGAATAGGGAATAGGGAAGAAGTCCGTGGCTTTGGCCACGGAATCCCCCCGCCTCGGCGGTGCCGAGGCACCCCCCTTTGGCAAGGGGGGCTTTGGTCTGTGCACCCCAAAGGCTCCCTTGTCAAAGGGAGCTGGCACGGCGTTAGCCGTGACTGAGGGATTCTACAGCAGGCACTTTCCCAAAGTACGAACCCATGTGGAAAGGGGAAGGTTTTTTAGTGAATAGTGAAGAGTGATTAGGTAAGAAGTACCCAGGCGGAGCCTGGGAATCCCCCCGCCTCGGCGGTGCCGAGGCACCCCCCTTTGGCAAGGGGGGCTTTGGTCTAT
>DVGG01000042.1 GCA_018712825.1 Candidatus Faecousia excrementipullorum | reverse complement strand
GAGAGATTTTTCCTCAGACAAAAGAATGGAAAACAGCGGAATACTGTATGTATTTCCTGTTTTTCATTCTGCATGGATGGGGAAAAAGATCCGCTGTTCAGCCGCAGACGATTTATTCAGAGGTTCCTTAGCTTAAAAAGTTCAAAAACTTATTAGAACGCCATATTCTACGAACTTTCAATTCTGTTTTTTAGTTAATTATTGTTTCTGAGATTCATTTCAGCCAAGCCTGCCACAAAAAGACCAGTCCAACGGACTGGTCTTTTTTGTGGTATGGGTATTGGTCGGGCGGATTCGAACCCATAGCAGAGCAACACCCCGGTGGGGTGTTGCTTCCACCAGTGCAAACACTGGTGGATACCTTCATTTTCGCCTCCGGCGAAAATGCAAATCGAATCCGTCCTCTCCCACCAAAAACGTGTGATTCATAGACAGCCAATTCATACGCAACAGGCTCCTATAAGCCCCCCTTGTCAAAGGGGGGTGATTTTGCCTCTGGCAAAACCGGGGGGGATTCCTCAGGCTGGCAGGTTTTCACATAAGTTTGTACCATGGGGAAGTGCCTACCGTGAATCCCTCAGTCACGGCTACGCCGTGCCAGCTCCCTTTAGCAAGGGAGCCTTTGGGGTACGGTGTGAGGAATGGGCCGTTGCAGAATCCTGATTTCCCCAAAATGCCTCCGGCGAAAATGCAAATCGAATCCGTCCTCCCCCATATCTTTTCCCCCTTCCCGGAAAAAAGACCGTCATAGGGCTGGATTTTAAGCGCCGGGACTGATATAATAAAAAAATACCGGCACCGCCGGATTCTTTTCCTCCGGGAAAACCTTGCGGGAGGATCTATATGAAAAAACGCATTTGGGAGCTGGATGTGCTCCGGGGCGTGTGTATTCTGGGGATGGTGGTTGTCCATCTCATTTATGATTTGCAGACCTTCTTCTCTTTGCCCTTTCTTGCGGACAGCCAGCTGTTTGACCTCATCAAGCAGTGGGGCGGGGTCTTGTTTCTGCTGATTTCCGGCATCTGCGTCACCCTGGGTTCCCACCCGGTGCGAAGGGGCCTGATTGTGTTCGCCTGCGGCCTTATCTGCTCCGCCGTCACCGCCGGGATGTACTTTCTGAATATGGCGGACAAGTCCATCATCATCTATTTTGGGGTGCTTCACTGCCTGGGGGTTTGTATGCTGTTGTGGCCCCTTTTCAAGAGGCTTCCGGTGTGGGCTTTGGGGCTTTTGGGGCTGGGACTGACTGTCCTGGGGCTGTGGATTTCCGGCAACGTGGTTGTGGACTTCCCCTGGCTTTTCCCTCTGGGACTGGTGCCCGGAGATTTTGCCTCCTCGGACTATTTCCCCTTGCTTTCCAACCTGGGCTTTTTCCTGGTGGGCGCCTTCCTGGGGAAAACGCTGTACCGGAAAAAGGAGACCCTCCTGCCCCGGGTAAACCCCGCCAATCCGGTGCTGGCCTTCTTTACCCTCTTAGGGAAGTGGTCTTTGCCTGTCTACCTTCTCCACCAGCCCGTCATCACGGGGCTACTGTACCTGATTCTCGAAATTCTGTAAACCTGGGAGTGTAAGTATGAAGCGTTTATTCCGATTTCCCATCTATCCCTGGCTGCCCCTGGGGGCGGGCTTTCTGGGGCTTCTTCTTCGTATCTGGCTCTTTGCCACGGGACTGGACGGAAGGAACCTCCTCTCCGTCACCCACCCGGCCCATATCCTCTCTTTGGTGCTGACGGTGGCGGTGATGGTGCTGCTGTTCTGCTTCCCCCCCAATCCTGCCTGTGTCATCCGAAAAAATCCCCCCGCCAGCGGAATCGGCCTTCTGGGGCAGATGCTGGCAGGGGTGGGGATTCTGGCGGCCTCCTTCGGGGAGCTTTTTTCCTCCCAGGATCTGGCCGTGACCATCACCAGTGTGCTGGGGATTCTGGCGGCCCTGAGCCTCATGTCTTTGTGCTGGAAGCAGACCCAGCGGAACAAATCCCGCACCTCTGAAATGGTCGCCATCACCGTGTACCTCATGGCGCACCTCATCAGCCAGTACCGCCAGTGGAGCGCCGAGCCCCAGCTGCAAAACTACCTGTTCCAGGTGCTGGGCTCCGTGTTTCTCATGGTGGCCTGCTACCACCGCACCTGCCTGGAACTGCTGGGGGGAAAGCTCCGGTGGTATGTGTTCTTCAACCAGGGGGCGCTGCTGCTGTGCATTTACAGCCTGAACACCCGGCTGTGGCTGTTCTACCTGGCCATGGGGCTGTGGAGCCTGTTTGACTTTATCACCATCATCCAGTCGGTGCGGCTGCGGCCTGCCCGGCCCCGGGAGGAAAAGCCATGAAGCTGCCGGAAGGGGCGGCCTTCTGCCTGGAGCGGCTGGAGAAGGCAGGCTTTCCTGCCTATGTGGTGGGAGGCTGTGTCCGGGATTGGGTGCTGGGGATTCAGCCCCACGACTATGACATCTGCACCGGCGCAAAGCCGCCGGAAATCTGCCAGGTGTTTTCTGACCTGCCCCGCATCCACAGCGGAGAGAAGCACGGCACCATCGGGGTGATTTTCCAGGATGAAGTATACGAAATCACCACCTTCCGCAGGGAAGGGGACTACCGGGACAGCCGTCACCCGGGTTGGGTGAAGTTTGTCCCCCAGGTGGAGGCGGACTTGGCCCGGCGGGACTTTACCATCAACGCCATGGCCTGGAGCCCCGCCGCCGGACTGACTGACCCCTTCGGCGGTCAGGAGGATTTGCAAAACCGGGTGCTTTCCACCGTGGGAGACCCGGAAACCCGATTCCGGGAGGATGCCCTGCGGATTCTAAGAGGCGTGCGTTTTGCCCTCCGGTACGGCCTTACCCCCAGGTCGGAGACGATGAACGCCATGGTTTCTTTGGCGCCCACCCTCCACGCCCTTGCCCGGGAGCGGGTCTATGCCGAGGTGTGCCAGATTCTTCTGCTGGCAAAGGGGGAGGATTTGCTCACCTTCTGCCCGATTCTTACCCAGGCAGTGCCGGAGCTTGCCCCCATGGTGGGCTTTTTGCAGCATAACCGCCACCACGCCTACGATGTGTATACCCACACCGCCCATGTGGTGGGGCAGATGCCCCGGGATTTGACATTGCGGTGGGCAGCCCTGCTTCACGACACGGGAAAGCTCCAGACCTTCACCCTGGACGACCAGGGACAGGGCCATTTCTACGGCCACCCGGAGGCCAGCCGCCGGATTGCCCACCAGGTGCTCACCACCCTGAAAGCCCCCACGGCTCTGCGGGAGGCGGTGGAGACCCTGGTGGAAAACCATATGCTCACCCTGACCCCGGACAAGAAGATTCTCCGCAAGCGCATGGGGAAATACGGCCCGGAGCTGGTGGAAAAGCTCCTGACCCTCCAGGAGGGGGATTTTTCCGCCAAAGGCACAGGCCTTCCCCAGCCGGAGGACTTCTCCCTGACCCGGAAAGCTCTTCGGGAGCTTCTCCAGGAGCCCCCCGCCTTCACCCTCCGGGACTTAGCGATCGGCGGCAAAGACCTGCTGGCCTTAGGCTACACCCCGGGACCCCAAATGGGAAAGACCCTGAACGCCCTTCTGGAGCAAGTCCAACAGGAACAGCTCCCCAACGACCGGCAGGCCCTTTTGGAAGCTGCGGCTCAAAGCCCCCCTTGCTAAAGGGGGGTGCCTCGGCACCGCCGAGGCGGGGGGATTCCGCAGGCAAAGCCTGCGGAACTTCTTACCTATTCCCTCTTCACTATTCCCTAAAAAACCTTCCCCTTTCCACACGGGTTTGTACTTTGAAGAAGTG
>DVGG01000041.1 GCA_018712825.1 Candidatus Faecousia excrementipullorum | reverse complement strand
ATATCTGTTTTTGTTGTGTATAAGCTAAAAAAACAGTATAACGCCAAGCATGAGAACGATGAATAGGAGGTTATGAAAATGAATGCACCAATATTGTTATGCTGGGCTGTTGTTATTATGCTTGCTGTATTTTCTCTACTTTTACTTGCTGGAAAAGGCAGTTGTTTAATCGCTGGTTACAATACATCGAGTAAAGAGAAAAAGCAAAGATATGATAAGAAAAGATTATGCAGAGTTGTGGGCAGTGGTATGGGGGTATTAGCTATAATGCTTGGAATAGCGACATTTTATCGTTTTGAAATGCCCGCTAATCTTTCATGGATAATCCCGTGGGGCATACTCGGAACAATAGTAATTGTGGAAATTTTAGCAAGCACAATTTGTAAGAAAAAATCGTCCACAACTAATCAATAAATCAAAGGCGGTGATGTTACGAACGATAGGAAATGGCTTTTATGCCCTGTTTGTGGTAATAAAACCCGAACAAAGATACAAGAAGATACCGAGATGAAAAACTTTCCTCTCTACTGTCCGAAGTGTAAGAAAGAAACACTTATCAATGTTCAAGATATGAAAATCACGCTTGCAGTCAGTAAATAACTATGTATGCCGCCGCTGTGGGTAAACCATAACGGCGGTTTTTCAATGCCTATCAGCTATCTCTGTCAATGGATTTCTTACGCTGTTTTTGCGGTGGCTTCTGCTTGTTGCGTTCCTGTATCTCACGCCTCCACCCCACCAATGATGGACAGAGCAAGGCAGCCCAAAAGCTCCGCCAGGTGCTTTTCCCAATCCTGGGCCCCGGCACCCCCTGAAAAATACCCCCTCCCATGGGAGCAATCCCACAGGAGGGGGTATGGGTTTTTAGGGGGGATTTTACCAGGCAAAGTAGTAGCCGCTGCCTACAGCTGGACGGACATCCAGCTCCTCCGCCTGAAGGGTTTGCAGATTCAGGCGCATCAGGGAGCAGTTCATCCCGTTTTTGTGGATGGTGGTAAAGTACAGGTAGTCCTCTGTTACCGCCTGAATCTGGATGGAGGGCATCTGGCTGTTTTCGTAAATCACCGTCTCCGTCTGGTCCTCTTTGTTGTAGAAGGTGATGGTGCCGTAGCCCTTGTAGTACTGCCCGTTGGGGGCGTAGGTCAGATAGGAGTCCCGGTGGCTGGCAAGGCGTGTGCCGCACTCCATATCCTTGTCCCCCCAGCACTCCCCGGATTCTCCGGTGGTCAGGTCATAGTACGCCTCTCCGTAATAGCCATAGTACAGCCGGTCATCCTGAATCAGGAAGGCGGTGCAGTTGGGCTTGCCGGAGCCCACGGGGGCGTCTGCAATCAGCTGCAGGTCGCTGCCATCCGGGTTGCACACATAGATGGCGGAGCTGATTTCGCTGGTGCCGGTGGTTTTGCAGGCGTAGTACAGCCGGTTCTTGTAGAAGCCGATGGCGCAGATGTAGTCATAGGAGCCGGGCGCCATGGTAAATTCTGTAAGCCCCGGCAGAGCTTTGCCCAGGGTGTAAACCGTCCCCTGGTACTGGGCAATGTTGGAGGAGAACACCGGCAGCACCACAAATTTCACATATTCCGGGGGGATTTTCTCCCGGTAAGCACCCACGGTGGTGCTGGCAAGGTTGTGCATGTCTCCGTAGAGCAGCAGGCTTGGGTCGTACTGGGAGGTCTCCTCCCACCGGGTCAGGAAGGTCTGGGCGTTCACCAGCTTCTGTCCCAGTTCCTCCATGGTCATGGTGTCCCCGGCCTTTTCCAGAATCTCCGAGGCAGAGGCCTCCGGGTTCTTGGCCAAATATTCGTTTTTCCAGGCACTGTAAAGGGAGTCATAGCTGTGGGTGGCGGTGTTCATCAGCAAAGAGCCCACCAGCCGCAGCCGGGCAATGGCCTCCGTGGAGTCATGGCTTTCCAGATTGATGGTGTCTGCCAGGACGGAGACGTACTGGTTCCAGACCAGGGCGGAAAGGTCGCTGAGGCGCTTGGCTGCGGAGGCGTTGTCTCCTGCCTGCTCCGCCAGCTGTACGGCGGGAAGATTGGCTGCCACAAAGGTGTGAACCAGATTGTAAGCCTCCACAGCCTTCCCAAAGGGGGTTTTCCCCGCCAGAGCATCCCCCAGGGCTCCTGCAATGATTTTTCCGATTTCCTTTGCGGCGGTGAAGGGGTAGTTTTCATACTCCCCTGCAAGGGAGGCGGCGGTCCGGTTGATTACCTGGCAGAAGTCCCCAAATTCCGGGGCTTCCACCTCCGAAAGATAGGAAAGCTGGGAAAGATACCCCTCCGTCCAGGTGTTGGAGCGGCCGGCAATGGTGAAGGCCGTCACAACCTTGCCCATATAGTCGGCACCGGTGAAGAAGTCGGACACATCCGAGGGCAGCTCCACCTGGGACCAGGTGGACACGCTTTTGATCAGCTTTTCCGCCACCTTGGCACCGCTGTCTCCCATCTGGCCAATGTCCGACGCCAGCTTCCCCAGGTCCCCCAGGAATTTATCGCTGCTTATCTGGGCCTGCTGCTGCAAATCCCCCGTAATATTTTCGCAGGGGTTCGCCAGGGTGAGCAGGGACTCCTTGGTCTTGCCCTCCTCCCAGATTTCCGCCCCGGCAAAGGGAATCAGAAAGCCCAATTTTACCTCGTCCGCAAAGGCCAGCAGGCCGTACTTGAAGGAGTTGCCCCAATGGTCCGCCACCGACTCTCCCAGAATCTCCGGGGTGGTGGGCAGGGACTGGAACATGGAGATATAGTCCGCCGCCACATTCCACGCCGTTTCCCTGGGGCGATAGAGATACACCCGGTCGTCGGCGCAAATCCATTGCACATTCATCAGGTACAGAATCTGCTCCAGAGGCACCGCTGGCACCTCCTCCTGGGCAAAGACTGCCCGCTGGTTTACCAGCAGGGAGAAGCTCTCGCCTTGATACAGACCATAGGCCTTCCCGTCCTCCGGAGCCAGGGCAATCTGGATGTTGCCGGAGGCAGTGTCCACTGCCACCAGATAGCCATCCCGGTTCAGCACAAATTCCTCGTCCGATTCCCAGGATAGCTCCGCCCCTGTGAGGTTGGCCGCCGTCTCCGGGGAGACCAGAATGATTTCTTCGTCATACAAAACCGCAGGCACCTTCACCGTGCCCTGACCCTCCATGTATACCGCCAGCTCTCCCACCTCCGAAAGGTGGGATTCTGCCCCTTGGACAGCCAGGGGCGGCAGGGCCAGCACCACAGCCAAACACACAGCCATGATTTTCCAAAGCTTTTTCATGCCCCTACCTCCTCTGCCAGCTTATCCAGAATGGAGTAGTAGCCCCCCAGCAGGGCATCCGCCAGATCCCGGGTCATCCGTACCACCCACTTGCCATCCTGCTGCACCAGAAGCACCTCCACAGAAAAGTCCTTTCTGGGCACATCCTCCTTTTGCAGCGCCGCAAGCAAAGCTTCCCGGGCAGTCTCCTGGGAGTTGACGCTCTCAGGCAGGGACAGCAGCACCTGCTCCAGATCCACCGCCGTGATGACGGCGGAAATGGTGACGGTGTCCCCGTCCTTTTTGGACTCCTTTATGGAAAAAGCCAGCTTTTCCTCCATCAGCTGCTGCATCTGAGAGGCAGGCATAGAAAGCTCTCCGCCTTCCAGCACCGCCGCCAGAGCGGCTTCGTCCTGACTGGTGAAGGCGGCGAAGAAGCTTTCACAGGCCTCCTGCGCTTCCTGGGGTGCCTTGGCCTTGCAGCCTGTCAGCAGCACCGCCGCCACCAGGAGCACCAGCAGAATTTCCCAACGTTTTTTCATATCGATTCCTCCTTCTTTTGCCTCTTTTCCGGGAAAATCCCGGCCTCTTACCCTAATTTTACCCCTTATTTTCTATTTGTCAATGCCGGTACCCGCCTTTTGGGAAGGGAGATGAAAAAGAGCATGGGGAAATGAAAAACTACCCCGCTTTCGCCCTTTGGAAGGGGGAAAGGGGGCGGTTTTTATTTCCGGTTTTTCTCTATCCATTGGACGGCAAAATCCACCAGCTCCCGCTGTTTCATCAGCCGGAGAGTTCCATTGCCCAGGGCTGCCTTGCGGACGGTACACGCTTTTTCAAAAGCGGTGCCGATGGGGGAAAAATCTTCCCCGTCCACAAAAAGGGTTTCGTAGCCCTTCCATACACGGCGGCCGTTCTCCATCACTGCACTGTGCTCCAGACAGTTGTGCTTGCCGGGATAGGCGGCCCGGACATCCGCCAGGTGCAATGAGGTGTTTTTGTCATAGCCTACCCCCATCAGCAGCACCAGACCGTCCAGTTCATACAGCTTTCCCACAGGGGAGCCGTCACCGAAAATATTGGAAAGGTCATGGTCTGCGGTGAGCCAGGCCGCTTCCTTTCCCCAGGCTGCCACAGAACGGGCCGGATGGTCGCTGCGTACAGTGCCGGGCCACTGGCGGAACATCTCAGCAACCGCCCCCATGGTGTTGGTGGGGGTGATATTTTTGTCGTAGGCAGGCCAGTTTTCCCGAATCAAAGGCCAGCAGCTTTCCGACACCTCCCAGTGAACCCCGGTGGCGGGGTCCAGGTTTTTCCAGGACTGGGTCGGCATCATGATAGTGCCTTCCCTGCCAACCCCTTCCAGAAGAGCCTCAATCACCACCTGGGCCCCGCCGCAGACATAGCCAAGACTGCTCAGAGAGGTGTGTACCATCAGCACTTGCCCCTTGCAAACTCCCACTTTTTCCAATGCCTCAAGAATATCCTGCTTTGTGACCATTTTTCTCTCCATAAAAGACCTCCTGCATCTAATATACGCCATTATTCAGATCCACCGCACTGGGGATTGGTCAGGACGAAGCGGCTGTCCATGTTTTTCTCGCCCCAGGCGCACATCAGCTCCAGAATCTCACTTAGAGATTGACCCTTGGGGGTGATGGTGTATTCCACCCGGGGCGGCACCTGGGGATAGACCCGGCGGGTGAGAAGACCGTCCGCCTCCAGCTCCCGGAGCTGGTTGGTAAGGGTCCGCTGGGATACCTGGGGCAGCTGCCGCTGAAGCTGGCTGAAGCGCTGGGTTCCGTGGGTGATGAGATGCTCCAGAATCAGAGGCTTGCACTTGCCCCCAATCATTTTCAAAGTCACTTCCATCTCGCAGGTAACTTCTATTTTTTCCATATGTGCCTCCATAGTGAAATAAATTTCCCTATCTGAATGAAATGTGCGTACCTGCGATTTTGCAGGTGTGTTTATATAATCGGAGTATAACAAAAACCAGCGACTTTGTAAATCGGAAAAGGAGCGTATTTTTTATGAATCTGAGAAAACTGGGAAAAACCAACCGGATGGTCAGCGAAATCGGCCTGGGCACTTGGCAGCTGGGCACCCGTTGGGGCGACCCCTTCAATGAAGCCGAGGCCATGAAGATTCTGGAGGCCAGCTATGACAGCGGCATCAATCTCATCGACACGGCGGATATTTACAACGACGGCAACAGCGAAAAGGCCATCGGAAAGTTCTTAAAATCCCACAAGGAGCACTTCTTCGTGGTGACCAAGTGCGGCCGGGGCCTGAACCCCACGTTGCCGAGGGCTACACCCCGGAGAACATGGAGGCCTTCATTGACGGCAGCCTCCGGCGGCTGGAGGTGGAGCAGCTGGATTTGGTGCTTCTCCACTGTACTCCCACCTCCGTCTACCACAAGGACAGCCTCTTTGCCGGGATGGACAAGCTGGTGGAGAAGGGGAAAATCGCCCACTACGGCGTAAGCATCGAGAAAGTATCCGAGGGCCTTGCGGCCACGGAATACCCCATTGCCGCCATGGAAGTGATTTTCAATATGTTCCGCCTGAAGCCCGCGGAGGAGCTGTTCCCGGAGGCGCAGAAGAAGGATGTGGGCATCCTGGCCCGGGTGCCCCTGGCCAGCGGCCTGCTCACAGGAAAGTTTACCAAGGACACGGTGTTCGGCAAGGACGACCACCGAAGCTACAACCGCAACGGCGAGGCCTTTGACAAGGGTGAAACCTTCTCCGGTGTGGACTATGCCCTGGGCCTTGAGGCCGTGGAAGCCCTGAAAAAGCTCTTCGGCACCCAGGATCTGATTCCCTACGCCCTTCTCTGGATTCTCATGCACGAGGCGGTCTCTGCCGTCATTCCCGGGGCAAGCAAACAGGCCCAGGTCCTCTCCAACGTCCGGGCCGCCCAACTCCCGCCCCTTACCCAGGAGCAAATGGCCGGGGTAGAGGCCATCTACAACCAATACATCCGCCCCTCCATCCACGAAAACTGGTAAAAAGGCTTTCCTTATCCAAAATTCTGTTTGAAACAGACAGACCAAAGGCCGCAGCCAAAAGCTGCGGCCTTTGTTGGTGCGCCCGGTGAGCGCACGTTCTATAGGGTGAAAGTCCCGAATCCGCCCGGTAGCGGGAAGGGTTAGCCAAAGGCAAGGGTGTCCGTCGTGAGGTGGAATCTGAAGAAAGCCGGATTTTAGGGGTTGAAAGGTCCCCAAATGGGCAAAACTCTGGCCTGACGTACAGAAATCGCATATAAGGCCGTAGGTGAGGGTAAGTTTGCCAGCTAAAACAAAGCCCAATAGCTACACGGATTCGCTCTACGGTAAATGCGGCAGGTAAAGAGGGAAAGAATGTGTGAGTACCCGGGGAGGTCTTGCGGACGCAGGAAAAAAATGCGCAGTAACAACGAACCGCAAGAAGTCAGCAGAGGCCATAGTACCGGAAAAAAACGGGAAGGGCCGAACAATCGTAAGTCCTAAGTAGATTTCGGAAGGAGGTCAACATGAAGAACGCAGAATATCAGGGAAACCTGAGCTGCCCGCAAAGAGATAGTGCGGAACACGAAGGGTATGAGGGAGCGCAGAGTGTTGGCAGTCAGGAAGGAAAGGAACAGGACGGTGCAGACTTGCTTGAAAGGATTCTGAGCAGGGACAACCTGAACAATGCCTACAAGCGGGTGCGGGCCAACAGGGGAGCGCCAGGAATCGACGGGATGAACGTTGAGGAGGCACTGCCCTGGTTGAGAGAACACCGGGAGGAACTTCTGGAAATGATACGGCAGGGGAAATACAAGCCCCAGCCGGTGCGTCGGAAGGAAATCCCAAAGCCGGATGGCGGGGTGCGAAAGCTGGGTATTCCAACAGTCGTAGACCGCATCATCCAGCAGGCAATTGCACAGCAGCTAACTCCAATCTACGAACCGCAGTTCTCGGACTTAAGCTTTGGCTATCGTCCGGGCAGAAGCGCGCAGATGGCAATTCTAAAGGTGAAAGAGTACGCAGAACAGGGCTATAGCCAAGCGGTGCTTGTGGATTTGTCCAAGTACTTCGATACCCTGAACCACGAATTGCTGATGAACCTTCTGCGGAAGAATGTCCACGACAAACGGGTCATTGAAATCATTAAGAGATATTTGAAAGCCGGAGTTATGGAAAACAGGCTGCTGGTGAAGACAGAAGAAGGCTCTCCCCAGGGAGGCCCGCTTAGTCCTCTGCTTGCCAACATCTACCTGAACGAATACGACCAGGAGATGACAAGGCGGGGCGTGCCGGTCATTCGGTATGCGGATGATATTGTGGTACTCGCTAAAAGCAAGCGGGCAGCGGAACGTCTTCTGGAAACCACCCAGCGGTATCTTGAGGGAAAACTGAAACTCAAGATGAATGTGGAAAAGAGCAAAGTTGTCAGCGTGTTTGCAATCCGAAATTTTAAGTTTCTGGGCTTTGCGTTAGGGAAGGGCAAGAATGGCATCTACATTCGAGCGCACGCAAAGTCCTTGAAGAAAGCCAAGGCCAAGCTGAAAGAACTGACTTCCCGCAGCCAGGGCAGAAATGTCCGGGTCGTGATGCAGAAGATAAAAGTCTACATCCGGGGCTGGCTGGGCTACTTCGGGATAGCGAGCATGAAAACAACCATGCAGGAATGGGACGGCTGGCTGCGCCGCAGATTCCGGTGCTACATCTGGAAGCAATGGAAGAATCCACGGACGAGAGTAAAGAACTTAATGAAGTTGGGTATGCCCCAATGGCAGGCATACAGGAATGGAAACTCTCAGAAGGGGTATTGGGCAGTTGCCGGTAGCGGTATTCTCACACACTCAATAACAAACAAGAGACTCGTAGCAGCAGGATATTTGGAAATCCTGAACTACTACGAGTCCCTGCACTTATGCGATTGAACCGCCGTGTACGGAACCGTACGCACGGTGGTGTGAGAGGTCGGCTAGGTAACTAGCCTCCTACTCGATT
>DVGG01000040.1 GCA_018712825.1 Candidatus Faecousia excrementipullorum | reverse complement strand
AGGAAACTCTGAATAAATCGTCTGCGGCTGGATAGCGAATCTTTTTTGCCATCCATGCAGAATGAAAAACGGGAAATACATACAGTATTCCGCCGTTTTCCATTCTTTTGTCTGACGAAAAATCTCTCGCTACCAGCTCTTGCCTATTTATTCAGAGCTTCCCTAATGACTTCTGCACTTGTGCAGAGGTCATTTTTTTGTCCCTGGGGGAGAAAGAGGAGGAATTTATGTTAACATCTTTGGGGTATATTTTCTTAGTAGGTCTTGCCCTGGGGGGAATCTGCCGGAAGCTGGGGCTTCCCCGGATTGTGGGAATGCTCTTTACCGGAGTGGTGCTGGGGCTCTATGGGAAATTCTTAAGCCGGGAGAAGCCTTGACAGAACCTGCGGGATAGGGTATGATTAGGGCGAAAAAGGCTTTACCAAGGAGAAAATGCCCATGAGAAAATTGTTTGATGCGGATTCAGGGCTTATGCGGGGGTTGTCCCGGCTGACGGATCTTGTCCTTTTGAATCTGCTGTTTCTCATCACCAGTATTCCCATTGTCACCATCGGCGCCTCCGCCTCTGCCCTTTACAGCGTGTTCTTCCGGTGGCACCGGCAGGAGGAAAGCGGGTATGTGAAGGCCTACTTCCACGCCTTTGCCCGGGATTTCAAGGAGGCAACAGTGCTGTGGCTGGCTTTTGTGGTGTTCATGGCCATCAGCATCTTTGATATCTGGTTCTTCTTTTATCAGACCGAGCCTCTGAGCTATTTTGCAGTGCTTTTCTGCTTCCTGGGAGCCATGGGCCTGTTTACCTACAGCTATGCCATTATCCTGGTAAGCGTATTTGCCAACAGCTTTGCAGGAACCCTGAAAAACGCCCTTCTCATGGCGGTGGCCTATTTCCCCAGAACCCTGGTGATGGCCCTGCTCAACCTGTTTCCCTTCCTGCTGGTGGGACTGTTTCCCAGTCTTGCCTTGCAGCTTGGCTGGCTTCTGGTGCTTCTGGCTTTCTCCGGCGGCGCCTACCTCAACAGCCTCCTGCTGAAGCCGGTCATCCTTCCTATGATTGAGAAAAAGACGGAAAACCCCGGATAAATTTACCAAATCCCCGGCTTTCAGGGGAAAAGGAGGAAAAACACTGTGGAACAGTTTGAAGGATTTATGGAGTATCTTCTCAACTCTCTGGTAAATACTGCCATTCACCTTTTCGAGCTGGTGGGCGTGATCGTGCTGATTGTGGCAGGTGTGTGCGGCGTGGTGAATTATATCCGACATGACCCCATGGTGCGGCTGAAGCTGGCTCAGGGAATGGCTCTGTGTCTGGAATTCAAGCTGGGCAGCGAGATTCTCCGCACGGTGGTGGTGCGGGATCTGAGCGAAATCGCCATTGTGGGTGCCATCATCGCCCTGCGGGCGGCCCTCACCTTCCTGATTCACTGGGAAATCAAAAACGAAAAGGGCGAATCCGAGGCCATCCTGGAGGAGGAGAAACGCCGCAAGTCCCTGGGGAAGGATTCCCACAAAGAAGAAACCGACAAGTAAATCCCAGCCGCCGTTTCCCTTTTGGGGAGACGGCGGCATTTTGATTTTTGGGTGAATTACAGAAAATCCTCTGTTTTGGTATAAGCTGGCTGAATTTGCAGAAAATACGGTTGGTACTGAGAAATAAACCAATGGAGGAGATAGAATATGAAAGCAACAGGTATTGTTCGCCGGGTGGATGACCTGGGGCGGATTGTGATACCGAAGGAAATCCGCAGAACTCTGAAAATCCGGGAGGGGGACCCTCTGGAGATCTACACGGAGAAGGACGGGGGTGTGATTTTCCGGAAATACTCCCCTATGGGGGAGTTTCAGGAATTTGCGGAGCAGATGTGCCAGTCCATGGGCTCCAATTTGGGGCGGATTGCCGCCATCTCTGACCGGGACGCCGTGATCGCCCTGGCCGGGGCGCCCAAGCGGGAGCTGATGGACAAGCCCAACTCCCGGGAGCTGGAGACCCTGATGGAGCAGCGGAAAAGCTACCGCTACACCCCGGGCAACCCCCGGCTTCCCGCCGCCCAGGGGCAGGATAAGTACTTCCTGGCGGCGGCTGCCCCCATTGTGAGCCAGGGGGATCTGATGGGCTGCGTCATGCTTTTGTCCACTCAGGAGGAAAAGGTGGAGGAGTCAGACCAGAAGCTGGTGCAGACCGTGGCCGGGTTTCTGGGGCTGCAAATGGAAAGCTGAGAAAAAAACGCCTCCAAACTGCCTGTTTCAGGGGTTTGGAGGCCTTTTCTTTGTTGCATTTTGGAAGAAAGGTGCTATAATGTGATACGATGCAAGTGTTGGGCCAAATTACCGGGTTGGCCTGCTTTTTTGTGGAAAAAAGAGAAAGGTTTTTCGAGGTGAATCATGGAAAAAAAGAAAGATGAATGGAAGCCGGACGAGAACAAGATGCGTACCCGCCCTGCAGGACGGCTGCTGTTTACCATGGCTCTGCCCCTGATTCTGTCCATGCTGGTGCAGGCGGTTTACAATGTGGTGGACAGCGTGTATGTATCCCAGATTTCTGAGAGCGCCGTAACGGCGCTGTCTCTGGCCTTTCCGGTGCAGAACCTGCTCATCGGCTGCGCCATCGGCGTGGCGGTGGGTGTGAACAGCCTGCTGAGCAAGTCCCTGGGTGAGGGAAACCGGGACCACGCCAACATCGCCGCCGGAAACGGCATCTTCCTGGCTGCCATTGTGATGGTGGTGTTTATGGTCTTTGGCATTGTGGGCTCCCGGCCCTACTACACCATCCAGTCCACCGTGGCAGAGACCATCGAGGGGGGCACCAGCTATGTGTATATCTGCTGCCTGTTCTGCGGCGGCCTGCTCATTGAGGTGCTGGGAGAGCGGCTGCTCCAGGCCACCGGCCGGACGGTCTACACCCTCTTTACCCAGGGCACCGGTGCAATCCTGAATATCATCCTGGACCCGGTGTTCATCTTCGGCTTTGAGCCTCTGGGCATCGCCCCCATGGGCGTGGCCGGCGCTGCGGTGGCTACGGTCATCGGTCAGTGGGTGGCCGGTATCATGGCGGTGATTTTCAACCTGAAGTGCAACAAGGAGGTGGAGTTTGGCCTTAAGTATCTCCGGCCCCACGGCAAGGTGATGAAGCTGATTCTGGCGGTGGGCATCCCCTCCATGGTGATGATGGCCATTGGCTCCGTGATGAACTTTGCCATTAACCAGATTCTTCTGGGCTTCAAACAGTACGGGGAGACCCCGGCGGCGGTGTTCGGCGTGTACTACAAGCTCCAGAGCTTCGTGTTCATGCCGGTGTTCGGCCTGAACAACGCAGCCATCACCCTGGTGGCCTACAACTACGGCGCAAGGCTTCCCCAGCGGATTACCAAGGTGCTCAAAGCCTCCGTCACCGGTGCGTTTGTGTTCATGGTGGCAGGAACCCTGCTGTTCCAGTTTGCCCCCAATTTGCTCCTGATGCCCTTTGACCCCTCTGCCGACTTTATGGATATGGGCATGACCGCTCTGCGGATTATCAGCTTCCACTTCCCCCTGGCGGCCATCGGCATTGCCCTCAGCGCCAGCTTCCAGGGCCTGGGGAACGGCAGCTATTCCACCATCATCTCCTTGTGCCGGCAGCTGATTGTGCTGGTGCCGGTGACCTATCTGCTGAGCCTCTCCGGAAACATCCACCTGGTTTGGTGGGCGTTCCTGATTTCCGAGGTGGTGAGTCTGGCCCTGACCCTGACGTTCTTCCGCAGAATCTACAAAGCCAGAATCAAGCCCCTGTACACATAACCCCAAAACCGGAAGGGAACCCCCTTCCGGTTTTTTGTATCGACGCAGGACGTAAAAAGGCTCCCTTGTGAAAGGGAGCTGGCAAAAATCTTTGATTTTTGACTGAGGGATTCACAGATGGCATTTTTTCAAAGCACAAACCTATGTGGAAATCGGACAGCCTTTTATCCCCCCGCCTCGGCGATGCCGAGGCACCCCCACAATGGCCAGGGGGGCTTTGGTCTGTGCAACCATTTCCACCGCGGTAACGATACCGGGCGGGTCAGGGAAGTAACGAATCGCAGAAGATTCCCGTGCGAAATTGACACCGGGGGCACCCCGGCGTGCGAAATTGTCAGCGGGCACTGCCCGCCGAAATTGCCACCGGGGGCACCCCGGAGGTTTTTACCATTGTATCGGGGAGAATCCTGTGCTATAATAGGATTTAATTGAGAAAAAACGAGAAAGAAGGGAGCAGCTATGAATCAGAACCTGACCATTCCTGCCGACCATTTGCAAAAGCTGCTCCTGGCAGCAAATCCGGATGCAGCCCTTTTGTACCTGTACCTTGCCGCCGGGAACGATATGGCCCTGGCAGACCGGCAGCTTCACCTCACCGGCAGCCGCCTGTCCTGCGCCACCGCCGCTTTGCGGCAGCTGGGACTGTGGCAGGACGACCGTCGCCAGCCTCTGCCTCTGGGGGAGGCGCCCCGGTACACGGAGGAGGATGTGATCCGGGCCGTGGACAAAGACGACAGCTTCCGCTCCCTCTATGGGGAGGTGCAGCGGCAGCTGGGGCGAAACCTCAATACCGAGGAGCTGAAAATCCTTTTGGGCTTCGTCCGGTACTTAGGCCTTTCCGGGGACGTAATTTCTCTTCTGGTGTGCTACTGCAAAGAACGAGCCCGGCAGAAGGGCAGCAGCCGGAACCCCTCCCTTCGTACCATCGAAAAGGAGGCCTACGCCTGGGCGGAGCAGGGCATCGACACCATGGAGGAGGCAGTGGCCTACATTCAGAACCAGAACCACCGCCGCAGCCGCCTGGGACGGCTCATGGGTATCCTCCAAATCCGGGGCCGGAACCTGACCCCCGGGGAGGAACGGTACGCCCAGCAGTGGCTGGACTGGGGCTTCCAGGAGGAGGCCATCGCCCTGGCCTATGAGCGCACATGCCTCAACACCGGGTCACTCAACTGGGCCTACATGAACAAAATCCTCAGCCGCTGGCAGGAGGCGGGGCTTCTGACCCTGGAGCAGATTCAGACCCGGGACAAAAAGCCCGTCAAAGGCGCTACCGGGCAGCTGGGTCAGGCAGAGCTGGAAGCCATCCAGAAAGTTTTGCAGGAGGGATAAGCCATGGCATACAGTCAGGAGATTATCAGCCGGGCCAGAAGAAAGCTGGAAAGCCAAAAGGCGGACTGGGAGTCCCGGCAGCGGCAGCACCAGCAGCAGGTGTACGCCGCCATCCCCCGGGTGCGGGAAATCGATATGCTGCTGCGGCGGAACATGACCGCTGCCGCCCAGGCGGTGTTCACCCAGGGGGGAGACCCTCGGGCCGCCATGGAGCAGGTGCGGCAGGAAAACCAAATCTTGCAGCGGGAGCGGGAGGACCTGATTCTCGCCCAGTTCCCCCCGGAGTACGCCCGGGAGGAGCCCATCTGTCCAAACTGCGGTGGCTCCGGCTATGTGGGCAGCCGGATGTGCGCCTGCCTTCTGGAGCTGTGCCGCCAGGAGCAGAAGAAGGAGCTGGCTCTTCTTACCTGCGGCGAGGGGCGGTTTACGGACTTTGTGCTGGAATACTATTCCGATGCCATCGACCCCAAGCTGGGGGTCAGTCCCCGGGCGGTGATGCGGGGGAACTTCGCCGTGTGCCGCCGGTATGGGGAGAATTTCTCCCCGGATAAGGGAAACCTCCTGTTCGTGGGCGGCACCGGACTGGGCAAGACCTTCCTGTCCGCCTGTATCGCTACTTCTGCCACGGAGCAGGGCTATTCCGTGGACTATGAGCCGGCAGGACACCTGTTCCAGAAGCTGGAGCGGAACCACTTCTCTCCCACCCCGGAGACGGCGGCGGCGGTTAGCAGGCTGGAAACCTGCGACTTGCTGATTGTGGACGATTTGGGCACGGAACTGCCGGGAAATTTCGTCACCGCTGCCCTTTATAACCTGCTCAACGACCGGCTGCTGGCAGGCAAGCCCATGGTCATCTCCACCAACCTCACCATGGACGAGGTGGCGGGGCGCTACTCTCCCCAGATTGCCTCCCGGCTTCAGGGGAGCTTCCAGCGGCTGACCTTTGTGGGGCAGGATATTCGGATTCTAAAAAACCGAGGTTTTTGACATGGAAATTGCCATGATTTTTGATTTGGACGGCACCTTGCTGGACACCTTGCAGGATTTACATGACGCCGTCAATTACGCCCTGGCCCAGTTCGGCTACCCGGCACGGACTTTGGAGGAAGTGCGGCAGTTTGTGGGAGAGGGAGCCGGAAAGCTTATGGAGCGGGCGGTGCCGGAAGGGGCTGACCCGGAGCCGGTGCTCTCTACCTTTCGTACCTATTACGCCGCCCACACCCAGGTAAAAACAAAGCCCTATCCGGGGATTCCCCAGGCTTTGGAAATCCTAAGACGGAAATACCCCCTGGCGGTGGTGTCCAACAAGCCGGACGAGGCGGTGAAGATTCTGGGAAAGGCCTATTTTCCCGGCCTCTACGCCCGGGGAGAGGCCCCCGACTGCCCCCGAAAGCCGGACGCCGCCATGGTGCACAAGACCATGGAAGCCCTGGGGGTAAAGGGCTGCATTTACATCGGGGACAGCCAGGTGGATGTGCAGACCGCAAAAAATGCCGGGGTGCCCTGCCTCAGCGTTACCTGGGGCTTCCGGGATCTTAACTGCCTCCGAGCCGCCGGAGCCACCCACTTCTGCCATACGCCGGAGGATTTGCCCCGGATGCTGGAAACCATGAAAGAGGAATACTATGGCCAATGAATTTTACGCCCTGCTGGGGCGGATGCGCTACATTACCCGGTGGGGTCTCATGCGCAACACCTTTTCCGAGAATATCCAGGAGCACTCCCACCAGGTGGCGGTGCTGGCCCATGCTTTGGGGCTGATCCGCCGGGAGATTCTGGGGCTGCCCGGCCCGGACCCGGAAAAATGCGCCGTGGCGGCGCTGTACCACGACGCTTCCGAGATTCTCACCGGGGACCTGCCCACCCCCATCAAGTACTATAACCCCTCCATCAAAACCGCCTACAAGCAGGTGGAGAAAATCGCCGGAGAGCAGCTGCTGGACAAGCTGCCCCCTCAGCTTCGGAAGGCTTACGAGGCCTACGTGCTGGAGGAGGACGAGGATGTGCTTCCCATTGTGAAGGCGGCGGACAAGCTGTCGGCCTATATCAAATGCGTGGAGGAGCAGAAAGCAGGAAACACCGAGTTTGACTCCGCCGCCCGGCAGACTTTGGCGGCTCTGGAAGCTCTGGACAGCCCGGAGCTGAGCTGGTTCATGGAAAACTGCCTGGGAGCCTTCTCTTTGAATTTAGACCAACTGTAAAAATTCTGATTTTTCCCTTGCAAATGCCGGGAAAAACCGGTATTCTATAGGTGCAGGAAGAAACCCTGACACCGGAAAGGAGGCCCGAAGATGAAAAAGATTCTTTTGCTTCTGGCAGTGGTTCTGGTGGCGGTGGGGCTGTGGATGAGCCGCACCGGAAAGGAGCCCCTGTCCCAGATGTCCCCGGAGGCCTGCCTGGCCTTTCTGGAGGAACACAATGTCCAGGTGCCGGAGGAGCTCCTGGAGGAAGGCTTCGATGTGCAGAAGCTCCTTTCTCAGCTGGAGGCCGACCCGGATATGGCCTATGTACTGGGAGACACGGAGTTCTCCCAATTTGTGGAGGAAGCCCGGGCTGCGGTGCAGCAGTACCTGGAAGGCAAATAAAAGCAGACCCCCAACACCCAAAGGTGTTGGGGGATGTTTTATTCAGTCCAGGCAGATAAGCTCGTATTCCCGGGAGCCGAAGCCCAGGGCGGCGGCGGCTTCGATGGTGTGGATGCCGTTGCGGCTTTCGATGCGCTCCAGCAGGTGATCCCGGCCCGGGTCCTGGGAGGCGTACACCAGGTCGATGCAGGCCTGGTCGATGGCGATGGGATCACAGGATGCCAGAATGCCGATGTCCTGCATGCAGGGGTCTTCTGCCACGGCGCAGCAGTCGCAGTCCACGGACATATTCTTCATCACGTTGATGTAGGCAATGTTGCCCCGGAAGTATTCCACCACGGAGGAGGCGGCGTCTGCCATGGATTCCAGGAAGCGGTCATGGTCTGCCGTCCAGATTTTCTCCGGCTCCCCGGCGCCGTGGATGTAGGCCTTGCCGAAGGAGGAGGCCATGCCGATGGAAAGCTGCTTCAGGGCTCCGCCGTAGCCTCCCATGGGGTGGCCCTTGAAATGGCTGAGCACCAGCATGGAGTCATACTTGGCGGTGTCCTTGCCGATGTAGTTCTTCTTGATGACCTTGCCCTTGGGGATGGACAGCTCCAGGTCAGGGCCCTGGGCGTCCAGCAAATCCACCGGGAAGTATTCCACCCAGCGGTGCTTTTTGAGGGTCTCCCGGTGGCGCTCGGTGGTGTTCCGGGAGCCTTCGTAGGCGGTGTTGCACTCCGCAACCGTGCCTCCCACGGCGTCAATCACCGGCTTCCAGAATTCCGGGGTGAGGAAATTCTGGTTGCCCACCTCCCCGGAGTGGAGCTTGATGGCGATGTTCCCCGGCAAAGCCTTGCCCAGAGCACGGTACAGCTCCAGCACCTTTTCGGGGGTGAGAGTTTTGGAAAAATAAACCTTGGATTTCATGGCAGATTCCGCCTTTCCCATGTATTTGCTTTTATTATAGCTCCCCGGTGGGAAAAGTCAATGCCTCCCGGCTTTTGCCGGGAGGCAGACAATCAGATTCTTGCTACGCCGGTGCGTCTTGCGGCGTCGGCGACAGCCTTGGCTACGGCGGGGCCTACCCGCTCGTCGAAGGCCAGGGGGATGATGTAGTCGGGGGACAGCTCCTCGTCGGAAATGAGGTTTGCCAGTGCCTCTGCAGCTGCCATCTTCATCTCCTCGTTGATGTCGGAAGCCCGGACGTCGAAGGTGCCCCGGAAGATGCCGGGGAAGGCCAGGACGTTGTTCACCTGGTTGGGGAAGTCGGAACGGCCGGTGGAGATGACCTTGGCGCCGCCGGCCTTGGCCTCATCCGGGAAAATCTCCGGGATGGGGTTGGCGCAGGCAAACACGATGGCGTCCTTGTTCATGGTCTTGACCATCTCGGTGGTGAGGGTGCCGGGGGCGGACACGCCGATGAACACGTCAGCGCCCTTGATGACGTCTGCCAGGGAGCCGGTCTCCTTCCGGAGGTTGGTGACCTGGGCCATTTCTTCCTTCACCCAGTTCAGGTTCTCACGGCCGGCATAGATGGCACCGGTGCGGTCGGTCATGACCACGTTCTTGAAGCCGGCGCTGAGCAGCAGCTTCACGATGGAAACGGCGGCGGCACCTGCACCGGAGGTGACGATCTTCACGTCCTCCTTCTTCTTGCCCACCACCTTCAGGGCGTTGAGCAGGCCTGCCAGGGTGACGATGGCGGTGCCGTGCTGGTCGTCGTGGAAGATGGGAATGTCGCACTTTTCCTTCAGCTTCCGCTCAATCTCGAAGCAGCGGGGAGCGGAGATGTCCTCCAGGTTCACGCCGCCGAAGGAGCCGGAGAGGAGGTAAATGGTGTTGACGATCTCGTCCACATCCTTGGACTTAATGCAAAGGGGGAAGGCATCCACGTCGCCGAAGGACTTGAACAGCACGCACTTGCCCTCCATAACGGGCATGCCGGCCTCGGGGCCGATGTCCCCCAGGCCCAGAACGGCGGTGCCGTCGGTGATGACAGCGCACAGGTTGTGGCGGCGGGTCAGCTCGTAGGACTTGTTGATGTCCTTCTGGATCTCCAGGCAGGGCTGGGCTACGCCGGGGGTGTAGGCCAGGGACAGGTCCTCCTTGGTCTTGCAGGGAACCTTGCTGATAACCTCAATCTTGCCGCCCCACTCGCCGTGGAGCCGCAGGGACTCTTTTGCGTAATCCATATGGCAATTCCTCCTAATAAATTGCAATGTTTTATACCGCCGACTATCATACCACATTTTGCCGCCGGTTGCAAGATATAAATACAATAATATCGATAAATTTTTATGAATTCCCCTGGGGCTCCGGTCGGAACAGGCCCATGGACAGGTACCGCTCTCCCGAGTCCGGGAGGATGACCACCATGGTTTTCCCGGCGTTTTCCGGCAGCTTTCCCAGGGTCAGGGCGGCGTACAGGGCCGCTCCCGAGGAAATGCCTGCCAGCACCCCCTCCTCCCGGGCCAGCAGCCTTGCGGTGTCCTCCGCCTGGGTCTGGGTGACGGGGACTACCCGGTCATAAATCTTCGTATCCAGAATGCCCGGCAGGAAGTTGGGGCCCATGCCCTGAAGGCCGTGGGGCCCGGTTTTCCCCTGGGACAGCAAGGGCGAGTCTGCCGGCTCTGCCGCTGCGATGAAGATATGGGGGTTTTTCTCCCGGAGGTATCGGCCGGTGCCGGTGATGGTGCCGCCGGTGCCCACCCCGGTTACCAGAATGTCCACCTGACCATCTGTATCCTTCCAGATTTCCGGCCCGGTGGTGCGGTAGTGGGCCAGGGGGTTGGCGGGGTTGCCGAACTGGTCGGGGATGAAGCTGCCGGGGGTTTCCTTCGCCAGGCGCTGAGCCTCCGCCACCGCCCCGGACATCCCAAGCCTGCCGGGGGTGAGCACCACCTTTGCCCCGTAGCTTTCCATCAGCTGCCGCCGCTCCGGGCTCATGGAGTCGGGCATGACAATCACCGCCCGGTAGCCCCGGCTCCGGGCCACCCAGGCAAGGCCAATGCCGGTATTGCCGGAGGTGGGCTCGATAATCACCGCCCCGGGCTGCAAGAGCCCTGCCTCCTCCGCCGCCTGAATCATGGAAAGGGCCGCCCGGTCCTTACAGGAGCCGCCGGGGTTGAACCCCTCCAGCTTCAAAAGCAGCCGGCAGGTGAGATTTTCGGATTTTTGGAGATTGTTTGCCTGGAGCAGGGGGGTATTCCCCACACACTCCGCCAAAGAAGTATAGAGTCCCATAAGCGCCTCCTGTGATTTTTTCAAGATTATACCCCAGCTGCGCCCCGGGTGTCAATGGGAACGTTGACAATCCCTCTGCCGTATGATATAACGGAAAAAAGCCCAGGAGGATGGAATATGGAAGATTTTTCTTTGCAGCTTCAGCAGGTAACCCAGGCGATTCTGGCAGATTACCGGCTGGGTCGGGATATCGACAAAATGGAGCTGTTTCAAAAGCCGGAGGCCGATGTGGTGGTGCAGCTTCTGGAAAAGCTCCGCAGGATTCTTTTTCCCGGCTATTTCCGGGAGAAAAATTACCGGATGTACCATGTGGAGGCCAACCTGTCCCTTCTGACGGAGGATGTGCTGTATAACCTCTCCAAGCAGCTCTCCCGGATTTACGAGGGACAGGGGGAGGAACCGGAGGCGGCCATGCGCCACGCCCAGGAAGTGGGCCTTGCCTTCCTCCGGGAGATTCCCCGGGTCCGGGCCATGCTCCAGACGGACTTGCAGGCGGCCTTTGACGGAGACCCGGCTGCCGGGAGCATGGCGGAGATTCTCTTTGCCTACCCGGGGATGTTTGCGGTGTTCGTCTACCGACTGGCCCATGTGCTCTACACCCTGGAGGTGCCTATGCTCCCCCGGATGATGACGGAGCATGCCCACAGCCTGACGGGTATCGACATCCACCCCGGCGCCACCATCGGGGAGTATTTCTTCATCGACCACGGCACCGGCGTGGTCATCGGCGAGACCACGGTAATCGGCAACCGGGTGAAGCTGTACCAGGGGGTTACCCTGGGGGCTCTCTCCACCCGGGGAGGCCAGAAGCTCCGGGGCAAGCGCCGCCACCCCACCATCGCCGACGATGTGACCATCTATGCCGGCGCCTCGGTGCTGGGTGGGGATACGGTGATTGGTCAGGGCAGCGTCATCGGCTCCAACGTGTTCATCACCAAGTCCGTACCCCCCTGCACCACCGTCACCATCAAAAGCCAGGAGCTCCACCTCCGCCCCGCCGGGGACACCTGCAAGAAGTGCCAGGAAGAAAAATTTTTCGGATGAAAGCCGGATAATCCTCCCCGGACTGGGGAAAACTGCCGCCGTAGGGGTTAATCCCCGGGAAGATTTTGCAAAAGGCTCTCCAGTTCCAGCGCCTGCTCCGGGTCGATTTTCTTCCAGGGGCGGTCATCCCGGTGGAAGTACAGACCCTGGCGCAGCTGATAGACGGCGTCGGAGCCGTCTGCCAGGCGTACCTGGAAGGTAAGCCGCTCCCCGGCAAGCCTCTCCGGGTCGGTCTCCGGCAGGCCGGTAAAGCCCAGGGTGCGGAGCTTCCACAGCACCTTCTGGAGCTTTTCCGGCTGGGTGTACCGGCGCAGGGCACGGTTCTTTTCGTCCTGCACCAGAATCTGCACCCCCACCTGGGGCGGCTGGACACTTTCCGGTGGGGAGCAGCCCCAAAGAAACAGGGCCAAAGCGGTTAAAATCAGTATTTTTCTAAACTTCGCCATCCCAATCCCTCCTTTTGTTCATAGGATGCCAAAGCCTTGGGGGGATTATGGCCGGAAATTTTCGTCAATAAAAACGGTGCAATCCTTGTGGGGGATTGCACCGTATTTTATTTGGTTTTTCCGGTAATCCGGAAGGTTCGCTCCGCCATGGAGACCATCAGCACCACAAAAATCAGCAGGTACAAAGGCAAAATCCAGAAGCCTGCAATTCTGCCCAGAACGCCAAACACCAGGGGCATGATGGTGGAGCCCAGGTAGGCAAAGGCCATCTGGATGCCGATGATGGCGGCGGCATTCTCCGGGCCGAAGTTATATGGGGTGGCGTGGATGATGCAGGGGTACACCGGGGCGCAGCCGAAGCCGATAACGAGAAATCCGGCAAAGGCCAGGGCGGTGCCTCCGGGAATCAGCAGGAGGATACAGCCCAAGGACAAAATGGAAGCCCCCAGCAGAATCATCCGCCGGTCTCCCAGCCGGTTCATCACAAAGCCCCCCAGAAACCGCCCTGCCGTAATGCCGATGTAGCACAAGGAGGCAAACCGGGCGGCCTGCTCCGGGGGAATGCCCTTGGCGAATACAAAGTAGGTGCTGGCCCAGTTCATGGCGGTAACCTCAATGGCGCAGTAGGAGAAAAAGCCCAGCAGCAGACTGGGAACACCCCGGATTTTCAGGGCTTCCAGAATCCCCACCGACCGCTGGCTTTGCTGCTCTGCCTGGGGAACCTTCTTCCACACCGGCAGGGTCAGAAGCAGCACCAGGGCGATGCCCAGCTGCAAAAAGCCCACAATCCGGTAGCCCAGGTTCCAGGCACCCAGGGTCAGGGCATAGCTCATCACAAAGGGGCTGACGATGGTGCCCACCCCCCAGAAGCAGTGGAGCCAGCTCATGTGCCGGGAGGAGTAGTGCTGGGCCACAAAGTTGTTGAGGGCGGCGTCAATGGCTCCCGCCCCCAGGCCGTAGGGAATGGCAAAAAGCAGGAGCATGGTAAAATTGGGGGAGACGGAGTAGCCCAGAAGGGCTACGGCGGTGAGAAACACGCTGGCAACCGTCACCCCGGCGGTGCCGAACCGGCGGGTCAGGCGGTTGGAAAAGAGGCTGGACAGGATGGTGCACAGGGAGACAACGGTGGAGAGAATGCCCATAAAGGAAACCGGGACACCCAGCTCCAGGTGCATCACCGGCCACCCGGAGCCCAGCAAAGAGTCCGGCAGCCCCAGGCTCACAAAGGCCAGATACACAAGACACAGCAAAAGGGTATACATGGATACGCTCCTTCTTTTCATTTCCCCTCAATTTACCCCAATCCTACCGGATTGTCAATCGGTTGGGGAAGAAAAAAATTGAAAGCCGATGGAAAAAAGCCCGGTATCGCACAACAGAGCGATACCGGGCAATTTAAGTGAATAGTGAAGAGTGAATAGTGAAAAAGTGCGGACAAGCCGCCGATACCGGGCGGGGCAGGGAAGTAACGATACGCAGAAAGCTATCGTGCGCATTGCCACCGGGGGCACCCCGGCGTTATTTGCCGGCGATGGAGAGATTCTCTGCCAGAACCCAGGGGGAGCCGAAGGCGGTTTTGCCGAAGGCACGGGGGAGCTCTACGGTGTTGCTCAGGGCGGTGATGTTCTTCAGCAGGTCGTAGAAGTTGCCTGCCACGGTGAAGGACTTGACGTGAACCGTCTTTTCTCCGTTTTCAATCAGGTAGCCCTGGCTTTGGAGGGAGAAGTCGCCGGTGATGGGGTTGGCGCCGGCGTGAAGGCCCCCCAGAGAGGTGATGCACACGCCGTTGCCTGCCTTTTTCAGCAGCTCCTCCTGGGAATACTCCCCGGCTTCTAAGTACATGGTGAAGGGGCTGACCACCACGGTGCCGTCGTAGCCTGCCTTGGAGGCGTTGCCGGTGGTGGTTTTTCCTGCCACGGCGGCGGTCTTCAGGTTATACAGCAGGGTCTCCAGCTTGCCCCCGGCAATCACATTCTTCCGGCTGGTGGGGTAGCCCTCGGCATCGAAGGGCATGGGCATGGGGCTTTCCTTATAGAAGGGGTCGTCCACCAGAGTCACCACCGGGGCGGCAATGACAGAACCTTCCTGGCCTGCCAGACGGGAAAGCCCCTTCTGGGCGGCCTCGGAGGAGAATACGCCGCTGAAGGTTGCCAGCAGGTCACTCATGGCCTCGCCGGTGAACACCACCGGGCAGACCTGGGTCTGGGGCACCTGGCCGACCAGCTTCTCCTTGGCGGCATTTACTGCCTTGGAAACCACGGCCTGGGTATCCAGGGTATCCAGCTTGCCCACCTTGAACTGGTAGTCGTCCTCCATCTGCTCTCCGTCGGATACCACAGCGCTCACCACCAGGGCGGACAGGGTGTTCTCGTAGGACACATCCAGTCCCAGGGAGTTGCAGATGGCGGTTTTCATGGTGACCCCGAAGCCCTGGGTGGCACAGCCGTCCACCACCATGGGGTCGGTGGCGTAGAGCTTCTCCTGGGTGGAGAGCACCGTGTCAATGAGAGCCTGGGTCTCGGGGAGGGCGTAGGGCTCCCGGTTCAGGGGGGCGTAGGTCTTGCCGCCCTCCACCAGAAATACCTGCTCCTCTGCCTCCAGAGCGGCGGCGTTGTCCATGGCCCGCTCCACAATGGCGGAGGCCTGCTCCGGGGTCAGGGCCTGGGTGGAGGCGTAGCCCATCTTGCCGTTTACAATGCAACGGAAGCACACGCCCCCCTCCAGAGCGGAAGAAAATTCGTTGATTTCATGCTGGAATGCGCTGACGGAGGTGGATGCTTCCGCCTGGTAGTACAGCTCATAATGTGTCAGACCCATAGCTTCCGCTTTCTGGGTCACAAGGTTCTTGAATTCCTGAAATTCCATTGTTTAAGCCTCCTTATCTGCCGCCTACGGTGATGGAAGATACCCGGATGAGGGGCTGGCCCACATTGGTGGGGACGGAGCCGCTGGAGGAGCCGCACATGCCCTGACCCATCTCCAGATCTTTGCCCACCATGTCGATGTTCATAATGACCTCGCTGCCCTTGCCCACCAGGCTGGCGCCCCGGACAGGCTCGCAGATCTTGCCGTTACGGACCATGTAACCTTCCGTGACGGCGAAGTTGAACTCGCCGGTGACAGGGTTGACGGAGCCGCCGCCCATCTGCTTGGCGTAGAGGCCATACTCCATGGAGGCGATGATGTCCTCGTTGGAATCCTGGCCGGGGGCGATGTAGGTGTTGGTCATCCGGGAGGTGGTGGTGTAGGCAAAGCTCTCCCGCCGGGCGTTGCCGGTGGATTCCATGCCCATCCGCCGTCCGTTGAACTTGTCAATCATGTAGGACTTGAGGATGCCCTTTTCAATCAGCACGTTCTTCCGGGCGGGGGTACCCTCGTCGTCGATGTTGATGGAGCCCCAGGCGTTGGGGATGGTGCCGTCGTCGATGGCGGTGACCTTCTCGTTGGCAATCTTCTGGCCCAGCTTGCCGCAGAACTGGCTCTGGCCGTAGGCCACGCTGGAGGCCTCCAGGGAGTGTCCGCAGGCCTCGTGGAAGATAACGCCGCCGAAGCCGTTGTCAATGGCCACCGGCATGACACCGGCGGGGCAGTAACCGGCTCCGGCCATCACCACCGCCTGACGGGCGGCCTGACGGCCCACTTCTTTGGGGGCGATGGAAGAGAACATCTCCAGTCCCATCCGCCGTCCGGGGCTGCAGGAGCCGGTCTGGGTCTGGCCGTCCTTCTCGGCCACGGCACTGATGGCCATGCGGGTGCGAATCTGCCGGTCCTGGGCGTAAACGCCTTCGGAGTTGGCAATGAGAATCTGATGGTCTACGTCCAGAAGGGAACCGCTGACCTGAGAAATCTGGGGGTCATATTCCTTGGCGGCAAAGTAGCCCTCCTTCAGAATGTCCACCTTCTCACTGTTGCCCACGGTGCTGGGGACAATCTTTATGGGGTGGATGTCACCGAAAATGCGCTCCTTCAGCACAATGGAAATCTCCGCCGTGCCCTCTCCCAGAGCCTGGGCAGCCTGGTAGGCACACCGGAGAAGCCCCTCCAGAGAGGTGTCCACGGTGGAGGCCATGACGCTGCGCAGTCCCTTGTAGACCCGGATGCCGGCGCCTGCCACCACGGCGTCCTTAATGGAGTCCACCTTGGAGGCAATCATGGAAATGGAGTGGTTGACGGTGTTTTCTGCAAAAATTTCTGCATAGTCTGCACCGGTGGAGGCGGCTGCCTCCAGAACCTGCCTGCATACTTCTCTTGGTATCATATTAGCTCTCCTTTTCTGGGGAATTCTCCCCGGAATTTTGCACAGCCCCATTGTACCACGAAGTTCCCCGTCTGGCAAGCAGATGTTTTTCATCTGCGGAGCTTTTCCAGGGCAGAGAATAATTTACAATTTAACCAATGGTTTGCGCTTTACATTTGGGGGGAAACCATGTATCATAAAGAGCAAAGGAGTGATACCATGAAACGTTGGATGCTGAACGTTCTGATTGTGATTTTTGCAGCGATTTTCCTGGTAAGCGGCTATTTCCTGGTGGACTACCTGCTGGAATCCAAAAAGACTGCGGATCTGTACAATGACCTGGCCAGCATGGTGGACAAAGCCACCCAGCCTACGGAAGGGCAGGACCAGGACCCGGAAGAGCCCTCCAATCCCGGGATCACCATCGATTCTCTGGTGGAGGTCACCAACTCCGACACCGGGGAGACGGAAATGGTGCTGCGGGAGTATGCGGATATTTACGAGCTGAACAGCCACACCGTGGGCTGGATCCGCATTGACGGCACCCCGGTGAACTACCCGGTGATGCATATGCCGGAGATTGAGAACTACTATCTGTACCGGGATTTCAACCGGGAGAACAACAACCACGGCTGTTTGTATATTGAAGAGGCCTGCGATGTGTACCAGCCTACGGACAATATCACCATCTACGGCCACTGGATGCGGGACGATTCCATGTTCGGAAGCCTTCAGTCCTACAAGGATGAGGCGTACTACAAGCAGCACCAGATTATCCAGTTCGATACCATGAAGGAGCACCACACCTACGAGATTATCTGCGTGTTCCGCACCACCGCCACCGCCGGCAAGGGCTTTACCTACAACCAGTTTGTAAACGCCGCCAACGAGGAGGAGTTCAACAAGTTCATCGAGACCTGCCATTCCCTGGAGATGTTCGACACCGGCAAGACCGCCGTCTACGGGGACAAGCTCATCTGCCTGTCCACCTGCGAATACTCCCAGACCAACGGCCGCCTGGTCATCGTGGCAAAGCGCATTGCATAATGAAAACCTGCTGCAACGAGAGGCTGCAGCAGGTTTTTTGTATCCTGAATCTTTCGGGTTTCATTACCGGGTAAAATAGAAGCACAGACCAAAGCCCCCCTTGTTAAAGGGGGGTGCCTCGGCTTGCCGAGGCGGGGGGATTCCGTGGCCAAGGCCACGGACTTATTCACTATTCCCTCTTCACTATTCACTAAAAAGCTTTCCCTTTTCCACATAGGTTGGTACTTTGAAGAAGTGCCAACTGTGAATCCCTCAGTCAAAAATCAGAGATTTTTGCCAGCTCCCTTTGGCAAGGGAGCCTTTGGGTGCGGTATCGATACCGGGCGGGTTAGGGAAGTAGCGATTCGTAGGAAGCCGCCGTGCGCAATGACAGCGGCGGCACGCCGCCCCTTTGGCAAGGGAGCCTTTGGGTGCGCCGCCGATACCGGGTGGGGCAGGGAAGTAACGAATTGTAGAAAACCGCCTGCTTTTGCAGGCGGTTTATTTTTATGGAAGCTCTGAATAAATAGGCAAGAGCTGGCAGCGAGAGATTTTTTGTCAGACAAAAGAATGGAAAACAGGGGAATACTGTATGTATTTCCTGTTTTTCATTCTGCATGGCTGGCGAAAAAGATAAGC
>DVGG01000039.1 GCA_018712825.1 Candidatus Faecousia excrementipullorum | reverse complement strand
CACCTGCGCTCAGACCGTCGAGAAACCCCAGTTTTGCGTCAGGCAAAACTGGGGTTTCTCGACGGTCTGGGAGCCCATCCGGTGGGGATGGGCTCCTTCTGGTGTTTTACAGGTGGTCCTGGTTGATGAGGATGTGCACATCGTCCAGCTGCTTCTGGGAAACAGTGGTGGGGGCGTCCATCATCAGGTCCTGGGCGTTCTTGTTCATGGGGAAGGTGATAACCTCCCGGATGGATTCCTCGCCGGTGAGGAGCATAATCATCCGGTCTACGCCGGGAGCGGCACCGGCATGGGGAGGTGCGCCGTAGGTGAAGGCGTTATACATGGCGGGGAACTTGGCCTTTACGTCCTCCTCACCCAGGCCTACCATCTGGAAGGCCTTGACCATGATCTCCGGGTCATGGTTCCGGACGGCACCGGAAGCGGTCTCATAGCCGTTGCACACCAGGTCGTACTGGTTGGCGTTGATGGCCAGGAGCTTTTCCTCATTGCCTTCCGCATCCAGCAGAGCCTGCATACCGCCCTGGGGCATGGAGAAGGGGTTGTGGCAGAATTCCAGCTGGCCGGATTCCTCGCCCATTTCATACATGGGGAAGTCCACAATCCAGCAGAAGGCGTACTGCTCCTCGTCAAAGTGGCCGGGAATCCGCTTGCCCATCATGGTACGGATGACGCCGGCGGTTTTCTGGGCGGCAGCCTTCTTGCCGGCGGCCATGCACACGAAGCTGCCGGGTTTCAGGTTCAGCTTCTCCACGAAAGCGGCCTGGCAGTCCGTCAGGAACTTGGAAATGCCGCCGGTGAGCTGACCGTTCTCGTCCACCCGCACCCAGCAGGCCTTGTTGCCGGTCTGGACTTCCACATCGTTCAGGAGCTTGTCAATCCACTTCCGGCCCTGGGCAAAGTCATCCACCGCCACGGCCTTGACGGTTGCACCGCCGCCGAAGGGGCCGAAGCCGCAGTCTGCCACCACAGAGGTGATGTCCTGCACCTCCAGGTCAATCCGCAGGTCGGGCTTGTCGGAGCCGTAGCGCTCCATGGCTTCCTTAAAAGGAATATGGCGGAAGGGAGCCTGGGACACTCTTTCATATCTGCCGAACTTCTCGTAGACAGGCACCAGCACATCCTCCAGCACGGACAGCACATCCTCCTGGGAGGCGAAGGCCATCTCCATATCCAGCTGGTAGAACTCGCCGGGGGTACGGTCTGCCCGGGCGTCCTCGTCCCGGAAGCAGGGGGCAATCTGGAAGTACCGGTCAAAGCCGGCGGTCATCAGCAGCTGCTTGAACTGCTGGGGAGCCTGGGGCAGAGCGTAGAACTTGCCAGGGTGATTCCGGGAAGGCACCAGGTAGTCCCGGGCACCCTCAGGAGAGGAGGCGGTGAGAATAGGGGTGGTGATTTCCAGGAAGCCATGCTCTGTCATGGCCTGACGGAGGGCTGCCACCACCTGGCACCGGAGGATAATATTCTGCTTCATTGCCGGATTCCGCAGATCCAGATACCGGTACTTAAGGCGCACATTCTCATCCGCATCCCGGGACTTGTTGATTTCAAAGGGCAGGCTGTTGTGCCGGCACTTGCCCAGCACAGTAATCTTGGTGGGTACCACCTCAATCTCGCCGGTGGGCTGCTTGAGATTCTTGCTCTCCCGCTCCCGGACGGTACCGGTGACCTGAATGGTGGTCTCCTTGTTCAGCCCCTTGACAATCTTCATCATATCCTCGGTCTCCACCACAATCTGGGTGGTGCCGTAAAAATCACGGAGCACCAGGAAGGCGAAGTTGGCGCCCACCTCACGGACATTCTCCAGCCAGCCGGCCAGAGTGACCTCTTTTCCTGCGTCGGCAAGCCGCAATTCGCCGCAGGTATTGGTTCTGGATTGGAACATACGAAATATCCCCTTATTTCTATAAGATTTAACTTCAGTATTATTTCACAATTCCTTCGGAAAGTCAATGCTCAAAAGGCTATTTTCCCGGGATTTCCCGAGGCAGCGGGAAAAATCCTGAGAAATCTGAAGGTTTTTCCTTTCTTCTATGGGTTTTGCCCAAAAATCAAGTCTGCAATTTTCACAAATTTGCCAGCCCCCTTAAATTTTTTATGTGAAACTATGAAAAAGTAGATTTTTTTCTGATTTTTGGATTGATTTTACGGCAACTTTCGCATACAATAATTGGGCAAGCGTAATGGGAAACCATGCCGCCGCAGAAAATCGTTTGAGGTGATGGGTGCGTGCTGAATATTGTCCTGGTGGAGCCGGAAATTCCCCAGAATTGCGGCAACATCGCCCGTACCTGCGCCGCCACCGGCGCCCGTCTGCACCTGATCCGGCCCCTGGGCTTTGACATCTCGGAAAAAGCCGTCCGCCGGGCCGGTCTGGACTACTGGCATCTGGTGGAAGTGCGGGTATACGACAATCTTTCGGACTTCTTCGCCAAAAACACCGTGAATCAAATGTGGTGCCTCTCCACCAAAGCCCCCCGATGCTACACGGAAGCCGTCTTTCAGGACGAATGCTTCCTGTTCTTCGGGAAGGAAACCAAAGGGCTTCCTGAGGACTTTCTGGAGGCCCACCGGGACAGCTGTATCCGGCTGCCCATGAATCCGGAGGCCAGAAGTCTGAATCTCAGCAATGCCGTGGCCATCACCGTCTACGAAGCTCTGCGTCAGCTGAATTTCCCTCACTTACAAAAGGAAGCTCTGAAGAAACCGTCTTCGGCTGGATAGCGGATCTTTTTCCCCGTCCATGCAGAATGAAAAACAGGAAATACATACAGTATTCCCTTGTTTTCCATTCTTTTGTCCGGGAAAAAATCTCTCGCTCCCAGCTCTTGCCGATTTCATCAGAACTTCCCTGGAATACGGAAAAATGCGGGGTTCACCCGATATAATGGAGGAATGACAATGAATTACAACAAGAAGTCTATTGAGGATATCTCCGTTGCCGGCAAGCGGGTTCTGTGCCGCTGCGACTTCAATGTCCCCACCAAGGATGGCAAAATCACCTCTGACAAGCGTATTGTGGCTGCTATGCCCACCATCAAGTACCTGGTAGACCAGGGCGCTAAGGTTATTCTCTGCTCCCACATGGGCAAGCCCAAGGGCGAGTGGAAGCCTGAGCTGAGCCTGAAGGTTGTGGCTGAGCGGATTTCCCAGCTTCTGGGCAAGGAAGTCATCATGGCTGCCGACGTGGTTGGCGAGGACGCCAAGGCCAAGGCTGCAGCTCTCAAGGACGGCGACGTGATGCTCCTGGAGAATGTCCGCTACATGAAGGGCGAGACCAAGAACGATCCCGAGCTGTCCAAGGAACTGGCTTCCATGGCTGACATCTTTGTAAACGACGCTTTCGGCACCGCTCACCGTGCCCACTCTTCCACCGCCGGCGTGGCTGACTACCTGCCTGCCGTTTCCGGCTACCTGGTGCAGAAGGAAGTTTCCATCATGGGCAAGGCTCTGGCTGCTCCCGAGCGTCCCTTCGTGGCTATTCTGGGCGGCGCCAAGGTTTCCGACAAGCTGAACGTCATCAAGAACCTGCTGGAGAAGGTGGACACCCTGATCATCGGCGGCGGTATGGCCTACACCTTCCTGGCTGCCAAGGGCTATGACGTGGGCAAGTCCCTGGTGGACAATGAGAAGATCGACTACTGCAAGGAAATGATGGCCAAGGCTGCCGAGAAGGGCGTAAACCTGCTGCTGCCTGTGGACACCGTGGTAGCCGACAGCTTCCCCTCCCCCATCGATGCTGAGATTCCCGTGGAAGTGGTGGACTGCACCGCTATCCCCGCTGACAAGATTGGCCTGGACATCGGCCCCAAGGCTTCTGCCGAGTTTGCCGCTGCCGTGAAGGCCGCCAAGACCGTGGTGTGGAACGGACCCATGGGCGTGTTTGAGAACCCCATTCTGTCCAAGGGCACCAAGGACGTGGCTCAGGCTCTGGCCGACTCCGACGCCGTGACCATCGTGGGCGGCGGCGACAGCGCAGCAGCTTGCGAGCAGCTGGGCTTTGCTGACAAGATCACCCACATCTCCACCGGCGGCGGCGCTTCCCTGGAGTTCCTGGAAGGCCTGGAGCTGCCCGGCATTGCCTGCCTGCAGGACAAGTAATTCCCTCTGCTGATTATCGGGGCGGAGGATTCTCCGCCCCGGTACTATAAATAACCGTTATCTATTTAAGGAGTAAGAAAATGAACAGAAAGTATCGTAAGACCGTCATCGCCGGCAACTGGAAGATGAACAAGACCCCCAGCCAGACCAAGGAATTCATGACTCAGCTGAAGGCCATCCTGCCCAAGGGCCGTTGGTGCGATGTGGCTCTGTGCGTACCTGCCGTGTGCATCCCCGCCGCTGTCCGGGCTATGCGTGAGACCCGGGTGGGCATCGGCGCCGAGAACTGCAACCCCAATCCCTCCGGCGCTTACACCGGTGAGATTGCCACCGATATGCTGGTAGACGCCGGCTGCAAGTACGTGATCATCGGCCACTCCGAGCGCCGCGCTATGGGCGAGACCGACGCCGATGTCAATGCCAAGGTTCTGGCTGCTCTGGAAGCTGGCCTGACCCCCATTATGTGCTGCGGCGAGACCCTGGAGCAGCGGGAAGCCGGCATCACCTCCGAGTGGATTGCCATGCAGATCAAGCTGGGCCTGAAGGATGTTCCTGAGGAGAAGATCCGCAAGGTGGTTATCGCCTACGAGCCCATCTGGGCCATCGGCACCGGCAAGACCGCTACCCCTGAGCAGGCTCAGGAGGTTTGCGAGGGTATCCGTACCGTGGTTCGCAAGCTCTACAGCTCCAAGAACGCCCGGGCTATCTCCATCCTGTACGGCGGCTCCATGAACGAGAAGAACGCCTTCGAGCTGCTGGCTCAGCCCGACATCGACGGCGGCCTCATCGGCGGCGCCTCCCTGGTGCCCGAGAAGTTTGTGCAGATCATCGAAGCTGCCAACCAGCCCACCGTGTAATTTAACCCATACGAGTCTGGAGCAGCTGCCAACGGCGGCTGCTCCTTTTTTAAGAGGTGCTGCTATGGAAACCCGAATCCTTCCGGCGGACAGTCCGGATACTCCGGAGATTGCCGGAGAAATCATCAAAAACGGGGGGCTGGTGGCCATCCCCACGGAGACCGTTTACGGTCTGGGGGCGGACGGTCTGAACCCGGAGGCGGTGGCTAAAATCTTCAAAGCCAAGGGCCGTCCCCAGGACAATCCCCTGATTCTCCATATTACCGGCCCGGAGCAGATTCCGCTGTACTGCCACCATGTCCCGGCTGCCGCCTATGCGCTGGCGGAGGCCTTCTGGCCCGGGCCCCTGACCATGGTGCTTCCTGCCCGGGAGACGGTGCCCAAATGCACCACCGCCGGACTTTCCACCGTGGGAATCCGCTGCCCGGACAGCGCCGTCACCCGGGCCATCATCGCCAAGGCCGGGGTGCCCATTGCCGCACCCTCTGCCAACATCTCCGGAAAGCCCTCCACCACCACCGCTGAGCATGTGCTTCACGACCACCAGGGAAGAATTGAGGCTGTGGTGGATGGGGGTCCCTGCCGGGTGGGGGTGGAGTCCACCATTGTGGACCTGACGGAGGAACGGCCCCGGCTCCTGCGCCCCGGCGGCATTACCCCGGAGCAGCTTCTGGAGGTGCTGGGGGATCTGGTGGTGGACAAGGCTGTCACCGCCCAGATTGACAAGGATGCGGTGGTGAAGGCGCCCGGCATGAAGTACCGCCATTATGCGCCCCAGTGCCAGGTGCTGATTGTCTCCGGCTCCCGGGAGAAGGCCGCCGCCTACATCCGCCGCCACTATAAGTCCGGCGACCGGGTGCTGTGCTTCCAGGAGGAGCTGCCCCTGTACGAAGGGTGCAATCCCCTCTCCTACGGTCTGGAATCGGATGTGGCTACCCTCTCTGCCGGACTGTTCTCCGCCCTGCGGGAGCTGGATGACCCGGCGGTACATCGGGTGTTTGCCCGGTGTCCCCAGGGTGGGGGCGTTGCCTATGCGGTGCAGAACCGGCTGAAAAAGGCCGCCGCCTTCCACATCATCGACCCGGAGCAGGCCCTATGATTATTGGCATTACAGGGGGCACCGGCTGCGGAAAGACCACCGCTCTGGAGGTCATCGCCCAGCTGGGGGGGATGATTCTGGACTGCGATGCCATCTATCACGATTTGCTGAAAGCCAACCGGGATTTGCTGGGGCAAATTGCCGCCCGGTTTCCCGGGACGGTGGCAGAAGGCCAGCTTCTGCGGAAAAAGCTGGGGCAGGTGGTCTTTTCCGACCCCCAGGCTCTTTCGGATTTGAACGGCATTACCCACCGGTTTGTGTGTCAGGCGGTGGAGGAGGCTCTCAAAACCAAACCGCCTCTTGCTGCCATCGACGCCATTGCCCTGGTGGAAAGCGGTCTTTCCCGGCTGTGCGATGTGACGGTAGCGGTCACCGCTCCGGTAGATGTGCGGGTGGCCCGGCTCATGGTGCGGGATCGCATTCCGGAAAGCTACGCCCGGGCAAGAATCGCCGCCCAGCCGTCGGAGGACTTTTTCCGTACCCACTGCGACTATGTGCTGGAAAATAATGGCACAGCCCAGGAATTCCGGGAAAAATGCCTTGCCTTTTTCTCTGGATTGGTTATAATGAAGCCATAGGTTTCTTGAAAGGAGAAATAGAAAATGAACATCGAAGAACTGCGCCAGTCCCTGCTGCAGGCTCCCAAGAACGGCTATGCCGAACTGACGGACGCTCAGCGTGCTGAAATGGAGACCTACTGCAAGGGCTACAGCGATTTTATGACCGCCTGCAAGACCGAGCGGGAGGCTACCGCCTGGACCGTAGCCACTGCTGAGGCCCACGGCTTCAAGCCCCTGGTTCCCGGCATGACCCTCAAGCCCGGCGATAAGGTGTACCACAACAACCGGGGCAAGAGCATTCTGCTGGCTGTCATGGGCTCTGAGAGCCTGAACAGCGGCGCCAACATCTGCGCTGCCCATGTGGACTCCCCCAGAATGGACTTAAAGCCCAACCCCCTCTACGAGGATTCCGAGATTGCCTACTTCAAGACCCACTACTACGGCGGCATCAAGAAGTACCAGTGGGCCACCATCCCCCTGGCTCTTCACGGCGTGGTGTACCGGAAGGACGGCAGTGTGGTGACCATCACCATCGGTGAGGACGACAACGATCCCATTCTGTGCGTGTCTGACCTGCTCATCCACCTGTCCGCCGACCAGATGAAGAAGACCCTGGCTGAGGGTATCTCCGGCGAGCAGCTGAATGTGATTCTGGGCACCGAGCCCCTCCAGGGTGAGGGCAGTGACCTGGTGAAGCTGCACATCATGAAGCTGCTGAACGAGAAGTACGGCCTCATCGAGTCCGACTTCCTGTCCGCAGAGCTGACCATGGTGCCTGCCGGCAAGTGCCGGGAGGTGGGTCTGGACCGGAGCCTGCTGGGCTGCTACGGCCATGACGACCGGGTGTGCGCCTATGCCGAGATTGTTCCCCTGCTGACCATGGGAACCCCCAAGCACACCGCCGTATGCATCCTGGCAGACAAGGAGGAGATTGGCTCCGTGGGTATCTCCGGTATGCAGAGCACTGCCTTCGAGACCTTCATGCAGGATCTGTGCGACGCCACCGGCGCAAACCTGAACCGCTGCTTTGAAAACAGCTTCTGCCTCTCCGCCGACGTGTCCAACGCCTATGACCCCAACTTCGCCGAGACCTGCGACCCCAGAAACAACAGTAAGCTGAACTACGGCGTTGCCATTTGCAAGTACACCGGTTCCCGGGGCAAGGGCGGCGCCAGCGACGCCTCCGCCGAGGCCATGGGCCATGTGCGCACCACCCTGAACAACGCCGGGGTGAAGTGGCAGATTGCCACTCTGGGCAAGGTTGACCAGGGCGGCGGCGGCACCGTGGCTGCCTACATGGCAAACCGGAACATCGTCACCGTGGACGCCGGTGTGCCGGTGCTGTGCATGCACGCTCCCATGGAGCTGGTAAGCAAGTACGACTGCTATATGACGATGCTTGCCTGCCAGGCCATTTATCTGGCATAATCTGCAATAAGAAAACGCCCTGAGGAAAGTTCCTCAGGGCGTATTTTTATGGGGTTTACTTGACGGTCAGATCCTCGCCGTTGGAGGCAATCACCTGGCGGTACCAGGAAAAGCTCTTTTTGGGGTAGCGGGCAAAGGTGCCGCTGCCGTCGTCCTTCCGGTCCACATAGATGAAGCCGTAGCGCTTGCTCATCTCGCCGGTGCTGGCACTGACCAGGTCAATGCAGCCCCAGGGGGTGTAGCCCAGCAGCTCCACGCCGTCCTCCTCCACCGCAGCCTTGAAGGCTTCGATATGGGCCTTCAGGTATTCAATGCGGTAGTCGTCCTCCACCGTGTAGGAGCCCTTGCCGTCCGGCACCAGGGTGTCCTTGGCGCCCAGGCCGTTTTCCACGATGAAAAGGGGCTTCTGGTAACGGTCATAGAGGGTATTCATGGTAATCCGCAGGCCCAGAGGGTCAATCTGCCAGCCCCACTGGGAGGAAGGCAGGTAGGGATTCTTGGTACCCTTGAAGGCGTTGCCGATGGTCTCGCCCACGTTCTCCTGGGTGGTGATGCACCGGGAGGAGTAGTAGCTGAAGGTGATATAGTCCACGGTGTTCTCCCGGAGAATCGCCTCGTCCTCGGCAGTCATGTTCAGCTGGATGCCCTTTCTGTCAAAGAGCTTCTTGGCATAGTTGGGGTAGTAGCCCCGGGCCTGGACATCAATGAACATCATGTTCTCCCGGTCCTTGCCCATGGCCGCCCACACATCCTCCGGCATACAGCAGTAGGGATAGTAGTTGCCGGCAGCCATCATACAGCCCACCATGTTCTCCGGATCGATTTCGTGGGCAATCTTGGTTGCCCAGGCGCTGGCCACCAGCTCGTGGTGAGCGCTGAGGTACTTGGCCTGCTCCTGGTTCTCCCCTTCTTCAAACTGCAGTCCCGCACCCATGAAAGGCAGGTGGAGAATCATGTTGATTTCGTTGAAGGTAATCCAGTACTTCACCAGGCCCTTGTAGCGGGTGAAGAGGACGGTCACCAGCTTCTTGTAGAAGTCGATGAGCTTCCGGTTCTTCCAGCCGCCGTAGGTCTTGATCAGGTGCATGGGGCAGTCAAAGTGGGTGATGGTCACCAGGGGCTCGATGCCGTACTTTTTGCACTCCCGGAACACCGCCTCGTAAAAGGCCAGGCCTTCCTCGTTGGGGGTTTCCTCATCCCCCATGGGGAAGATACGGGTCCAGCCGATGCTCATACGGAAGGTCTTGAAGCCCATCTGGGCAAAGAGGGCGATGTCCTCTTTGTAGTGATGGTAAAAGTCAATGCCCTCCAGGGCGGGGTAATAATACCCCGCCTGGATTTCGTCCATGTGGAGATTGCCCAGCATCACATTCCGGCGGTCCGGACCGTGGGGAATCACGTCCACATTGGCAAGGCCGCGGCCGCCTTCCCGGTAGGCTCCCTCACACTGGTTGGCGGCAGTGGCGCCGCCCCACAAAAAATTCTTGCTCAAAGCCATATGGAATCCTCCTTTCCGGTGAAGGCCGATGCCTTACCGGACAACTTTCATAACCGGTGCCTTGGGCTCCACTTCGCCCTCCGGCTCCTTGGAAATCTGGGTGCACTCGGCAGTGTTGGTGATGATCACAGGGGTAATCACGTCGTAACCCTCGCTGCGGATACCGGCCAGGTCTGCCTTCAGAAGCGGCGTACCCACGTCCACGGTGTCACCGTCCTTTACCAGTGCTTCATAGTATTTGCCCTTCAGGTTCACCGTATCCAGGCCAACATGGAGCAGAATCTCCACGCCGGTATCGGAGAGGATGCCCACAGCGTGCTTGGTCTCAAACACCATCTGCACGGTGCCCTTCACCGGGGACACGAAGGTGCCGTCCTCGGGGATGATGGCAACGCCCTGGCCCAGCATCTCCTGGGCAAAGGTGGGATCGTTGACGCTGGAGATGGACACCAGCTTGCCCTTCACAGGGGCGCAGATCTGGGTCTCGCCGGTCTTACCCTCGGCCTCTGCAGGAATGGCCTCCTGGGGAGCCTCCTCCTGGGTCTTCTCATCCTTATACAGGACGAAGCAGACAATGAAGGTCACCACGAAAGCGATGGCTGCGCCGATGCAGGCCAGCATCAGGTCCCGGAGGCTGTCGCCGCCGATGTAGCCGGGCAGGGTCATAAGTCCGGGAGAGCCGCCGCCGTAGTTCTTGACGGTGAACAGGCCCATGAACAGGCCGCCCACAGCGCCGCCTACACAGGCAGAAATCAGCGGGGTCTTGAAGCGCATGTTGATACCGTAGAGGGCGGGCTCGGTGATGCCGCACACAGCGGTAATACCGGCGGAGGAAGCCACCTGACGAACCTCAGCCTTCTTGGTCTTTACAGCCACGGCAAAAGCAGCAGCACCCTGGGCAATGTTGGAAGCCAGGTTGGCAGGATACACGATGCTGTCAAAGCCGGTGGTCATACGGTTGTTGATGCCGATGGGGATGATGCCATAGTGGGTGCCGGTCATAACCAGCAGGGGGAATACGCCGCCCAGAATCAGGGGCACCAGCCAGCTCACGTAGGTGTTGAGCATGGTCACGCCGGTGGCAATCCAGCTGGCGATGATGTAGCCCACAGGTCCCAGAACCGCCAGTGCCACCACGCCAGCCACCAGAGCGGTGATCAGAGGCTTGGTGAAGAACTTGATGGCCTTGGGAGAGATCTTATCTGCAATGGGCTCCACCAGGGACATGAACCACACAGACAGGATGATGGGGATAACGGAAGAGGAGTAGCTTGCGTTGTAGATGGGGATAAAGAACAGGCGGATTGCCTCACCGGATTCCTTGGAGGCATTGACCATGCTCACAAAGTTGGGGTGCAGCAGCATGCCGCCAATCATCATGGCCATGTAGGGGTTGCAGCCGAACTTCTTGGCGGCAGAGTTTGCCAGCAGAATGGGCAGGAAGTAGAAGGCTGCGTCCGCCATGAAATTGATGACCTGGTAAGCGGTAGCAGTGGAGTCCACCCACTTGAAGGCCACCAGCAGGGACAGCACCGCCTTGAGCATACCGGCAGCCGTAATGGCCGGCAGCACCGGGGTGAAAATGCCGGTGATGGTATCGATGAGCCGTGCACCGATACTCTTCTTCTCCTTGGGGCCTTCCTTTGCCCCTTCGTTCTGGCCCAGGTTGCACACCTCAGCAATGGGCTTGAATACATGGTTCACATCGTTGCCGATAATCACCTGATACTGTCCGCCGCTGATGGCGACTCCCAAAACACCGGGGGTCTTTTTCAGAGTGTCAGTCTGGGCTTTGCTTTCGTCCTTCAGGTTGAACCGAAGACGGGTGGCACAATGGGTCAGTCCGGTGACGTTTTCTTTTCCGCCCACCAGGGACAGGATTTTTGTGCCGAGTTCCTGATAATTCATCTCTTTTCCTCCTTTGATTTCTTTTCTTTTTCGAAAAAAAGCACCGCAACGGTTTTTTGTATCAAAGCTTCCCTCGGCCGCAGGAAGTCCCCTTCGCAAAAAAACGGCGGTTTTCACGCAGAATTATAGCATCTCAAAAACCCAATGTCAATCAACGGAACCGGGTAAAATCTGTAAATTTCCTTTTCCACACCCTGCCAGGGTTTACTTTTCTCCGAAATCGTGGTACAATGAAGCGTCGAATCTTTTCCCTGGAGATGATGCCATGCGTCGCGTTTTGCAAGGTGCAAAAACCTTCTTCCGCACGGGAGATATGGTGCTGCTGATCCTTTGCCTGGTTGCCACAGCCTTCGGCTGTCTGATTATTTCCAGCGCTACCTATACCATGGGCTTTCTGCGTTATGTGATCATTCAGCTGGTCGCCGCCGGTATGGGTGTAGTGCTGTATGCTATTATTTCCTCCATTGACGTGGAGTTCTTTTCCGAGCACCGATACTACATGGTGCTGTTCAATATGTTTTTGCTGCTGCTGCTGATTCCCTTCGGCACCGACAACGGCTCCGGCAACAAAAGCTGGCTGAACATCCCTTTGATGCCTGTGGACATCCAGCCTGCGGAAATCTGTAAAATCACCTATATTCTGGTTATGGCCTCGGTGATGGCCTCCCATCAGAATCAGATCTCCTCCATCCCCTCGGTTTTCCATATGGTATTCCATCTGGGGCTTCTGGCCGGTGTGAACATGGTGCTTTCCGGAGATTTGGGTGTTTCCCTGATTTTCGTGTTTATCTTCATCGGCATGGCCTTTGCCGGCGGCGTCAGCATTATCTGGTTTTTGTTGGCCGGCGGCTCCATTGCGGTGGCCTCCCCCATTATCTGGCAGTTCCTGGACCCCTATCAGCAAAAGCGGATTCTGGTGCTGTTTGACCCCTCTCTGGACCCTCTGGGTGTCAACGAACGCTACCACACCACCCTGAGCCTTCGCTCCCTCACCGGCGGCGGCTTTACGGGACAGGGATTGTATCAGGGCACCCGCACCCAGACAGAAGGCGCTTTGTTTGCCCAGCACACAGACTTCATCTTCTCCGCCATCGGCGAGGAGCTGGGCTTCTTCGGGTGTCTGTTTGTGATTATTCTTCTGAGCCTGATTGTGGCCCGGTGCATCTGGGTGGGTACCCACAGCCAGGACTATGTCCGGCGGCTGGTGTGCTTCGGCGCCGCCTCCGCCCTGATTTTCCAGATTCTCAGCAACATCGGTATGTGCATCGGCATTACTCCGGTTATCGGTCTGACCCTGCCCTTCATCAGCTACGGCGGCAGCTCCATTTTGTCCCTGTACGCCATGATGGGTCTGGTCTCCGGCGTCCACGCCCGACCAAATCCCCCCAGCCACGAGCGGTATATCCGCCCGCCCTACAATGCCCTGAAAATTCGCTGAAAATAGCCCGCAGCTTTGACTGCGGGCTATTTTTATGGGTTACTCCACATCTACCACTTCTTCTACACCGTCTTCCTTGTAGGTATAGACGGTGAAGCCTTCGTAGTAGAGATTGCCGTCCTCACCCACGCCGGGGTTCAGGCAGCTGGGGGCGTAGTCGGAGGACTGGGGCTCTCCGATGAGGGCAATCAGCTCCTCCACGGTCTTGCCGATACAGCTCTCGGCCTGGGCCTTCAGGGAAGGGCCTTCTGTGGTTTCTTCCGTGGGGGCTTCGGTGGTTTCCGTGGGGGCTTCGGTGGTTTCCGTGGGAGCCTCCGTGGTGGCCTCAGTCTGGGTGGTGGGCTGAGTGGTGGTTTCGGTGGGCTGGGGGTCAGCGCCGCAGCCTGCCAGCAGAGCCGTCAGGCACAGCATGGCAACAATCAACTTTTTCATATTCCTTATCCTTGTATTATAGAGTAGTAGTTTTTATTGTCCCTCTCCAAGGACATATGCTACACTGTAAGGGATGCTGTGGATTGGTTTCATCGTCCTACCACAAGATGGTTGAAGAAAGGCTCCAACCACAGCCCTTTACAGTATTGTTAATCAGTTAGATACCGCCAGACGGTTTATGTGGAACAAGGTTACAAGAGTAAAGTGTCCTGTGGAACCAGCATCAAATAAACATACCGGAGGTATTCCTTATGATTTGTGTGGGTATCGATGTTGCTAAGGACAAGCACGACTGCTTCATCCTCAGCTCGGAAGGTGAAGTCCTGGCAGATGTCTTCACTATTCCTAACAACGCAGAAGGCTTTGGCATCCTGCTGCAAACCATTCGCCGCTGTACTCGTCCGGCAGACAAAATAAAAGTAGGACTTGAGGCTACCGGACATTACAGCTACAACATCCTTGGGTTCCTTCTTGACTGTGGCCTGCCAACCTTTGTCATAAACCCATTGCACACCAACCTGTACCGGAAAAGTCTGAGCCTTCGCAAAACCAAGACTGACCGGATCGATGCACGAACCATTGCAACTATGCTCATGTCTGATGTGGACCTCAAGTCCTACACAGACACATCATATCACAACGAAGAGCTAAAGTCACTAACAAGATACAGATTTGACAAAGTTCGTGAGCGGGCAAAGCTGAAATGCTCCGTTGCCCGGCTGGTCTGTATTTTGTTTCCAGAACTGGAAAAGTTGGTGCCAACAATTCATATGGCTTCTGTTTATGCACTTCTCAGTGAGTTTCCCGGAGCACATCAGATTTCTGAGGCACACTTGACTCACTTGAAGTCCGTGCTGTCAGATGCTTCCAAAGGCCGCTATGGCCGGGAGAAAGCAGTTGAGATTCGGGATGCTGCCAGAAACTCCATCGGCTCCAGAATGCACGCCAAGTCCCTGGAGTTGAAGCATACCATTCGGCTCATCCGGGAGTTGGATGCAGAGATTGAGGAAATCGAATCTGAAATCAATTCAATAATGGGTGAAATTCAATCTCCTATTACTACCATCCCCGGCATCAGCACCCGAATGGGAGCCATGATTCTGGCTGAGGTTGGTGACTTTTCCAACTTCGATTCTGCCGACAAGATTCTGGCTTATGCCGGCATGTCACCGTCTACCTACCAGTCAGGACAGCTTACCAGCAGTCATTCCCACATGGAGAAGCGCGGCTCCCGATACTTGCGATATGCCATCTTCAATGCAACCAGATTTGTCTGCAATTGGGACCCTGCATTTGCTGCCTACCTTGCCAAAAAACGTGCTGAGGGGAAACATTACAATGTTGCCATATCTCATGCTGCCAAGAAGCTTGTGCGCCTAATCTATGCCATGGAGAAGTCCCAACAGCCATACAGACAAGCTGCATAACAACCGCAACAATCTTTTCTCAGAGCGCCGCAGCGACGCTCTGCTTGCCATGCCTTTTTTCGATAGGCCCAACAATCTGCAAATTTCTCATTTTGGGGCTTGACTTTTAATAGTTAGTCTTTCTCGCTTATGGTTTTGCTTTCCAAAACGCCCCCTGTCTCCCAGGCCAGGGTGTCCGGCTGGACACCTTCCGGCAGATACAGGGCAACGCCGTTTTCTTTCAATAAAAAGGCCTCATAAACTCCTCCGCCAGCAGATACATACACGGAGGATTGCACATCCGGGGTAGAATCCAGGGTTCCCTGCCACAGCACATACCCCTCCGGGGCGTTGGCCTTGGTGTCCTTTTCCAGAAGCGCTGTTCCGGCAGGCTCCGGCAGGGTGATTTCCACAGTGGGGTTATGGCAGACCGGGGCTTTCTCCAGGAGATAGGAGAGGTTCCGCTCCACCAGTTCCAGCACCACCACTTCTTCCTCCCCGGTCAGATCGTAGGTGGTAGACCGGGAGAACCGGACGGAGCCGAAGCTGTCTGCCAGGTAGGGGTACAGGAGATTTCCGAAGGAGTCCCGGTACACAAGCAGTGAACCGGTTTCGTCGGACTGGGTTTGCAGGGTGATGCTGTCCGGCCGCTGGGCATTGCCCACATAGGAAAAGTCCAGCTGACCTCCATAGACCCAGTCTGTTTCTGTTCCGGAAAAGGCGGGGTATAGCATCTCGTACAAGTCCCCGGTGTAGGGCTCTCCAGCTTCAAAGGGGCCGGCATAATAATCTGTTGTTTTTCCAGCGGCCTGGTTAATAAGGTCTGCTGCCAGGGCTGCGCCCTTTTGGTTCCAATGGGAATCGGTGGCATAGTACAGCACCGGCTCCTTTTGAAAGGCAGCGTAAATGTCCACAAAGTTCACACCCAGCTGCCGCAGCTGCTCCTGGAGAAGCTCCCCGGTGGTCTTTTCCGCCTGCACCCCGAAGTCTGGCATATACTGGGGATACAGGGAATTTTTATTGGGGGCAACCAGGAAAATCAGGGGCTTTTCCTGGGACATAAGGTAGAGATTTCGGGCCATGGCATAGATGTCCCGCTGGGTCAGTCCGGTGGTGCCGGTGAAGTCCTCCAGGGTGGAGCCGTAGAACAGCCAGCCATCCTTTCCCAGAATCACGGAATCCTCGCCGGAGGTGCCAAAAATCTTTCCCGTGAGCAGCCGCTGGGTGCTCACTAACTCCTGCCGGAGGTAAAAGTGGTCATTGTACCAGGCGGCGGCATCCTGCAAGTAGGCATCGTTCCAGTTACCTTCCTTATCCTCCCATTTGGGGGGCTGGCTCAGCACCTCGTTGGCACCGGCCTCCGAGGGGCCGGAGAGCCAGGTTCCCACAGGAAAAATCAGGCAGATTCCCAGAAACAGGGCGAGAAATACGATGTATAACCAATTTTTCTTCATAGGCACACCTCAGAACTGGGCATAGATGAAGGGGGCAAAGCCGCCTGCCGCCAGCTTCATCATACAAAGAGCCAGCAGCACCAGGCATCCGGCATAGGTCAAAGGCTCCGTCCATTTGGGGAGGTGGTTTTGCAGCCAGGGCTTCACCGGCAGGGAAAGCACGCCTCCCAGCACCAGCACCCCCAGGGTCTCCCAGGAGCACAGGCGGTAAAGGGCCACGGTGGCCTCCGCCGGGAAGGTGAATCCGGCAAACATGGCACCCATGAGGCTTCCAGCCTGAACAAGGCTTTCCGCCCGGAACAGGACAAAGCCCAGGCACACCACCAGCAGGGTATAGACATGGAGCACGCCTCTGCCGCCCCGGCTCTGGGAAAGGCGCTTCACCGGGACAATGCCCAGGCTTTCCAGGGCGGAAAACAGGCCGTGCCACAGTCCCCAGGCCAGGAAGGTCCAGGCGGCTCCGTGCCACGCTCCGCACAGGGCAAAGACGATGATTTTGTTCAGGGCTGTCCGGTATTTTCCCTTCCGGTTGCCTCCCAGAGGGATATACACATAGTCCCGGAACCAGTAGGACAGGCTCAGGTGCCACCGGCGCCAGAAGTCTCCGATGGAGGCGGCGGCGTAAGGATAGCGGAAGTTCTCCGGGGTGGAAAAGCCCAGAGCCCGTCCCAGGCCGATGGCCATATCGCTGTAGCCGGAGAAGTCAAAGTAGATTTGCAGCAAATAAGCAACCGCTCCCAGCCAGGCCAGGGGCAGATTCAGGCTCCCTGCCTCCAGGGCAAACACCCCATCGGCTGCCTGAGCCAAGGCGGTGCACAGCAGCACCTTTTTCCCCAGTCCCACGATGAATCTGCGGATACCGGCGGCGGCTTCCGGGATGGTGAGCCGCCGGGATGCCAGCTGGGGAGCAAACTGGTCGTACCGGGCAATGGGCCCCGCGGTGACCTGAGGGAAGAAGGAAAGGTACTGCAAAAAGTCCCAGAAGCTGCCTTTGGTGCTTTCCGGACGGCGGTAGGTATCCACCAGGAAGCTGATGGCCTTGAACAGGAAGAAGGACATCCCCAGAGGGGCAGCCAGTCCCGGATCCGACGGGAGCCCCAGCACCTGGTTCAGGAAAAAGTACAGGTATTTGAAAACAAAGAGGTAAGCAAGGTTTGCCCCTACTCCCAGAATCAGAAGTATCTTTCTCACGGGGCGGAGGAGCCGCCCCCAGAGAAAGTTGAATACCGCCGCTGCCAGCAAAAGGCCCAAGGCGGAAATACTGCCAAAGGCGTAGAAAAGCAAACTCAGCAAAAGGAGAAGGGCGTTTTTTCCCCGGTTTCCGGGAATCAGCCAATAGAGAATCAGCCCCACCGGCAAAAGGCAGCTGATAAAAAATACGCTGTCAAAGCCCACGGCCTGCTCCTTTCTCCTTAGAAGGCGTCATCCGCCCACTCGTAGCCCCACCAATCTACTTTGTCCATGGGGATCATAAACATATCCTTGTCGTAAATTTCCCGGCGGTTATAGTCGTACTGCCACTGGGGATCGAAGAAGTAATCCTCTCCGTCCAGGTTGATGACCGTCCAGGCATGGGGCTGGTCGGTGCTGGTGCAGGTGCCGCTGATGGCAATGGTCTCAAAGCCCATGCCCCGGGTCAGAGCCCAGAAGGTGGCGGCAAAGTTGTAGCAGTTGCCCTTTCCGGTGGAAATCATGGTCTTGGCCTCGTTGATCTCCCAGCCGGTTTCTCCCACGCCCAGCACATTGTCAAACCGGCGCAGGTACTCAAAGGATTCCACGCAGTAGTCAAACACCGTCCGCAGGTGGGTCATCCGGTCTGCCTCCGGCTCGGCCTGCAGCAGCTCGTCAAGAATCTGGGCTACCATGTCATCCAGCTCTGCATCCCCGCTGGTGTACCGGCCATCCGCATCAAAGCGGAGGGTTCCCACATCTCCGTCACACAGGAAGGTGCCGTCCTCCTGGACATAGTAAAGGTAGCCGCTGAGATTCACAAAGCCCGGCTCCAGTCCGGTGGGAATATCCACCTCCGTCCAGGCAACGCCGTTCTCGTCCTGGGTGTGATCCACGCTGGCTTCCAGCAGGTACAGGTAATCCTGGGTGTTCTTGTTCACATCCAGGGGCATTTTGCTCTCTTCCGTCAGGGAAATCCTGGCAGTGGTGTCTCTGCCCAGGAGGCTGCACATGACCAAAGCAAAATCCCGGCGCAGGACAGTCTCCCCCTGCTGCTCCAGAGCCTTGGTCACCTGCTCCCCGTCAAAGAACTGGGACAGCACTTCCTGAAGCTGTGCCTTGGTCACCGCCTCTTCTCCCTGGGGAAGCTCCGGGAAATAGGGATGGGCAGCTTCCTGAGCCAGAGCCTTCAGTCCGGCAGCCAGGGCATCCCCGGTGAGGGGCTGCTCCGGCCAGAGGAAGCCGTTGACATCCACAAACAGAAAGCTCTTGTGCTGGTCAAGCTGGGGCTTTACCACCGCCGTATAGGTGGCGTCCCCGGTGAGAGGCAGGCTCTCAGGGGTCACGGTCTCCCCGGCATCGTTCTGCCAGCCCACCAGGGTCAGACCGGGGATGTTCAGGGCAACCTGGGTGGGAGTGCCCCCCTCTGCCACCTGCTGCTGGGCGTATACCACACCGTCCAGAACAAAGGTGGCCTTATAATATACCGCAGGCTCCGTTTCCTGGGAGCCGGTGCTGCAAGCCGCCAGAACCAGGGCCAACAGCACAATCAAAGTGAAAAATAGCTTTTTTTGCATGGGTAAATTCCTCCGTTATTGGTTTTTTCCATTCCAAACCAACTTATATTATATGAGATACGCCCCCAAAATGCAAGTGCTGTCTTAATTTGCCATTTCCTCCCTCTCCCGAGAAAATTGTTGACATATCAACAAATATTGCTTAGAATAAGGCATACACTTCCTGGGAAGGCGGTGCTTTCCCAATTTACGAAAAAAGGATGGATTGTATGGATTCAAAATATCAGGCGCTGTTTACCCCCTGGAAAATCCGGGATGTGGAAATCAAGAACCGCATCGTCCTGTGCCCCATGGGCGGCACCTCTCTGTTCGGCTGGATGGAGCCCAACCACTTTGACAAGGAAGCGGCCAACTTCTTCCTGGAGCGGGCAAAGAACAATGTGGGACTGATTATCCCCGGCATTGCCCCCATCCGGGACACCATCGGCGGCCGCTGGCTGTACCAGAACAAGAAGATGTTCCGGGAGTTGAAGGCGTACATGGAGAAGATCCATGCCACCGGTGCCAAGCTGTTCGTGCAGATTACCGCCGGTATGGGCCGCTCCTGGGGTATCTCCGATGAGGTGGTACACCTGCACAAAAATCCCGTGCTGCGGGTACTGGCAAAGCCCATTCTGGACACCAACTACCAGATGGCCAGCCCCTCTGTCCTCCCCTCCCGTTGGGCTGAGGGTATTACCTGCCCGGAGATGACCCTGAAGCAGATTGAGGAAATCATCGAGGCCTTCGGCAAGACCGCCGCTTTGTGCAAGGAAGCTGGGGTTGACGGCGTGGAAGTCCACGCTGTCCACGAGGGGTATCTTCTGGACCAGTTTGCCATGAAGTACACCAACCACCGGAAGGATGCTTACGGCGGCAGCTTTGAAAACCGCTACCGCTTCGCTGCGGAGATTGTGAAGAACATCAAGAAGGTCTGCGGCAACGACTACCCGGTGTCCTTGCGGTACAGCGTTATCTCCAAGGTAAAGGATTTCTGCTATGGTGCCCTGCCGGGAGAAAACTATCAGGAAATCGGCAGAGACATGGAGGAAAGCGAAAAGGCCGCAAAGTTCTTGCAGGATGCAGGCTACGATATGCTCACGCTGACAACGGCACCTACGACTCCTGGTACTGGGCTCACCCGCCCATGTATATGCCCCAGAACTGTAACTTAGAGGATGCAGCTCATATCAAAAAGTTTGTGGACATCCCCGTGGTGTGTGCCGGACGGATGGAGCCGGATGTGGGTGCGGAGGCTGTTGCCCAGGGGCGGATTGACGCCGTGGGTGTCGCCCGGCAGTTCCTGGCGGACGGAGAGTGGATTACCAAGCTGATGGAAGACCGGCTGGAGGAGATCCGCCCCTGTATCTGCTGCCACAACGGCTGCTTCAACCTGGCCCACTACAAGGGCCACGCCAACGCCCAGTCCTTCTTTGACACCCGGGGCATGGCCCGGTGCGCCATCAATCCCCAGACCATGCAGTCCAGAAAATACAAGATTGAGAAGGCAAGCAAGGCAAAGTCCATTGCAGTGGTGGGCGGCGGCATTGCCGGTATGGAGGCTGCCATCGTCTGTGCCCGCCGGGGCCATCAGGTGACCCTGTACGAAAAGACCGGAACTCTGGGCGGCGTGTTCCAGGCTGCGGCCGCTCCCTCCTTCAAGGAAAAGGACAGAGAGCTTCTGGCCTGGTACAGCCGGGAGCTGAGCAAGTACAAAAACCTTAAAGTAAAGCTGAACACCACCGTGGAGAATCTGGACTCCCTGAAAGCGGACGAGGTGATTATCGCCACCGGTGCCAAGGCCAACACCATCCCCGTCCCCGGCAAGGAGCTGGGCATTCAGGCTGTTGACTACCTGCTGGGCAGAAAGTCCGTGGGAGAAAATGTGGTGGTGGTAGGCGGCGGTCTCACCGGCTGCGAAATCGCCTATGACCTGTATTTGCAGGGGAAAAAGCCCACCATTGTGGAGATGCAGAACGACCTGATTTGCGGCGCCGGAATCTGCCTGGCCAATTCCAGCTACCTCCGGGACTTCTTCAAGACCAATCAGGTGCCGGTGCTGCTGGAAACCGGATTGAAGAAGATTGAAAAGGGCTCTGTAGTAGTAGCCGCCAAGGACGGCACGGAAACCACCATCCCTGCCGACTCTGTGATTCTCTCCGTGGGCTACCGCCCCGCACCTTTGGCTGCCAAGAGTGCCCATGTCCATGTCATCGGCGACGCCGCCAAGGTGGGGAACCTGCGCACCGCCATCTGGCGTGCCTGGGATGTGGCTATGAAGCTGTAAGGAGGAAGAAACGTGGAACTGACAAAGGAACAAGAGGCGATTCTTCAGGGCTCCAAGGGAGAGACCATGGCCAAGGTGATGAAAACCCTCATCATGTACGGCGAGATTTTCGGTGCCCAGAAGCTGGTGCCGGTGACCTCCCGGTATAACCACCTGGTCACCTCCTTCGGCCTGAAAGCCCTGGGCCCTGTGTATGACCTGATGAATCAGCTGCTGGAGGCCGGGGCGGTGTCCGGGCAGAAGTTCTCCGTGGACCCCCGTCCCCTGGACCCCAATGTGCCTGCAAACCTTTTGCAGAAGCTGGTATTCAAGAAGTTTATGTACAGCAAGCAGGACTTTTACGAGGATCAGCTCACCAAAATGGGTCTGATGAACGCCGACGCCTTCACCTGTGCCTGCTATCTGGACGAGGTAGGGAACCGTCCCCAGAAGGGGGAGGTGCTCAGTTGGGCAGAGTCCTCCGCTGTGGTCTATGCCAACTCGGTGTTGGGCGCCCGGTGCAACCGGAACTCCGGCATTATGGACCTCATGGGCTCCATCGCCGGGTACGTCCCCTACTTTGGCCTTTTGACCGACGAGGGCCGGAAGGCCACCTGGGTGGTGAAAATCAAGACCACCAAAAAGCCCGAGGCTCAGCTGCTGGGCTCCGCCATCGGCATGAAGGTGATGGAGGATGTGCCCTATGTGGTAGGCCTGGACAAGTGGCTGGGCAACACCCTGGACGATGCCGCCTGTGCATACCTGAAGGATTTTGGCGCCGCCACTGCCTCCAACGGCGCTGTGGGTCTTTACCACATTGCCGGTCTGACCCCGGAGGCTCAGGAGCTGGGAGAGAAGCTCATCGTCCCCGAGGCCAAGGTGTATGAAATTGACGATGCAGAGCTGGAGCGGGTGAAGCGGGAGTATCCCCTGGTGTGGAAGAACCCCAACGCCAAGCCCAAGCTGTGCTTCGTAGGCTGCCCCCATCTGAGTCTGGAGCAGCTGAAAACCTGGACGGAAAATCTGGAAAAGGGTCTCAAAGCCGTCGGAAAGGCCAAAGTGGTCATCCCCACGGTGTTTACCACCGCTCCGGCTGTGAAAAAGGCCTTTGACAAGACTCCCTATGCTGCCCGGCTGGCAAAAACCGGGGTGATTCTCTCCTGCATCTGCCCCCTCATGTATATGAACAACCCCCTGTGCGGCTCCATGCCGGTGATCACCTGCTCCAACAAGCTGCGCACCTACACAACCGCCCGGTACTACACAGAATCGGAGATTCTTACCCGGATTACGAAAGGAGGAGAAGGGAAATGAGCGTGTTTCAAGGACGGGTCATTGCCCCCGGCTGCACCTCGGCCCCGGCCCTGGTGTCCCACGGCGGACTGAACACCCTGGCCTCCTTCCAGAAGGCCCTGCAGTTTGGAGACAAAAACGCCACCTGCGGCGATCAGAATAACCCGGATTTGTACGGCAAGCCCATGGCAGGAAAGGCTCTGTGCCTGCCCCAGACCATCGGCTCCACCACCGGCGGTTTGGTTCTCTACTGCGCCTGCTCCATGAACCGGCAGCCTGCCTGTCTGCTGTTTTCAAACCCCATCGATTCCCTGGCAGCAGCCGGCTCCGTGCTGGCGGCGGTATGGCTGGACAACATCTCCATGCCGGTCATCGACTCCCTGGGTCAGGCGTTTTTGGACTATGTGAAAGACGGCATGACCATCACCATCCGGGAAAACGGACGGGTGGAAGTCACGGAAGGCTAAAACATCCCCCTGCTGCGAAAATGCAGCAGGGGGACTGGACTTTTACGGTGCTTATACCAGAATGAGCCGGATTGCCAGGGCAACGATCATAACCAAAGTAAGGATTTTTTCCACCTTACTGGTCTGCACAGCAGAACCGCAGGCTTGCCGGCAAAGGGAATAGATCACGCCGCAGATGACACAGCCACAAATAAATAGCTGAAAGGGGAAAGCCCCCACTTTTTCCGGGTAAATCATCATAATCACCCAGCTAACCAGGAACAAAAGTTCGGTGGCATAGCGCCACAGATTGAGCAGTCTGGATTTCATAGGGATGGGGACACCTCCTAAATTCTCTCAAAAACGCGCCATGCTTTGGGATATTCCGTATTGTTTTGTATAATGGTATATCTAACGGCAGTAATATCTCCATTGATAATGTCGCGATAAGCTGCTTCCCACCACTCTTGTCGCTCCTGTTGTGCCCACAGAATCAATGTTCCCAGTATATTTGCAGAGAGGAGAAAAATATTAGCAGTTTTTGATAATTTTATCAAACCCGCAATGTCGGCTATTTCCACCGCCCACCCCAAGCCAGCAAGCCATTTATCAAATGTGCCGGCTCCGGAAGCCTTATCGACCGCCTTCCGGATATCACTTTTGTACAAGTATGTCTGATAATCAATAATTCCGGGTGGTAAGGCCCGAGAAGAAACAGATGTACTACCAAGAGCCGACTGAATTTCGCTTTCACGGAATTCTGTGTCAGCCTCCAAGCGTGCCTGGTAAGTTTCCGCTTCAGATTTCGGAACGGAGACAACAATGAAATAGTCATCTGTTGACGAAATAAGAATATCCTTCATTTCCTCCGAATCCAAAGACTGCTGCGTTTCTGCGGCAAATACAGAAATCGGCAGGCACAGAATCAAGGAAATAGAAAGCAACAGGGCAAGAATTTTCTTCATAACGAACCTCCTCAATTTATTCCAAAAGGAAAAATGGACGGATGGTTCAACGGCCCATTGGAATCGCCTCCTCCTACCATAGAATATCTTTCCCTATACATAGTATATGCTTCTTGGTTCAAAAAGTCAATTCGAAAAAATATTTGCAGTAGGGTTTCGTCTTTTTTACCAAAAACCGGAGGGAGCTACCACAAGGCGCCCCTCCGGTTTTGTTTCACTTATCAAAGCATTGTCGCTTCCCGGCATTTTAGGAGACAGGCGTCTGCTCCTGCTGCAGCTCATCTGCATCCGGCGTGGGCTTTTCCGCCCAGAGCTTGGTCTCCTGCTCCTTCAGGGCGCAGGTGTTGGCGGTTACCTTGTGGCCCAGGCTCTGCTCCACTGCCCGGCGGTTCACCTCGTCCGGGTCGCAGTAGGTGGGCACCAGCCGCTGCATGAAGCGAATCAACTGCTCTTTGGAGCGGGTATCCTCGATGGCATCGCTGAGGGCTTCCAGAGCCTCCATAATCTTTGCCCGGGAGATGGAACGCTGCTCCTCAATGAAAATCTTGGCATTGTCAGTTTTTTGCAGGTGCTCGCTCTTCATCAAAAGCTCCTCATAGAGCTTCTCACCGGGCCGCAGGCCGATCTCCTTGATTTCAATATCCCGGTAGGGCTCCAGACCGGACAGGCGGATCAGGTTCTCCGCCAGGGTCAGAATCCGCACAGGCTCTCCCATATCCAGCACCATGATCTGTCCGGGCTTGGCAATGGCACCGGCCTCCATCACCAGGGCTGCCGCCTCGGAGATGGTCATAAAGTAGCGGATAATCCGCCGGTCGGTGATGGTGACAGGGCCGCCCTCCTGAATCTGCTTCTGGAACAGGGGCACCACGGAGCCGTTGGAGCCCAGCACATTGCCGAACCGCACGGCGCAGAACTGGGTCTTGGAATTCTGCCGGCTCTGGAGAATCATCTCACAGAACCGCTTGGTGGCGCCCATGAAGTTGGTGGGGTTGACAGCCTTGTCGGAGGAAATCATCACAAATTTCTCCGTGCAGTACTTCTCCGCTGCCCGCACCACATGGTAGGTACCGAAGATGTTGTTCTTCACTGCCTCCGTGGGGCATTCTTCCATGAGGGGCACATGCTTGTGGGCCGCCGCGTGGAACACCACCTGGGGACGGTAATAGTCAAAGAGCTGGTAAATCCGCTCCTTTTCCCGGACGGAGGCAATCTCCACCCGGAGGTTCAGGGCGTTGCCGTATTTCCGCAGCAGCTCCTGCTGGATGTCATAGGCGTTGTTCTCGTAGATATCCAGAATAATCAGCTTCCGGGGGTTATGGCGGGCAATCTGACGGCACAGCTCGCTGCCGATGGAGCCGCCGCCGCCGGTGACCAGAACCACCTTACCGGTGAGGAATTTGGAAATGGCTTCCGTATCCAGCTCCACCGGGGTTCTGCCCAGCAGATCCTCAATGGCCACATCCTGCACCTGGGACAGGCTCACCTGGCCGTTCACCAGCTGGTACAATCCCGGCAGCACCCGCACCCGGCAGGAGGTTTTCTTGCACAGCTCCAGAATCTCCGTCTTGGTCTTGGCAGGGGCAGAGGGGATAGCAAAGATAATCTGGGTAATCCGGTACCGCTCCACCGCCTTGAGAATCTCATTCCGGCCCCCTACAATGGGTACGCCGTGAAGGAATTTTCCCTGCTTGGCGGGGTTATCGTCAATAATGCAGCACAAGGTGCCGTCCACATACTGGCTGGTGGTAATCTCCTGGGCCAGCACCTGCCCTGCCACGCCGGCGCCGATGAGCATAATCCGGTGCCCCTCCTCCTCGGACATTTTCAGAAGGGTCCCCCGGACTACCGTAATCATCCGCAGGGCACACCGGCTGCCAACCAGGGCGCAGAACTGGAAAACAAACATCAAAAACCATACGCTCAGGGGCATCCGCAGCTGCAAAAGTACGCAAATCACCGCTCCGGCGCAAAAGGCCAGGGTGGAAGATAAGGTCATGCTCAGCACATCCGCCGCATTCACCGAGCGCCAGATATAATGGTACATCCGCCGGAACCAGAACACCACAATGGTCGCCAGGCACATGATTCCCACCACCGGCAAAAATGCCTCCATATACTCCCGGGGAATCTTGCTCATGGAAAAATCAAACCGCACCAAGAGGGCAACCCCGGTGGTGAGGAAAATCAGGCAGGTATCCACAATCGCAATGAGAGGGATTTTCCACAGATTTTGTTTGGAGGTGTTGGAAGTCAGCATATCATTTTCTCTCGTTTCTTCTTTATATTGCGTCTGATGGCACACAGATATATCTGGCTTATTATACCCCATATTCGCACAAAATGCAAGTAAATTACAATATTCTTGGTTTTTCTCTGTTTTTTTCAAGTTTTTCCGGAAAAGAGGAAGCAAAAAATTGACACAAATTGGGGGACACTCCCCTTCCTCCCCCGTATTTTCAGGCGGTTCCGGGAGGGTTTTGACTGGGGATAATAGACAAATTACCAGAGCCTCTTTTGTGTAATGTGCAGAACTTTCAAAAAATGTATTTTTCCTGTTGTATTTTTGTGCAAAGTGCGATATACTCATTGCATGGAACGGTTGGAATCGTTTCCAAAACATCAGTCCTTGCAACGTGAGGACAAAATACAGGAGGAAAACTTATGAAGAAGCTAATCGCATTGCTGTTGGCGTTGGTTATGGTTCTGGGCCTGGCGGCCTGTAACTCCGACACGCCCGCAAACACCACCGCAGGCACCGACAACACCACCCAGGGCGGCGGCGACGAAACCACCACCCCGGAAGGCTCCGGTCGGGTTTACTACCTGAACTTCAAGCCTGAGGCAGACGCCGCCTTGCAGGAGCTGGCCAAGCTCTACACCGAGCAGACCGGCGTTTCCGTGAAGGTTGTCACCGCTGCTTCCGGCACCTACGCCGACACCCTCACCGCTGAGATGGCCAAGTCCGAAGCTCCCACCATCTACAACATCGGCAACCTGTCCGGCCTGAAAGACTGGAACGACTACGCCCTGGACCTGACGGACAGCGCCATCGCCCAGGAGCTGACCACCAACGATTTCAACCTCTACAATGAGGCTGGCGAGCTGAAGGCCATCGGCTACTGCTACGAGTCCTTCGGCATCATCGTCAACACCGAGCTGCTGGAGAAGGCCGGTCACTCCCTGGAGGAGATCAAGGACTTCGCTTCCCTGAAGGCCGTTGCCGAGGATATCCACGCCCGCAGCGCTGAGCTGGGCTTTGACGCCTTCTCCGCTTCCGGTCTGGACAGCTCCTCTTCCTGGCGGTTCTCCGGCCACCTGGCCAATATGCCTTTGTACTACGAGTTCCGGGACAACGATATCACCGAGCAGCCCGCCACCATCGAAGGCAAGTATCTGGATAACTTCCGGGCTGTCTGGGATCTTTACATCACCAACACCGCTACCGATGCCAAGACCCTGTCCACCTCCACCGCTGATGAGTCCAAGGCTCAGTTCACCGAGGGCAAGGCCGTGTTCTATCAGAACGGCACCTGGGAGTACGCAGGTCTGGTAGAGGCCGGTCTGGCTCCTGAGAATCTGGCGATGATTCCCATTTACTGCGGCGTGGACGGTGAGGAAAACGCTGGCCTCTGCTCCGGCACCGAGAACTGCTGGGCCATCAACTCCCAGGTTTCCGCTGAGGACCAGAAGGCTTCCATGGACTTCCTGGTATGGCTGGTCACCGACGAGACCGCCGCTCAGAAGATGGTAGACACCCTGGGTGCCCTGCCCTTCAAGAGCGTTCCCGAGTCCTCCAATGTGTTCCTGGCTGACGGCAGCAAGATGCTCGCCGACGGCAAGTACACCGTAAGCTGGGCCTTCAACCACACCCCCAACGTAGACTCCTGGAGAGCTACCGTGGTCACCGCCCTCACTGCTTACTCCGCCGATCCCACCGACGCCAACTGGCAGCAGGTTGTTTCTGCTTTCGTTGACGGCTGGGCCATCGAGTACAATGTAGTAAACGGATAAACGCAATTTTGGGGGCAGGCTGAGCCTGCCCCCATTGTTTCCCCTTTTTGCCCGGCGGAAATGGGTTTGGCTCACAAACGCCTTTCCCCTGGGCAAAATACAAATCGGAAAGGGAGGGTTCTCAATCCTATGAAAGCCAAAACAAGTGTCAATCTGGTACAGCGCCCCATCCGCCGCTGTGCCCCCCTGTTTATCCTGCCCACATTCTTAGCCTTCGTCATAGGCTTTGTGTGGCCGTTTTTGCAGGGCATTTACCTGTCCTTCTGCAAGTTCAACACCCCCAAGGATGCGGTGTGGGACGGCATCTCCAACTACACCAAGGCCTTCACCGACCCGGGCTTCCGGAACGCCTTCTGGAATACCGCCGGCTTTGCGGTGGTGTCCATCATCCTCATCAATGTGGCAGCCTTCCTCATTGCCTACGCCCTGACCCAGAAGCTCCGGGGTGCAAACCTGTTTCGCACCGTGTTCTTCATGCCCAACCTGATTGGCGGCGTGGTGCTGGGCTACATCTGGAGCCTGATTTTTGACGGCATCCTGAAAAACTACGGTACTTACCTTACCGCCAACGGCACCTATGGCTTCTGGGGTCTGGTGATTCTGGTGGCCTGGCAGCAGATTGGCTACATGATGATCATTTACATCGCCGGAATCCAGGCAATCCCCCAGGATATGCTGGAAGCCGCCAAAATCGACGGCGCCACCGGCCGGCAGACCCTGTTCCAGGTGGTGATCCCCAATGTGATGCCTGCCATCACCACCTGCACCTTCCTGACCCTGACCAACTCCTTCAAAATGTTTGACCAGAACCTGGCTCTGACAGGAGGACTTCCCAGCGTGATTCAGGACGGCGCCAAGGTGAACATCACAGAGCTTCTGGCCCTGAACATTTACTCCACCTACAACATCAACAAAAACTATCACGGCGTTGCCCAGGCCAAGGCCGTTATCTTCTTCCTGCTGGTGGCAGTTCTGGCCATCGCCCAGCAGGCCGCAACCCGGAGAAAGGAGGTTGAGCAGTAATGGAAAAGAAGAACCAATACACCCCTTTGAGCAAGGTGCTTACCTGCTTCTTTATTGTCCTGTCCCTTGTCTGGCTGGTGCCGGTATTTGAGGTGCTGATGAACTCCTTCAAGCTCAACACCTTTGTAAACCTGGAGCCCTTCGCCCTGCCCAATGCCGAGTCCTTTGCTGGCTTTGCCAACTACATCAAGGGCATGACCTTCGGCAACTATCCCTTCCTGAAGGCCGCTCTGTACAGCCTGGTTATCACCGTGCTGTCTGTTGCCTTGATTCTCCTGTTCTGCTCCATGAGCGCCTGGTACATTGCCCGGGTCAACAGCCTGGCTTCCCGGACGTTCTACTACCTGTGCCTGTTCTCCATGATCGTCCCCTTCCAGATGGTCATGTTCACCCTGACCTTCACTGCCGACCAGCTGAAGCTCAACACCCCCTTCTCCATTCCCATTGTCTACCTGGGCTTCGGTGCCGGTCTTGCCATCTTCATGTTCCTGGGCTTTATCAAGAGCCTGCCCCACGAGATTGAGGAGGCCGCCGCCATTGATGGCTGCGGAGCCATCCGCACCTTCTTCCTGGTGGTCATGCCCATGCTCAAGCCCACCGTCATCTCCGTGGGTATTCTGGAGCTTATGTGGGTGTGGAACGACTACTTACTTCCTTATCTGGTGCTGGACCGCACCAAATTCCAGACCATTCCCATTGTGGTGCAGTACCTGAAAGGCAGCTACGGCACCGTGGACCTGGGTGCCACCATGGCAATCATTATGCTGAGCATTACCCCTGTGATTATCCTTTATATCCTCTGCCAGAAGCACATCATCAAGGGTGTGGCTGCCGGTGCCGTAAAGGGATAATCCGAAAGGAAGGAACCCCATGACCATCAAAGACCTTGCCCAAAAAACCGGCTATGCGGTGGGCACCGTCTCCCGGGCCCTGAACAATCATCCCAATGTGAGCGAAAAGGCCCGGGAGGAGATTCTCCGGGCCGCCGCCCAGTACGGCTTTCGGCTGAACGAAAACGCCCAGCGGCTGAAGCAGACCCGCTCCAACACCATCTTAGGAATCGTAAAAGGCAGGCGCAACGAGCTGTTTGCCCAGATGGTGGAGGAAATCCAGCGCCTTGTGGCCGGAACCCCCTATCAGCTGTCCATCGACTACATGGACGAAGACGACAACGAGGTGCAGCGGGCGCTGGCGCTGCTGCCCACCCAGAAGCCTCTGGGCATCCTGTTTCTGGGCGGCAGCAACCCCCACTTCCGGGAGGCTTATACCGCCGTTCCGGTGCCGGGGGTGGTGATCACCAACAACACCGCAGGACTTGCCATCGGGAACCTGTCCAGCGTCACCACCGACGATGTGCTGGCGGCGGAGGCTGCCATGGACACCCTGATTGAAATGGGTCACCGGGAAATTGCCATCATCGGCGGTAACCGGAGGACCTCCGATGCCAGCCGTCTGCGTTACGAAGGCTGTATGCGCTCTTTCCAAAAGCACAATCTGCCCTTTACCCTGGAAAAAGAGTACCGGGGCGTCCGGTACTCCTATGAGAACGGCTACGCCGCCGTAAAGGAGTTGGTGGACAAAGGCTGCCGGTTTACCGCCATCTTCGCCATGGCAGATGTGCTGGCCATCGGCGCCATCCGGGCTCTGCAGGACGCTGGGTTCCGGGTGTCGGAGGATGTGTCCGTCATGGGCGTGGACGGTCTGACCATCGGAGACTATCTGGTTCCCCGGCTGGCTACCGTCCGCCAGTCCACCCAGGAGCTGTCCCGGCGAGGGGTAGAAATTCTCCTGTCCGCCATTGAAAAGGGCAGCCCCGCCTGCCATGAGACCATCCCTTTCCAGGTGGCCCATCAGGAAAGCATCCGCAATATCATGTAAGGAGGCATTTACCATGCGGCAAAGCGGCATTTTAATGCATATCACCTCCCTGCCCGGCCCCTACGGTGTGGGCACCATGGGAGAAAACGCCTACAAATTCGTGGACTTTCTCCAAAGTGCCGGTCAATCCTGCTGGCAGATTCTTCCCCTGAATCCCACAGGCTACGGAGACTCCCCCTACCAGTCCTTCTCCTCCTGGGCCGGAAATCCCTATCTCATTGATTTGGATATTCTGGTAAAGGAGGGGCTGCTGAGGCAGGAGGAGCTGGAAGGAATCTGCTGGGAGACCACCCCCAACCGGGTGGACTTTGGGCTCCAATACACCCGGCGGTATCCCATTCTTCGCACCGCCCATGAAAGATTTGTCCCCGGGGAGGAATATGACACTTTCTGCCGGGAAAATACCTTTTGGCTCAACAACTACGCCCTGTTTATGGCTATCAAGGATGCTCTGGGGGGCGCCCCCTGGCTTACCTGGCCGGAGGGCCTCAAAACCTGCCGTCCGGAGGCTCTGGAGGAGCAGCGGAAAAAGCTGAGAAAAGACCTGGATTTTTACCGGTTCCTCCAATACCAGTTCTTCCGCCAATGGAAGGCACTGCGGCGCTATGCCAACGAAAAGGGCATTCGCATTATCGGGGACATTCCCATCTATGTGCCGTTGGACTCGGCGGATGTTTGGGCCAATCCCCATCTGTTCCAGCTGGACAGCAGCCTTCGTCCCACTTCTGTTGCCGGCTGTCCCCCGGACTCCTTCACCGCCGACGGGCAGCTGTGGGGCAATCCCCTGTACGACTGGCCCATCCACGAAAAAACCGGCTACCGCTGGTGGATCCGGCGGCTGTCCGCTGCCGCCGCCATGTACGACGTGGTGCGGATTGACCATTTCCGGGGGCTGGAAAGCTACTGGTCCGTCCCTGCCCAGGACGAAACCGCAAAGAATGGCCACTGGTGCCCCGGGCCGGGAATGTCCTTCGTCCACGCCGTCCGGAAAGCTCTGCCGGGACTGGATTTCATCGCCGAGGATTTGGGTTACATCACTCCGGAGGTGCGGAAATTGCAGCTAGACTCCGGCTATCCCGGCATGAAAGTGCTGGAATTTGCCTTTGACTCCCGGGAGGAGAGCGACTATCTGCCTCACCTGTATCCCGTGGACTCGGTGTGCTACACCGGCACCCACGACAATCCCCCCCTGGGACAATGGCTGGAGGAGGCAGCCCCCGAAGATGTGGCCTGCGCCAAGGCCTATCTGGGGCTCAATCAGGAGGAGGGCTACATCTGGGGCATTATCCGGGGGGCCATGTCCTCCGTGTCCCGGCTGTGCGTGGTGCAGCTGCAGGACTATCTGGAGCTGGGAATAGGTGCCCGGATGAACCAGCCCGGTTCCCTCTCCTGTGCCAACTGGACCTGGCGGGCAGTTGGCAGCCAGCTGACCCCCGCCCTGGCAGAAAAAATCCGCAGCGTCACCAAACGCTACGGAAGGCTTCCCAAAGAATAACAAAAAGGGATTCGCAGGTAAATCTGCGAATCCCTTTTCTTATTTGTTTCCGGCCACGGATTTGCGGACCAGGGCCCGCTTCAGTCTGGCCTCCGCCACCCGGATGTCCTGCTCCGGGGCGGTTTTGTTTTTCAGAACCGCCTGGGCCCGGTCATAGGACCGCTCCGCCCGGGCAAGGTCAATCTGGTCTGCCCATTCGAAGGTGGTGGGAACCAGGGTCACATGGCCTTCCATCACCGAGAGCATACCGCCGATACAGGCGGCGTAGCGCCGCTGACCGTCCACAATCACCGTGGCTCTGCCCATACCTAGGGAAGCCACGCAGTTTTCGTGTCCTGCCAGCACGCCCATATCCCCTGCGGTGGTGCGGACCACCAGTTCCTCTGCCGGACCGTCATACACCAATCCGTCGGGGGTAACGATTTTCAGAGGAAAGGGAGTCATTTACTTCTTCCCCTTCCATTTATCCACCACATCGTCAATGGTGCCGGCAAACAGGAAGCAGGACTCGGGAATCTCGTCGTGCTTTCCTTCAATAATCTCCCGGAAGCCCCGGATGGTCTCCTTCAGGGGCACATACTTGCCCTCGAAGCCGGTGAACTGCTCTGCCACGGAGAAGGGCTGGGACAGGAACCGCTGCACCTTCCGGGCCCGGTTCACAATCAGCTTGTCCTCCTCGGACAGCTCATCCATACCCATGATGGCGATGATGTCCTGCAGCTCCTTGTACCGCTGGAGAATCTGCTGGACACTCCGGGCAGTGTCGTAATGCTCCTGGCCCACAACCTCCGGGGTAAGAATCCGGGAGGTGGAGTTCAGGGGGTCAACTGCCGGGTAAATGCCCAGAGAGGCGATGCCACGGTCCAGAGCGGTGGTGGCGTCCAGGTGGGCAAAGGTGGTGGCAGGTGCCGGGTCGGTGTAGTCGTCAGCAGGCACATAAACTGCCTGAACGGAGGTGATGGAGCCGTCCTTGGTGGAGGTGATCCGCTCCTGGAGGGCGCCCATTTCCGTTGCCAGGGTGGGCTGGTAGCCCACGGCGGAAGGCATACGGCCCAGAAGGGCGGATACCTCGGAACCGGCCTGGGTGAAACGGAAGATGTTATCAATAAACAGCAGCACGTCCTGGTGCTTCACATCCCGGAAGTACTCTGCCATGGTCAAGCCGGAAAGGCCTACCCGCATACGGGCTCCGGGGGGCTCGTTCATCTGACCGTAGACCATGGCGGTCTTTTTGATAACACCGGACTCGGTCATTTCCCGGTACAGGTCGTTACCCTCACGGGTACGCTCACCCACGCCGGTAAACACGGAGTAACCGTTGTGGGCGGTAGCCACATTATAAATCAGCTCCTGAATCAGCACCGTCTTGCCGACGCCGGCGCCGCCGAACAGACCGATCTTACCACCCTTGGCATAGGGGCAAATCAGGTCGATAACCTTGATGCCGGTTTCCAGGATGGAGGTGGAGGTCTGCTGCTCGTCATAGGAGGGGGCCTGACGGTGGATGGACCACTTCTCGGCGCCCTTTACCTGTTCGCCGCCGTCGATGGTCTGTCCCAGCAGGTTAAACACCCGTCCCAGGCACTCCTCGCCCACCGGCACCTGAATGGGAGCGCCGGTGTCCTCTGCCTCTGCTCCCCGCTGCAGTCCATCGGTGGAGCTCATGGCAATGCACCGCACCACATTGTCACCAATGTGCTGGGCGGCCTCTGCCACGATGGTATTGTCCCCATTGTGCACATGAATGGCACTCAGAAGGTCCGGAAGGCAGTCGTCCGGAAAACGAATATCCAGAACGGGACCCATGACCTGAATCACCGTTCCCACATTTTTGGCCATTGGCTTCAACTCCTCGCTTGCAATCAGCTCTCTTGAGAGCCTGCAACAATTTCTGTAATTTCCTGCGTGACCGCTGCCTGACGGGCTCTGTTGAACTGCAGGCTCAGGTCCTCAATCATATCCTCTGCATTCTGGGTGGCAGAATCCATGGCAGTCCGGCGGGCGGCCTGCTCGGAGGCACGGCTTTCGCACAGAGCACCGTAAAGGATTCCCCCCAGATACTCCGGCACAATGGCACGGAACACCTGGGTGCTGTCCGGCTCATAGAGAATCTGGGAGCTGGGAGCGGCTTTCTCCTCTCCCGCCTCCGGAACCAGGGGCAGCAGCTGCTGCACTGCCGGAATCTGGGACAGCACCGACTGGAAGTTGGTATAGGCCACATAAACCCGGTCGATTTCCCCTGCCAGGTAGGCCTTGCACAGGGTCTTTGCCAGGGTGAAGCAGTCCCCGATGGACACATCCTCCGCCTCGGCGTAGCCCTCCGTCATCATGGGAAGGTTCCGGCTGCGGAAGAAATCCACCGCCTTCTTCCCCACCGGCACCACCTGGGTTTCCCCGGCCTCCATGTGGGAAAGAGCCAGCTTCAGCACATTGCTGTTATAGCCCCCCGCCAGTCCCCGGTCGCCGGCAATCACTACGAAGGCCGTCTTTTTCCCGGGCCGCTCCTGAAGATAGGGGGAGTCCAGCTCCTGATTGTTGTTGACGATTTCCCGGATGGCTCCACTGAGAATCTCAAAATAGGGTCGGGAGGAAAGCACCTGGTTCTGGGCCTTCCGCAGCTTGGAAGCGGCCACCATTTCCATGGCCTTGGTAATCTGCTTGGTGCTTTCCATGCTGCGGATACGCATTTTTATTTCCTTGGTGGAAACGCCAGCCATAACCGGCCTCCTTCCTTATACCTGGGGTGCAAACTGGGCAACAAGCTCGGAAAGGGCCGTTTTCAGGCTCTGCTCCGTTTCCGGCTCCAGCTTGCCGGTTCCCCGAATTGCCTCCAGCACCTGAGGATAGCGGTTTTCCATATGCTCCTGGAGCCGCACCTCAAACTCCGGCACCTGGGATACTGCGATAGAATCCAGATAGCCTTTGGTGGCGGCGTAGAGGATGCACACCTGCTGGGCCACCTCTACAGGGGCGTTGTTCTTCTGCTTCAGCACCGCCACAATCCGCTCGCCCAGGGCAAGTCTTGCCTTGGTGTCCGCATCCAGGTCGGAACCGAACTGGGCAAAGCTCTGCAGCTCCCGGTACTGGGAGTACACCAGCTTCAAGGAGCCGGACACCTTCTTCATGGCCTTGATCTGGGCTGCGCCGCCTACACGGGACACGGAGATGCCCGGGTTCACAGCGGGCATAACGCCGGAGTTGAACAGCTCGCTCTCCAGGAAGATCTGGCCGTCGGTGATGGAAATCACGTTGGTGGGGATATAAGCGGACACGTCGCCCGCCTGGGTCTCGATAATAGGCAGAGCCGTCAGGCTGCCGCCACCCTTCTCCTGGGACATATGGGCAGCACGCTCCAGAAGCCGGGAGTGGAGATAGAACACGTCGCCGGGGTAAGCTTCCCGTCCGGGGGGACGGCGAATCAGCAGGGAGATGGCACGGTAGGCCACGGCGTGCTTGCTCAAGTCGTCGTAAATCACCAGCACATCCTTGCCCTGGTGCATGAAATGCTCACCCATGGTGCAGCCGGCATAGGGGGCGATGTACTGCATGGGTGCCAGCTCGGAAGCGGTGGCAGACACCACGATGGTGTAGTCCATGGCACCTTCTGCCGTCAGGTTGTTCACAATCTGAGCTACGGTGGAGCGCTTCTGACCGATGGCCACATAGATACAGATCACGTCCTTCCCCTTCTGGTTCAGGATGGTATCGGTGGCGATGGTGGTCTTACCGGTCTGGCGGTCGCCGATAATCAGCTCACGCTGGCCCCGTCCAATGGGAATCATGGAGTCGATGGCCTTGATGCCGGTCTGGAGGGGCTTGTTTACCGGTTCCCGGTCGATGATGCCCGGGGCCGGGGATTCGATGGGGCGGTAGGCCTCGGCGGTGATGGGGCCCTTGCCGTCAATGGGCTCGCCCAGGGCGTTGACAACCCGGCCCAGAAGGCTCTTACCCACAGGCACGGAAACCACCTTACCGGTGCGCTTTACCGTATCCCCCTCTTTGATACCCTCGTCGTTGCCCAGGATAACCACGGACACAGAATCCTCTTCCAGGTTCTGGGCCATGCCATAGGCACCGTTGGGGAATTCCACCAGCTCGCCGGCCATGCACTTGTCCAGGCCGGAGACCTTGGAAATGCCGTCTCCCACCAGGATCACCACGCCGGTTTCGCTGGATTCCAATTTCTTTTCGTAGTTCTTGATCTGACTACGGATGATTTTCGTAATTTCTTCGGGTCGTAATTCCATAGTGTTCCTACCCTCTAATTAAAGTACGGTGTTTTTCAGCATATTGCTAATCTGGCTCAGGGTGTTGGCCACCGTTCCGTCAACACGCCTGCCGTCGTAGTCCAGCCGCAGGCCGCCCAGGCAAGTCCCGTCAAGGCGGCAGGACAGCTGGATTTTCTTGCCGGTAATGGCTTCCAGCTTCCGGGTAAGACGGTCTTTCTGCTCCTGGCTCAGCTCCACGGCGGACACTGCCTGCACAGGCAGAATGTTGTGGGCTTCATTGTAAAGCTCCGTAAATGCCTTGCAGCACTGGGGAAACTGGCGGATATAGCTTTTCTCCGTCAGCAGCTTCATAAAATTCAGGATATAGGGGTGTACCCGGTCCCGGAAGCTGTCCTCCAGCACCTGGCACCGCTCCTGCTTGGTCAGGTTATGGGAGGACAGAAGCCGCAGAAAGTCCGGCTCCTGGGAGAAAGCCTCCCGGAGCACCTCCAGCTGCTGCAGGAAAGTCTTTTCCTGCTGCTCCTCCCGGGCCAGGGAATACAGGCCCTGGGCATACACACTTGCTACCTGGCTCATACCCCGTCACCCAATTCTTCGATAAACTGGTCAATCAGCCGGGTCTGATCTCCTGTGTTCAGACTTCTGCCCACAACCTTCTGGGCAATGTCCATGGCAAGACCGGAAATCTGGTCCTTGGCCTCATTGACGGCCTTTTTCTTCTCCCGGGCAATGTCAGCGGCAGCCTTGTCCATCAGGGCAGAGGCCTGTGCGTTGGCTTGGCGGATAATCTCCTCCTCCCGGCTCTGGCCCCGGGCCACGGCTTCCTTCACCATAGCCTCGCTGGTCTCACGGGCGGCAGAGAGCTTCTTGGTATAGTCCGCCTCCAGAGCCTGGGCCTGCTGACGGGCCAGGTCTGCCTGGGTGTACATATCGTCAATCTCCTGCTGCCGTTCGTGGACTACCTCCATGAGCTTGTCAAAGAGGTAGTGCTTCAGCACCAGAAACAGGGCAACGGTATTGGCAAGGGTGAATACTGCCGTCCAGGGGTTCACCCCCAGAAATTCTTCAAATCCCACTTGCTTCGCTCCTTTCCTGTGGAATCCGTCCGCTGTTTTAGTTCACTGCAAACAGAATCAGGAAGGAAATCAGCAGGGAGTAGATACCGGTGGTCTCGGTGATGGCACAGCCCAGAATCATGTTGGTACGCAGGGTGCCGGCGGTCTCCGGCTGACGGGCCATGCCCTCCAGAGCCTTGCCTACGGCGTTGCCTTCGCCCACAGCCGGGCCGATAGCGCCGATACCCATACACAGACCTGCACCGATTGCACAAGCAGCCTTAATAATTGCGTGTTCCATAATAAATTAGCCTCCTAAAATTGTTGTACGCTTTTTACTTCCTACTTTTATGCCTTTGCCTCCTCCGGAGGGGGACAGGCGGCGCCGATGTATGCCATGCTCAGCATACTGAACACAAACGCCTGAACGAACCCGGAGAACAGGTCAAAGTAAACAGACAGCACCGCGGGGATGCCGAACTGAAAAATAGGTACATTGGACAAAATACCGAAGTACTGCAGAAGTCCCAGGACTCCCACAACCACACAGACAATGCCGAGAATCTTTCTTCCCAGCTTGCCCTTCTTCATGCCCCACAGCACCAGGGCTGCGCCCACAACCAGCACCACAACCGGTGCCGCCACGGAGCCGCTCACCAGGCCGATTACCAGGGAGGACAGGATACCGCAGGCGGTGTAGACGATGGAGGTAATGACACCGCCGCCGGCTACGTTGCCGAAATGACGGAAGGCCATGGAGATGGGCTGGGCCACCTCCGACACCAGATTCATGGGGGTCATCACCACCACAGGCTCCGTAAAGCCCTTCAGCCAGCCCAGGACACCGTTGCGCTTGATGCTCTGGTACCAGATAATGGCGGTGGTCATCAGGGCCCAGGTCAGAGGAACGCTCAAATCCGCAGTGGAGGAGCGAAGGAAGCCTGTAAGGCCGATGTAAGAGCCGCAGATACTGCTCATGAAAATGGTGGCGATGTAAGGCGTCCACCCCACATTGTGCTCGCCCATGGTATCCTTCACAATGCCTTCCAGCATGCCGATACCCTTTTCCACCAGCACCTGCATGGTGCCGGGGCGCTTTTTCACCCGCTTGCCCAGAAGGACGCCGCCAACCATCAGCAGCACCGTCACCAACAGCACCGAAAGGGCTGTCTGGGTTACGGGGATTCCCCCGAAAATGGGGATAATGAAATAGATATATGCACCTGTTACATCCACATTCATACTTGCTTGTCACCTGACTTTCTGAAAAACTCTCCCATAAACAGCGCCGGACGGACAAACAGCAGGGGTACCACCAGGGCTATGGGAGAAAACCAGCCGCTTTTTCCCGCTGCAAACAAAATGAGAAAGAGCAGCAAATATCTTGCCAGCTGGGAAATCTGCAAAATCCGCTGTCCGCCCTTTACATCCTGGGCCACCGCCTTGTCCGCTGCCATACTGCCGCACACGGCCATCACAAAGAAGTTTGCCACCGACAAAACGGCTCCCAGGAGCCCTCCGTACAAAACCCCGGGATTGAAGGCGTGGAGCATGGCAAACACGCCGAACATGGCGCCGGTTCCCACCGCCTCGCCCAGCAGCACGATGGCGGTCTCCTTGAATACAAACTTTCGAGAATCCATGAATTTCCTTTCTATTCGTGTTCGTTGAAAGATACGGGCGGCTCCTGCTCCTGCTTGTCATCCCCCGCCATCCGCTGCAAATTCTTCAGGGAGGAATGGAAGCCCTCTATGGCACAGTACGCACCCAGGATAATGCCTGCCCAGACCGTCCAACTGCCCCAGCCGCAGGAATTGTGCAGCCACAGGCCCAGCAGGACAAAGCCCCCCAGAGGAACGGCAACGGACAGTCCCAGTTGGGTCAGCCACAGCAGAAGACTGATGTTTTTCATGCCTTTTCACACCTTCTCCTTCCGGGCCATACTTTGTCCATAATTATACTTCACCTTACCGGGACTTGCAAGAGAATTTACAAATATTTCACAGGTCTTTCCCGCCCTTCCCTGTGAAAAATGAACACAATAGGTCTTTTCATTTTTCCAAAAATATAGTAAACTATCCTTAAACGTCCATGCACAGCTTTTTTCTCCGGGCATACCATGGCATGAGGTGAATGGTATGGGGCTTACAATCCTCATTGGCACGCTGGCGGCTTTCGGGGCTTTTTTTGTGGGCTTTGCCCTCATGGGCTGGCTGCTGGGAAGCAGCCGGGGCTTCCGGCTTGTGTACTTTCCCGCCGCTGACCCTGCTGCCGGACTGTTCCGCTACCGGATGCTCCGGGGGCTGGGCTTGCTTACCTGCCCCCTGGTGATGGCAGACACCGCCCTCTCCCCGGAGGAAAAGGCATGGCTTGTAAAAAAATTTCCCGGTATCCGATTCTGCTCCCCGGAGGAGCTGGCGGAGATTCTCCGGCAGGAGGAAGATTCCCTTTGACAGAACCTGAGATTTTGGAGGGCGCCATTGGCGCCGTAATCTATCAGAATTACGAAAACGGCTACAGCGTTCTGCGGCTGCAGTGCAGCACCGGTCAGACGGTGACGGTGGTGGGCACCATTCCCCTCCCCATTGTGGGGGAGCAGCTGGTGGTAACCGGCCGGTGGTCGGAGCACAGCAGCTACGGCCGCCAGTTTGAGGCGGAGTTTTTGGAGCGGCTCATGCCCCAGAGCGCCACGGACATTCTCCGGTATCTGTCCTCCCGGGCAGTCAAGGGCATTGGCCCGGTGCTGGCAGGACGGATTGTAAACCGTTTTCAGGAAGACACATTGCACATTATGGAAAAGGAGCCGGAACGGCTTTCAGAGGTGCCGGGAATCTCCCCCGCCAAGGCCAAGGCCATCGGGGAGAGCTTCCGGCTCCAGGTGGGGATGCGGCAGCTGCTGGAATTTTTTGCTCTCCACCACCTGCCCAGCGAGCTGGCGGTGAAGGTCTACAAGCTCTACGGCGAAAACGCCGTATCCTTACTTTATGATGACCCCTATCTTCTCATGGATGAGGGGCTGGATGCCCCCTTCGGGGCGGTGGACCACTTCGCCGTTTCCCTGGGGATGGCGGCGGACGACCCCCGGCGGGCGGAGGCGGGGCTGCTGTTTGAGCTGCGGTACAATCTCTCCGCCGGTCACAGCTTTCTGCCCCGGGACAAGCTGATTGCCGCCACCGCCCAGCTGCTGACCATTGACCCTTCCGTTGCCCAGGAGGCGGCGGAGCGGCTGCTGGAAGCCCAGCGGCTGGAGGCGGACACTCTGGCGGGGATTTCCGTTTTGTATCTGCCGGAGCTTTACGAGGCGGAGTGCTTCTGCACCCGGAAGCTTTTAGAGCTTTCCCAAAAGGCCTTCCCTGCCCCTTCCCATTTGAAGGCAAAGCTCCGTCAGGCGGAGGCAGACGGGGGACTTACCTATTCTTCTCAGCAGTTACAGGCCCTTACCGATGCCGCCACCTCCGGGCTTCTGATTATCACCGGCGGCCCCGGCACCGGCAAAACCACGGTGGTCAACGGCATTTTGTCCCTTTATCAGCAGATGGGGCTTAAATGCCTTCTGGCTGCCCCCACAGGACGGGCCAGCAAGCGGCTGACGGAGGTCACGGGGCAGGAGGCCTCCACCATCCATCGGCTGCTGGAGGCCACCATTGACCCTCACACCGGGGATATGTTCTTCCTCCGGGACGGCTCCAACCCCCTGAAGGCTCAGGTGGTGATTGTGGACGAGATGTCCATGGTGGATATCTCCTTGTTTCACGCCCTTTTGGAGGCCATTCCCCATAATTGCCGCCTGATTCTGGTGGGCGACCCGGATCAGCTGCCTCCCGTGGGGCCGGGCTTTCCCTTCCGGGATATGCTTCGCAGCGGCTGCATGCCTGCCGTCCGTCTCACAGAGATTTTCCGTCAGGCTCAGGAAAGCCTGATTGTGATGAACGCCCACCGGGTAAATCAGGGGAATCTCCCGGAGCTGCGGGACACCACCCGGGACTTTTTCTTCCTGCCAGCCAAGTCCCCGGAACAGGTGGCCGCCACCATTGTGGGGCTTTGCACCACCCGGCTTCCCCAGCGGATGCACATTCCGGCAGAGCAGATTCAGGTTCTCTCCCCCACCAAAAAAGGGCCTGCGGGCACCGCAGCCCTCAATGTTCAGCTGCAGCAACAGCTGAACCCCCCTGCCCCAGGGAAAAAGGAAAAGGCCTATGGCCAGACGGTGTTCCGGGAGGGAGACCGGGTGATGCAGGTGCGGAACAACTATGATTTGCTATGGACCAAAACCGACGGCTCCGCCGTGGGTACCGGAATTTTCAACGGAGACGTGGGCATCATCCGCTCCATCGATTTGCAGCAGGAGGTCATAACGGTAGTCTTTGACGACCGGGAGGCGGAATACGATTTTACCCTGCTGAACGAGCTGGAGCTGGCTTACGCCATCACCGTGCACAAAAGCCAGGGCAGTGAATACCGGGCGGTGGTACTCTCCGCCTGGAATGGCTCTGCCTATCTTCTCAACCGCCGGGTGCTCTACACCGCCATCACCCGGGCAAGAGAACTTCTGATTATTGTGGGTCAGGGCCAGACCATCGCCGCCATGGTGCAAAACGCCAACGTGGGCAAGCGGTACACCGGGCTGAAGCTGCGGCTGGAGGGGGCTGCCCATGGCTAAGTGGGAGAAACTGAAGCTCCTCCTCTTTCCTCCCAAATGCGTCCTGTGCGGAAAGCTTCTGGGGAAAGAGGAGACGGATCTGTGCCACACCTGCCGGGTGGAGGCGCCGGAATTTCCCAGAGCAAAAATTTCCTTTTCCTTTCTTGCAGGATGGACGGCAGTATGGTATTATAGTGGGTATGTACGCACCAGTCTTTTGCGGTACAAGTTTTGCAACGTCCGCAGCCATGCCCAGTGCTATGGAAGGCTGCTGGCCATGAAGCTATTGACCCAGGGGTGGGACAGGCCGGATATTCTCACCTGGATTCCCATTTCCGCCCGGCGGAAAAGCCGCCGGGGCTTCGACCAGGTGGAGCTGATTGGCCGGGTGGTGGCCCGGGAGCTGGAGCTTCCCCTCACCCCCGCCCTGAAGAAAATCCGCCACACACCGCCCCAGTCCCGGATTTCCGGTGCCGCCGCCCGGCGGGCCAATGTGCTGGGGGCGTATCAGGCGGTGAACCCGGAGGCCATCCGGGGCAAGACCATCTGGCTGCTGGATGACATTCTCACCACCGGGGCCACTGCCTCCGAGGCAGCCCGCACCCTCCTCACCGCAGGGGCAAAGCAGGTATACTGCGCCGTGGTGGCAGCGGCAAACCATGAAAATTTCAAAAACAGCAGGTGAATACAATGCAACTGATTTCCCATGACCTGGGCGTGGACCTGGGTACTTCCAATGTACGCATTTACGTGGACGGCAAGGGCGTCATTGCCCGGGAGCCCTCTGTGGTGGCGGTGGACAAGAACACCGGCAAGATTCTCCAGGTGGGCGCTGCCGCCCGGAATATGCTGGGCAGAACCCCCGGCAATGTGGTAGCCATGTCCCCTCTGAAGGACGGGGTGATCTCCGACCATGAGATGACGGTGAAAATGCTCCAGATTCTCTTCCGCTCCGTCTCCAAGTCCTCCCTCTTTACCCCCAAGCCCCGGGTGATTGTGAGCGTTCCCAGCAGCATCACCGAGGTGGAGGAGCGGACGGTCATCAACGCCGCCATCGAAGCCGGTGCCCGCCGGGTATACCTGATTGAAGCCCCCCTGGCTGCCGCCCTGGGTGCCAATCTGGACATCAAGGGCCCCAACGGTCACATGGTGGTGGATGTGGGGGGCGGCACCTGCAACGTTGCGGTGCTGTCCATGAACGGCGTGGCGGTCTCCTCCTCCATCCCCATCGGCGGCATTGCCTTTGACGAGACCATTGCCCGGTACGTCCGCCGGAACTACGGCGTGATTATCGGGGAAACCACCGCCGAGGAAGTGAAAATCCAGATAGGCAGCGTCTACCCCCGGCAGGAGGACCCCACCATTGCCATCCGGGGCCGGGATGCCAAAAACGGCACCCCCCGGGAGCTGACCCTCACCTCCTCGGAGGTTTTCAATGTTTTGCAGCGTCCCGCCCGGATGATTACCGACGAGGTGCTGTCGGTGCTGGAGGACACCACCCCGGAGCTGGTGGCAGACATTGCAGAAAACGGCATCACCCTCACCGGCGGCGGCAGCCTCATCTGGGGCATGGATATGCTGCTGACCGAGCGCACCGGCATCCGCTGCACGCTGGCTGACGACCCGGAGTCCTGCGTGGCCTACGGCTGCGGCAAGAGCCTGGGCTGGATCAACCACATGAACGAAGGCCCCATCAACATCGCCAGAAAGCGGATTCTCCGCAGATAAAAAGTTACGCCGCAAACCGTTTTTTCCGGTTTGCGGCGTGTTTTATTCCTGAGGCTTTTCCAGAATGGCTCCGATTTCCTCATAGGCTTTTTGCAGGTAGGCTTCCTTGTAGGTGCTTTTCGCCTTGTCCAGCAAGGCTTTTGCCCGGTCAAATTCCCCCCGGGAGATTTCCGAGAGTACATCCACAATGGCAATGCTGCCTCCATAGAGCTTTCCTGTGCGGAACTTGGCAAAAAGGGGCCGGCTGCTGTCATAAAGGGTCTGGGCTTTCTCCCTTTGTCCTGCCAGGAAATAGCTTTCGCACAGGTTGATGGCCCGCACCACCCGGGCGCTGTCCACCCGGAGCTGCCGGGGCTCCACCGCCTCCAGAAGGGAGATGGCAGTGCCATAGTCCTTTTCCTCCATATACCCTGCCGCCAGATTCAGCTTCAGGGTGCTGCGAAGGGTTTTGTCCTTGGCGGTTTTGATGAGGGCTTCCATCCCCTCTATGTACCGCCGGGGCTCTCCCCCGAAGAGCAGGGGCAGAAGCTTCTTCATCTTTGCCGTATAGTAGAGGTTATAGAAGATATTGATAGCCAACGCTCCCAAAACCACCACGATGGCTGCAATCCAGTAGCCCTGCATAAACAGATCTTCCGGAATCTGAAAGCTGTTCTGAATCAGAACCAGCACAAGGCCCAGGCATACGCCAAAAAGAATCACTTTTCCAATGCGCTTCATAGGTGCACTCCTTTCACCCTAAAATCCACTTCTGTCCGTCGGGCATTTCCATCAGAACCCCGGGGATAAGCTCCCGGATTTCTCCGTGGGGAAAGTGCCGGACCACCACTTCCTCCCGATAGTCGGGATCTTCATACCAGCGGCTGAAATACAGCCATTCTCCCTCCCGGCAGGTAAAGGACTCTGTATTTTCCAGGGTAAAGTCCCCTTTTTCCGGCCAGACCACCTGGAAGTCATTTTCCGCCCCCTGGCGGATAATCGCAAGGGGGGATTGGGTCAGCATCAGGTTATAGCAGTCCTTTACCGTCCCCAGGGGAATCTGGGCGGTAAGGGAAGTCTTGCCCAAGTCATGGTCATATTGGAAAAGAGAAATGGTCTTCCGGGGAAAGTCCACCATGAGGATATACACCTTTCCGTCTTCCCAGGCAGGACTGCCAAAATACTGCCCTGCCTCCCCCCGGATGGGCTCCACCACCTCCCCTTCCGGGTAACGAATCAGGAGCAAACGGTTGCTGCTCACCGGGTGGCGGCTCTCAAACAGCTCCTGAGCCTCGTACAAATCCCCGCTGGCATAGTCACAGCACCAATACCATTGGGTGCTGCCAGGGATTTCCTGAAAATTGTAGATACCGTTTGTGGGGATGATTTTCATAGGGGCTCCTTTCTGTCTGTCCATTCCTTCCACCGGGCATTTTCCACCAGGTATATTTCCCGCTGCCCTTTCCACGGCAAAATTCTTAGTTCGGGGATTTTACCACAAATATGTGAATATTCTGTTTTCTTTTTCCAAAATTACCGAAAATTGTAAAAAAGGACATGACCGGGAAGTCATGTCCTTTTTCTTCTTATGCTTTGGGATTACAGGGGGTAGGCAGCCTCGTCGCAGATGATGGTCACATCGGGATGGAACTGCAGAATGGAAGCGGGAACCTGGGGGGTCACGGGGCCGCAGAGGGTCTTGTAGAGAATCTCCTTCTTGTCGGCGCCGGTGGCTACCAGAACCACCTTCCGGGCTGCCATCACGGTGCCGATGCCCATGGTGTAAGCAGCGGTGGGAACCTCGTCAATGGAGTTGAAGAAGCGCTTGTTGGCCTGACGGGTAATCTCCTCCAGCTCTACCTCATGGGTCATGGCGGGGAAATGGTCGGTGGGCTCGTTGAAGCCGATGTGGCCGTCGTGGCCGATGCCCAGCAGCTGCAGGTCCACCCCGCCCCACTCCTCAATCTGCTTCTCATAAGCCTGGCACATGGCCGCCACGTCCTCGGTCTGGCCGTTGGGAACGATGGTGTTCTCCGGCTTGATGTTCACATGATTGAACAGGTTCTCCTGCATGAAGTACCGGTAGCTCTGGGGATGGTCCCCGGACAGGCCCTTGTACTCATCCAGGTTGGCGGAACGGACCCGGGAGAAATCAATCTTACCGGCCTTGCAGCGCTCCACCAGCTCCCGGTACAGGGGCAGGGGGCTGGAACCGGTAGCCAGGCCCAGAACACAGGCGGGCTTGGTCTGGATCAGGGCCTCGAACAGGTCGGCAGCGACCTTGCCCATCTCCTCCGGGTTCTTGACTTTGATAACTCTTGCGTGAATCATGGGAATCCCCTCCTATATAATGTACCTTCATACTATCATTGATTCTGCACTTTGTCAACTCACCGGAAGTAAAACCAGCCGAGGAACTCCCCGGCTGGCTATGACTTAATAGGTGATCTGGCTGATAACTTCCTTCAGCTTGTTGGCGCTGGCCTGGAGCTTTACCACTTCCTCGTCCGTCAGGGGGTTGAGGATCTTGCCCCGGACGCCCTTCCGGTCCACCAGGGTCAGCACGGACAGGCACACATCGTCCACGCCGTACTCACCATGCATCATGGTGGATACGCTCAGGGCGGTGCCGGCGCCGGAGTAGATGCACTTGCAGATGTGGCACACGGACATGGCCACGGCAAAGAAGGTAGCGCCCTTGTTCTCAATAATCTGGGCACCGGACTTCTTCACGAACTCCTCCACCTCGGCGTAGTCCTGATTCCAGTCGATTCTGTCGGCGTCAGGCGCATTGTGCCGGTAGGCGTCGATGTGGTTGTTGGCAATGTGAGCCAGGGACCAGGGCACGAAGGAGCTGTCGCCGTGCTCGCCGTACACATGGGCGTGGACATTCTTGGGGCTGATGCAGAACCGCTTGGCCAGCTCAGACTGGAGACGGCTGGTATCCAGGATGGTGCCGGAGCCGATGATCTGATTCTCCGGCAGGCCGGAAATCTTGGTGAACACATAGGTCAGCACATCCACGGGGTTGGAAACAATCAGGTAGATGGCGTCCTTTGCGTGGGGCACAACGCCCTCGGCAATGGACTTGAGAATATTTACATTGGTCTGAGCCAGATCCAGCCGGGTCATGCCGGGCTTTCTGGGCATACCGCTGGTGATTACCACAATATCAGAGCCGGCGGCATCCTCATATTCACCAGAGCGGACAATGGCAGGAGAATGGAAGGGAGCGCCCTGGTAGATGTCCAGTGCTTCGCCCAGTGCCTTCTTCTTGTTGATGTCCACCAGGACAATCTCAGAGGCAACGCCCTGAATCATCAGGTCGTTGGCTACCGTTGCGCCTACGCTGCCCGCGCCGATAACAGTGATCTTACTCATAGCAATAACTCCTTTATCAATTCAGGGATTCAACCCTTTTATATCGATAATTTTATATTGTTTCTTGCCGTTTGTCAACCCTGGAAGTGGGGAATCCATCCCCTTTTCTGCGGTTCTGCGGAATGCACCAAAAAGCGTTATGCAACCTCTTGCATATCCGTTATTTTGCCGGAAAATCCGTCAGCAGCTGCACCAGCACCTTCACCGCCAACTCCATATCCTCCACCGGGATATACTCGAACCGGCCGTGGTAGTTCTCGCCGCCGGTAAAGAGGTTGGGGCACAAAAGGCCCATGTAGGAAAGTCTTGCTCCATCGGTGCCGCCCCGTACAGGCACCACCCGGGGAGTAAGCCCCACCGCCTCCATGGCGGCCTTGGCCCGGTAGACAATCTGCATGCAGCCCATCATGGGCTCTTTCATGTTGTAGTAGCTGTCCTTGATGGTCAGCGTCACAGTGCCTTCGCCATATTTGTCGTTCAGGAAAGCTGCGCAACTTTCCATCCGGCGCTTTTTCTCCTGGAACTTTTCCATGCTGTGGTCCCGGATGATGTAGCGCAGGGTGGAATGCTCCACGCAGCCTTCCATATCCGTCAGGTGGATGAAGCCCTCATACCCTTCCGTGTACTCCGGCTTCTGATTCCTGGGCAGCAGGCTCTCAAATTCCATGGCGATGTACTGGGAGTTGACCATCTTATCCTTGGCAGAGCCGGGATGGATGTTAAGGCCCTGAAATTTTACCGTTGCGGCGGCAGCATTGAAATTCTCAAACTCCAGCTCCCCTACCGTACCGCCGTCCACCGTATAGGCATAGTCTGCCCCAAAATCGGGAACAGAAAACCGGTCGGCGCCTCTGCCAATTTCTTCATCCGGGGTAAAGCCAATCCGCAAGGTGGCGTGGGGCTGCTTGCTCTCCAGCAAAATCTGGGCCGCCGCCAGAATCTCCGCCACGCCGGCCTTGTCGTCCGCTCCCAGCAAGGTGGTGCCGTCGGTGACAATCAGGTGTTTTCCCGTGTGGAGCTCCAGGTTCTCATACTGGGATTGCCGGAGCCAGATGTCCTTCTCCGGGTTCAGGCAGATGTCGCCACCCTGGTATTCTACGATTCTGGGGCGGATATGGCTCCCGGAGGCATCCGGGGAGGTGTCCATATGGGCAATGAGGCCGATGATAGGCAGGTTCAGGTCTCCGGGGACGGTGCCGAACACATAGCCGTTTTCATCCATACGGGCATCGGCAATGCCCATCTCCTTCATCTCCTCCACCAGCTTCGCCCCCAGCACCTTCTGCCCCGGGGTGGAAGGACAGGTTTCCGAGGCTTCGTCGGAGGTGGTTTCATAGTTTACATAACGTAAAAAGCGTTCCACAACGGTAGACATAAAAATCTCTCCTTTTCAAGAATCAGCCGGGTTCTCCGGTTTCTGGTACTGAATCAAATCCCAAAGGTTGCCGTACAAATCCGCAAATACGGCCACGGTTCCGTAATCCGTCTTCTGGGGCTGCCGCACAAAGCGGACGCCCTTCTTTTCCATCTGGCGGTAGTCCCGCCAGAAATCATCGGTGCTGAGAAACAAAAATACCCGGCCGCCGCTCTGGTCGCCGACAAAGGCCTTCTGCTCCGGCTTGGAAGCCCGGGCCAGGAGGATTCCGGTACCCCCGCCGGGAGGTGCCACCACCACCCACCGCTTCTGTTCCTCCGGCAAAGGGGTATCCTCCACCAGGGTAAAGGAAAGCTTTTGGGGGTAGAAGGCGATGGCCTCGTCATAATCCCGCACCACCAAAGTCACTGGGCGATAGACTGTTTCATACACATCTCCCTTTATAAACTGAGCCGTCGCAGGTGCGGCGGCTCATGGCATATGGATTTACTTGGCGGCGTTTACCAGCTCAGCGGTATCCTGCGCAATCATCAGCTCCTCATTGGTGGGGATGACCCAAACCTGAACCTTGGAGTCGGGAGTGGAAATGCACATCTCCTTGCCCCGCTTGCTGTTCTTCTCAGGGTCAATCTTCACACCCAGGTAGCCCAGGTAGTCGCAGATGGTCTGACGGGTCTCGGGGCCATTCTCACCCACGCCGGCGGTGAAGGTAATCACATCCACGCCGTTGAGGGCTGCGGTGTAGGCACCGATGTACTTGGCAACCTCGTAGAAGAACTTCTGCAGAGCCAGAATGCACTTCTCGTCGCCGTGCTTCTCTCCATCCTCCAGGTCACGGAAGTCGGAGGACTTCTCGGACAGTGCCAGCACGCCGGACTTCTTGTTCAGCATGGTCAGGCACTCGTCCACAGACATACCGTACTTGTTGCAGATGAACTGCACCACGCAGGCGTCGATGTCGCCGCAGCGGGTACCCATGGGGACACCTGCCAGAGGAGACAGGCCCATGGAGGTATCCATGCACTTGCCGTTCTCGATGGCGCACAGGGAAGAGCCGTTGCCCAGGTGGCAGTTGATCATCTTGAAGTCGGTCTTGCCCAGAAGAGCGGCAGCCCGGCGGGCCACATACTTGTGGGAGGTTCCGTGGAAGCCGTAGCGGCGGATGTCGTCATTCTCATAGTACTCGGTGGGAATGGCGTACCGGTAGGCCTTGGGGGGCATGGTCATGTGGAAAGCGGTGTCGAACACGGCAACCTGAGGGGTGTTGGGCATAACAGCCTGGCAAGCCCGGATGCCCATGAGGTTGGCGGGGTTGTGGAGGGGTCCCAGGGGGATGCACTCCTCAATGGCCTTGATGCAGGCATCGTCAATGATGCAGGAATCGGAGAACTTCATGCCGCCATGGAGCACCCGGTGACCCACGGCATCGATCTCGTCCACGGACTTGATGACGCCTTCCTGGGGGTCCTGGAGAATCTCCAGCACAGCGGCAATGGCCTCGGAGTGGGTGGGCATGGGGATGTCCTTGACCACCTTCTTGTCCCCGACCTTGTGGGTCAGGCGGCCGTCGATGTAAATACGCTCACACAGGCCCTTGGCAGACACATCGCCGGTCTCCGGGTCCATCAGCTGATACTTCAGGCTGGAGCTGCCGGCGTTGATAACCAAAATGTTCATTGGAATCTTCCTCCTAAAATCATTACATTTTTCTTTTTTGTGTAATCTGGTACTATACCTGAATCTGAATATATTGTATAATATGATTGCGATTTTCGCAAGTCCTATGGGAAGTTTTTTTAGGAGGTTTGGGCATTTTGCAGGTTGCAGGTATTATTTGTGAATACAATCCTCTTCACCTGGGGCATGCAAGGCAGCTGGCTCTGGCAAAAAGCCTTTTAGGGCAGGATTCGGCGGTGGTGTGCCTCATGAGCGGCAACTTTGTCCAGCGGGGATACCCGGCCATTGTGGACAAAGCCCTCCGGGCAAAGGCAGCCATCGCCTGCGGCGCCGATCTGGTGCTGGAGCTGCCCATTACCGCCTGTCTTTCCTCGGCAGAAGGGTTCGCCGCCCGGGGGGTGGAAATTCTCTCCCGGCTGTGTACCCATCTGTGCTTCGGGGCAGAAACAAATCAGCCAGAGGAAATTATGGAAACCGCCCGGGTGTTGAACAGCCCGGCCTTTCCCCCGGTGCTGCGGGCGTATCTGCAAAAAGGGCTGAGCTTTCCTGCTGCCCGGCAGGCAGCTTTGGAATCCCTGGGGGCTTCCGCCCACTTGCTCATGAAGCCCAACAACATTTTAGCGGTGGAGTACTGCAAGGCAATTCTGTCCCAAAACTCCACCCTCACCCCTCTGCCCATTCACCGTCCCGGGGATTATCACGCCGCTGACCCTCACCCGGAGAATCCCTCCGCCACCGCCCTGCGGCTGAAAATGGAATCCGCCGGGGATTGGCAGTCCTTCGTGCCGGATAAAGCCCGGGAGATTCTTGCCCAGGGACAGCTCCATACCCGGGCATCCGGAGAAAAAGCCATGCTCTACCGGCTGCGGACCATGACGGATGCCGAATTTGAGGCTCTCCCCTACGGCTCCGAGGGGCTTTGGCGGAAGCTCATGCACGCCGCCCGCCGGGAAAACACCCTGGAGGAGATTCTCACCGCCGTCAAATCCAAGCGCTACACCCGCTCCCGGCTGGACCGGATGGTGATGTGCGCTTTTCTGGAGCTCACGGAAGAAGCCCTCTCCCAGCCCGTCCCCTATGTGCGGGTACTGGCCTTCAACGAAACCGGACGGCAGATTCTCCGGCAGCAAAAGGGAAATTTTCCACTGTGCCATACAGGAAAGCCCATGGAGCACCCCTACTGGGGGCTGGAAACCCGGGCCCAGGATCTGTACGGCCTGTTTGTCCAGGATGGCCCGGAGCCTCCGGGACTGGAAAAAAAGCGGAGAATATACTATACCCCCTGAAAATCCAGGATTTTCAGGGGGTATTTATTCAGAGTTTCCTTAGAGCTTCCTTAGCCCTGGCCGTAGTAGGCGTTTTTGCCGTGCTTGCGCAGGTAGTGCTTATCCAGCAGCTCCTGCTGCATCCGTCCGGCCTGGGGGTTCAGCTGAAGGGCATGGAAGTCCATGAAGGCCACTTCCTCCAGCACCACCGCATTGTGGACGGCGTCGTGGGCATCCTTGCCCCAGGCAAAGGGGCCGTGGCTGTGGACCACAACGGCGGGGATGGTCATGGGGTCAACGCCCCGGAAGGTTTCGATAATCACATTGCCGGTTTCCAGCTCGTACTCGCCGGCAATCTCCTCCGGGGTCATCTTCCGGGTGCAGGGGATATCCCCATAGAAGTAGTCACCCTGGGTGGTGCCCATGGCGGGAATGCTTCTGCCGGCCTGGGCAAAGGTAGTTGCCCAGCGGCTGTGGGTATGGACGATCCCGCCCATCTCCGGGTAAGCCCGGTACAGGGCCAGGTGGGTGGGGGTGTCGCTGGAGGGCTTCCATTTGCCTTCCACCACCTTGCCGGTGGCGATGTCCACCACCACCATATCCTCGGCGGTCATGCCCTCATAGGGCACGCCGGAGGGCTTGATGACCATAAGATTCTTTTCCCGATCCACCCCGGACACATTGCCCCAGGTGAAGGTAATCAGGCCATATTTGGGCAGCAGGAGGTTAGCCTCCAGCACTTCCTGTTTCAGTTTTTCCAGCATAGCGGCACCTTCTTACTTAAGCTTCCAGGCCAGGTCGTTCAGGAACAGCTGCTGCTCCAGGCCTTCCACGGTGGTGTCCTTGCCAATGTGGACATACTCAATGCCCATGATGTTGGCCCAGTCCTTCATCTGCTCGGCGGTTACGTCGTAGCTGAGGACCGTGTGGTGGGCGCCGCCGGCGGTAATCCAGCACTCCACGCCGGTGGTCAGGTTGGGCATAGCCTCCCACATTACCCGGGCAACGGGCAGGTTGGGCATGGGCATAATGGGCTTGACGCAGTGGATGTCCTGGCAGATGAGGCGCAGGCGGCCGCCCATATCAATGAGGGATACCACAATGGCGTCGCCTTCCTTGCCCTCGAACACCAGACGGGCGGGATCCTTCTCGTTCATGCCGATGCCCAGGAAGTGGGTCTCGATGCGGGGCTTATTGCCTGCCAGGGAGGGGCAGACCTCCAGCATGTGGGCACCCAGGCTGTACTGCTGGCCGGGCACCAGGTGGTAGGTGTAGTCCTCCATGAAGCCGGAGGCACCGTTGCCGTTTTCGCCCATGGCCTTCATGATGGCGGTCATGGCGGAGACCTTCCAGTCACCCTCGCCGCCGTAGCCGTAGCCCTGAGCCATCAGGTGCTGGGAGGCAAGGCCCGGCAGCTGCTCCATGCCGTACAAATCCTGGAAGGTGTTGGCGAAGGCCTTGCAGCCCTCGGCATCCATCATCTTCTTCATGGCAATCTCTTCTTTTGCCTGGTAGCGGATGGCTTCCATGTTGTCGGTGGCAATGTCATAGCTTGCCTTGTACTCGGCAACCAGAGCGTCGATCTCCTCCTCGGTGACTGCGTTCATCACCTTCACCAGGTCGCCCACGGCCCAGGTATTCACCTGCCAGCCCAGCTTGGCCTGGACTTCCACCTTGTCGCCCTCGGTGACAGCCACTTCCCGCATATTGTCGCCGAAACGCATGACCTTCAGCTTCCGGGACACAGCCACGCCCACAGCGGTGCGCATCCAGGCGCCCAGACGCTTCTGGACGGACTCGTCCTTCCAGTAGCCGGCAATCACCTTCCGGGGCATCCGCAGCCGGGCGGCAATGAAGCCGTGCTCCCGGTCGCCATGGGCTGCCTGGTTCAGGTTCATGAAGTCCATGTCGATTTCCTCGTTGGGAATCTCCAGGTTGTACTGGGTAGCCAGGTGGCAGTAGGGCTTCTGCAGGTTCACGAAGCCGTTGATCCACATTTTGGAGGGGCTGAAGGTGTGGCACCAGGTGATAATGCCGCAGCAGTTGTCGTTGTAGTTGGCTTCCTTCACCACATCCGCAATCTCCTGGTTGGTCTTGGCGGTGACCTTGTATACCAGCTTGTAGGGGAGGTTTCCGGAGGCGTTGAGCGCCTCGGTCATCTCGGCGGCACGCTTGTCCACGATTTCCAGCACTTCCGGGCCGTACAGGAACTGAGAGCCCACTACAAACCAAAATTCACGATTTTCCATTGTTTGCATACTCCTTTTTTATCAGATGGTTTCCACAGCGGCCCGTTGTGCTTTCAGGCCGTTCTTGAACTGGGTCAGGTAGGCATCAAAGCCTGCCACTTCCTCGGGCTCCGGGGTCAATGTGACGCTCTTGGCGCCGGCAAACACCCGGTTGTTCAGATACTGCTCCAGGGTCTCCCCTTCTGCCTTGCGGAGCATATAAGCAGCCAGCAGAGCCATGCCGTAGGGGCCGCCTTCGCCGGCGGTTTCCATGCAGGTGACAGGGGCGTTGCAGGCGGCAGCCATGTACTTCTGGCCCACCACCGGGGTCTTGAACAGGCCGCCGTGGCCGGTGAGGCTGTCGATAGCCACGCCCTCTTCCGCCAGAATGTCCATGCCGATTTTCAGAGTGGACATGGTGGCATACAGCTGGGAGCGGAGGAAGTTTGCCAGAGTAAAGCTGCTGTCAGGCTTGCGCACTACCATGGGACGGCCGCCATCCAGGTGGGTGACGCCTTCGCCGGCCATGTAGTTATAGGTGGTGACACCGCCGCAGTCCACGTCGCCCTCCAGGCTCTTCTGGTACAGCTTGGTGTAAAGGTCGTTGGTGGTGACGGAGCCGCCGAACAGCTCTACCGTCTCCCGCAGCACCTTCACCCAGGCGTTCATGTCATTGGTGCAGTTGTTGCAGTGCACCATGGCTACTGCCTTACCGGTGGGGGTGGTCACCAGGTCGATTTCCTCGTGAACCTGGGAAAGGGGCTTTTCCAGAACCACCATGGAGAAGATGGAGGTACCGGCGGACACATTGCCGGTTCTGGGAGCCACGGCGTTGGTGGCAGTCATGCCGGTGCCGGCGTCGCCCTCAGCAGGAGCAAAGGGGATTCCCTCCGGCAGCACGCCCCCCAGAAGAGCAGCGCCTTCCGCGGTGAGCTTGCCTGCAGGCTCGCCTGCCACCAGCACACCGGGAAGCACATCCCGGACGTTCCAGGGCAGGTTATACTTTGCCAGGATTTCTTCCATCTTCACCATCATGCCCTCGTCATAGCCGTTGGTATCGGAGTCGATGGGGAAAATACCGGAGGCCTCGCCTACGCCCACGGCGTTGACGCCGGTGAGCATATAGTGAACATAGCCAGCCAGGGTGGTGATGTGGGCAATCTGAGGCACATGGGGCTCCTGATTCAGAACCGCCTGATACAGGTGGGCAATGCTCCAGCGCTGGGGGATATTGAACCGGAAAGCCTCCGTCAGCTCCCGGGCAGCCTGGGCGGTGATGGTGTTCTGCCAGGTACGGAAGGGCACCAGCAGGTTCCAGTCCTTGTCAAAGGCCAGGTAGCCGTGCATCATGGCGGACACGCCCATGGCCTTTACGCTGCCGGGATTGGCAATGCCGGAGACGGCAGTTTTCAGGCCCTGCCAAACCTCCTCCAGGGAGTAGGTCCAGATGCCGTTTTCGTAGCTGGAAGCCCAGGTGTAATCTCCCGAGGACAGGGGGACGTGGTTTTCATCAATGGTAACTGCCTTGATACGGGTGGAGCCCAGCTCCAGACCCAGGCAGGTGTTTTCGTAGTTCACAGGATATACCTCCTTGATAATTCACTGCCCAACCGCCCCCTTGGGGGCGGTTGGGTGTTTTGTTACTGCTTTGCCTTATTCTTACGCATAAGGACCACGCTCTGAATCACCAGGAACAGGCAGATCATGGCTGCCACGGTGATGTTGGTCCACCAGGCGTCGTCCAGGCCCAGGGAAGAAACAATGTTCTTGATGGTGCCCAGGGACAGCACGCCGAAGAAGGTGCCGACGATGTTGCCCACACCACCGGTCAGCAGGGTGCCGCCGATGATGGAGGAGGCGATGGCGTTCATCTCAGCGCCGCTGGCGTGAGAGGGAGAGCCGGAGCCCACATGGAGGAAATACACGAAGCCGCCGATGCCTGCCAGCACGCTGCACAGCAGGTGGGCCAGGAACTTGGTGCGCTTCACGTTGATGCCCAGCATATTGGCGCTCTGGGCATTGCCGCCGATGGCATAGAAGCTGCGGCCCAGCTTGCTCCACCGGAGAAGAACAAACAGGAGAATGACCACTGCCAGGGCCACTACCACGCCGGGCTCAATGTAGGCCGGCACGTAGACACCCAGCCGGTTGTAGGCACCCATGCCGGGGACATAAATCCGGATGGACTTGAAGGCCTGGAAAGCCTCGTTCTGCACGTTGAACTGGGAGGCGTTTACAATGGTGGTCATGCCTCTGGCGAAGAACATACCTGCCAGGGACACGATGAAGGGCTGGATGTCCAGGTAGGCCACCAGGAAGCCCTGCACCAGGCCGAAGGCCAGGCCGATGCCCAGAGCCAGCAGGATTGCGGTACCCACGGAGCCTCCGCCGTAGTCCAGGTTCACGGCGCAGCTCATGGCTACCAGAGCGGTCATGCCGCCCACGGAAATATCAATGCCGCCGGTAATCATAACCAGGCTCATGCCGCAGGAGAGGATAATAAGGGCAGCATTTTCATTGAGCAAATTGAAGAAGGTCTGAGGCTTCAGGAAGCTGGAGCCCAAAAATACCACTGCACAGACATACATCAGCAGGAAAACGCCGATGGTGATGGTCAGCAGCAGGTTGGTATCGGAGAGATTGGACAGACCGGACAGCTTGGTCAATCTGCCCTTCTTTACAGTCACATTCATCTTACTTCCCTCCCTTTACTGCTTTCCACATTTTGGATACCTTATCCCGGAACACCGGAGCACTGATGACCACCAGGATGATGACCACCACGGCCTTGTAGGCAGGCAGGGCGTCGGAAGGCACCTTGAAGTTGAACAGGGTGGTTGTCAGGAACTGAATGACGTAGGCACCGATGATGGAGCCGGTCATGCTGAACTTGCCGCCGCTGAGGGCGTTGCCGCCCAGAGCCACCGCCAGAATGGCGTCCATTTCGATGTCCTTGGCGATGGTGGAGTAGTTGATGGCGGAGCGGCTGACCTTGATCAGGGCTGCCACACCCACGCACAGGCCCAGAATCACATAGGTCAGGAACTTAACAAAAGCAGGGTTCAGACCATTGAGCCGGGAGGAGTAGCTGTTGATGCCCACAGACTGGGTATACAGCCGCAGGGTGGTAAACTTCATCACCAGGGCAATGATAATCATGCAGGCGATGGCGATGAATACCGGGGTGGGAATGGGAATGCCGGGGATGAAGCCGCCGAACACAGCGAAGGTGGGGTCGTTGAGCACCGGCAGCTTGTTGCCGTTGACCCAGGCTGCGATGGAACGGCCGGCGGTATACATAATGAGGGTTGCCACCATGGGCTGAATCTTGAAGTAGGCAACCAGGGTGCCGTTGAAGGCGCCGCAGAGCATGGAGGCCAGGCAGCCCACCACGAAGGCCAGAATCAGAGAGGTCTCCATGGTATCGGCCCGGGCATCGGTGCCGCACAGGAGCCGGAGCATCACGGAGCCGGCCACGGCGATGGTAGCGCCCACGGAAATATCCTGTCCGCCGGAAGCTGCGGTGACCAGGGTCATACCGATGGCCAGAATCACCAGCTCGGAAGCATTGTTCAAAATGGTAATGAGGTTACCGGAGAGAACCGGATCGCCGTCATTGTTCTGCTTCAGGGTAATGGAGAAGAAGGAGGGGTCCATAATCAGATTGAAGATTACCAGCAGGGCCAATGCCACAACGGGAATGAAAATCTGACTGCGCACCACCCGCTTCAGCAGGGGCTCGTGAGCCTCTTTAATGGGATTTTGGAGCTTTGTCATATCAGTTCTCACCTCCGGCAATGGTTGCCATAATCTTGGTCTGGTTCAAATCCTCGCCGGTCAGCTCCCCAACCATCTTCCGGTCACGCATAACCAGCAGCCGGGTACAGGTACGGAGCATCTCGTCCAGCTCGGAGGAAATGAAGGTCACGCTCTTGCCGTCCTCTGCCAGATGAAGCACCAGCTTCTGAATTTCCGTCTTGGTACCCACATCGATACCACGGGTGGGCTCGTCCAGAATCAGGTACTTGGGGTCGGTGAGCAGCCACCGGGCCAGAATCACCTTCTGCTGGTTACCGCCGGAGAGCTGCTTGATGGGGGTCTCGGAGGAAGCGGTCTTGATTTCCAGCAGACGGATGTATTCGTCCGCATACTTCTCTGCCTGAGCCCGGGGGATGGGATGGAAGAAGCCCCGCATCACCTGGTAAGCCAGGATGATGTTATCCCGGACAGACAGGTCGCCCACAATGCCGTCCCGCTTCCGGTCCTCCGGCAGATAGCCAATGCCCAGCTTCATGGCATCCAGGGGCTTGCGGATCTTCACAGGCTTGCCGTCCATCATCACCTTGCCGCCGGTAACCCGGTCAGCGCCGAAGATGGCCCGGACGCTTTCGCTTCGGCCGGAGCCCAGCAGGCCCGTAAAGCCGTTGACCTCGCCCTTGTGGATAGCAAAGTCAAAGGGCTTGATACCCTCTGCACTGGCAAGGCCCTGGGCCTCCAGCACGGGGGTGCCGCCCTGGCTCATGCCAACGGTATCGCTGGTACGGATGGATGCCATATCGTCCAGCTCCTTACCCAGCATCTTGGACACCAGCTCCACCCGGGGCAGCTGTCCGATGGGGTACTCGCCTTCCAGGTGGCCGTCCCGCAGCACCGTAATCCGGTCGCAGACCTCGTACACCTGATCCAGGAAGTGGGTAACAAAGATAATGCCTACGCCCTTGGCCTGCAGCTCCCGCATGAGCTTGAAGAGCTTGGCCACTTCGCCCTCGTCCAGGGAGGAGGTGGGCTCGTCCAGAATCAGAACCTTACACTCCATATCCACAGCCCGGGCGATAGCCACCATCTGCTGCACGGCGATGGAGCAGGTGCCCAGCTGCTGGGTGGGCTTGGCAGGGATACCCAGATTCTTCAGGAGCTTCTCTGCTCCCTTATTCATCTTTCTCCAGTTGGTGCCCATGCCCTTGGTTCTGCCGATATACATATTCTCCGCCACCGTCAGGTTGGGGCAGAGGGTAATTTCCTGATAAACCGTGCTGATGCCTGCATTCTGGGCATCCTGGGGGGAGCGGATGGCCACTGCCTTTTCGTGGCCCTTGATGTAAATTTCGCCGCCGTCCTTTTCGTAGACACCGGTGAGCACCTTGATCAAGGTGGATTTACCGGCACCGTTTTCACCCATGAGGGCATGAATTTCACCCTCCCGAAGGGTGAAGTCCACATTCTCCAGAGCCTTGACGCCGGGGAAGTATTTGCAGATTCCGCGTAGTTCCAAAACTGCGTTGTCCTGCATGGTTGTTCGCCTCCATTCAATGGGGTTTCGTTGGATTTTCATGGAATCGGGCACGCAGCACGGCCCGTAAGGCCGAACCGCGTGCCCGAATGGTGTTACCGAATAAACTGCGGAATATGTATTCCCTATATCAGATGCCGTAGTTGTCCACGTCTTCCTGGGTGATGGTCTTGGCGTCGAAGCCCTTCTCCTCCAGGTAGATCACCTTCTCGGTGATGGTCTCGCCGGCTTGCAGCTTCTGGATGATCTCGTCGATGTAGTCAGCCTGGAAGGGGTTGCACTGGCCGTCATAGTTCCAGGTGCCCTTCAGCACTTCTTCCAGAGCCCACTTGTTGCAGTCAAAGCCCATGATGATCACGTCGCCGTCCACGCCGTGGGAGATGCCGGCATCGTCCAGAGCGGACACAGCGCCACGAGCCATGTTGTCGTTCTCAGCGTAGATGACGTTGAACTCCTCACCGGAAGCGATGATGGACTCAACAATCTGCTTGGCGGTCTCTTCGTCCCAGTTAGCAGTCTGCTGGGTTACCAGAGTCCAGTTCTCGTCGGAAGCAACCTTCTCGTCCAGAGCGCCGGTACGGCCTACCTGAGCGGCAGAGCCCATAACGCCCTGAATGTGGATGATCTTGTAGCTGTCCAGGCCCTGAGACTCCAGCCAGGTCACAGCGGTCTCGCCTTCCTTAGCCATGTCGGAAACCACGGAAGCCACGTACAGGCTCTCATCAGCGTTGATGGTGCGGTCGTACAGGATGACCTGGATGCCGGCGGTCTGAGCGTCCTTCAGCACGGTGTCCCAGCCGGAAACGTCAGCAGCGGAAATCAGCAGGTAGTCAACGCCAGCCTGGATGAAGTTCTGAGCGGCAGCAATCTGCTCGTCGTTCTTCATGGAGTAGTAGAAAGAGGGCTCATAGCCGTTCTCCTCGCAGAACACACGCTTCATGTCTTCCACGTTGGCGGTACGGTAGCCGGACTCGTTGGGGTCGTTGTTGATGATGCCGACCTTGATCAGGCCGCCCTCATCGCCGCCCTGCTGGGCCTCTTCCTCGGGGGCGCAGGCTGCCATGGCCAGAACCATGCAAAGCGCCAGTACCAGTGCAAGTAACTTCTTCATTTTGAAAACTCCTATCTTCTTTGATTTGTCAGCGTCCGGTTCTTTGTCGTCCGGCCGCTTAACTTGTCTTTAGTATACTTTGCTTTTTGTGGGGTGTCAATAATTTATACGGCTTCTATCCGTTTTCTATATGTTAAACAAGACAAATTCTTTGTGCAATTTTTTCTAATTTATTAAAAATCCATAAAAAACCAGAAATAAATCAAAATTTAACACAATTTACGCAATTATCCAAACATTTTTTGCTTTATTATTTGTATTTAATTTAATCCGTTCCCCCGATTGCGCCCAATCAAATTGCACAATCGCAGAATTATTCCATGGATTTCTCTGGTGTTTTTTATGGAAAATTCAAGAGCGTCAGCGTGTTCAAAAGACATTGTCCGCTTCGCTCCTCCAAAATAATACGTACAAATTTTTCCGCACATATTGATTTTTCCGTTTTTTGTACTATACTTAATATAACGAATCTCAAAAAAGGAGGACAAATATGGCTGTACCCAAGTACCAATCTGTGGCAGATGACCTGCGCTTCCACATTCTTCATGGGAAGTATGCCAGCAGCCGCACTCTGCCCACGGAATTTGTCATTGCAAACCAATATGCGGTCAGCCGCCAGACTGTCCGCCAGGCCCTTGCCCTTCTGGCAAAAGCGGGCCTGATTGAAAAGCGCCAGGGCAGCGGCTCCCACATTGTCCGCAACACCAGAACCGAGCCCTCTCCCTACCGCTCCGTGGCCATCATCGCCACCTATATCAGTGACTACATCTTTCCCGGTGTGCTCCGGGAAATGGAGACCGTTCTCTCCCGGAACAACTGCACCCCCTCCCTCTTTGCCACCCAGAACCAGGTGGCCAACGAGCGGAAGATCTTGCAGACCCTTTTGTCCATGCCGGTGGACGGGATTCTGGTGGAGGGCACCAAGTCCGCCCTGCCCAATCCCAATCTGGACCTGTATCAGCAGCTTATGGCCAAGGGAATCCCCATTGTATTCTTCCATGGTGCCTACGCCCAGCTTCCCGGCGCCCCCTTTGTGCTGGATGACAACGCCGGCGGCGGACGGATGCTGACGGAGTATCTGCTGGGGAAGGGACACCGGCACATCGCCGGCATCTTCAAATCCGACGACATTCAGGGACCGGAACGGTATGCCGGCTACACCGCCGCCCTGCGGGACGCCGGGATTCCCGTGGACGACCGGTACATTTTCTGGTACAACACCGAGAACAAGCACGCCCTCTTCCCCTCCGACTCCCAGACGCCCATCAACCTGGGCCGGGAGCTGCCCCCGGAGTGCAGCGCCGTGATCTGCTACAACGACGAGATTGCCGCCTCCCTCATCAACACCCTGCGCCTGCAGCAGGTGAAGGTCCCCCAGCAGATGGCTGTTGTGAGCTTTGACAACAGCACCTACAGCCGCCTGGCTCCCGTCCCCATCACCTCATTGTCCCACGGGGAGAAGAATGTGGGGCACATTGCCGCCCAGCAGCTTCTGGCCCAGATGGAAAACGGAAGCTGCCAGTCCCAGTTCGTTCCCTGGGAGCTGGTGGAGCGGGAAAGCTCCTAAAAAAGCCCTTCAGACACCATTTGGTTTCTGAAGGGCTTTCAGACTGTCAATAAAGTCCCAAACCGGCAAAAGCAAAAGGAAATGGGCTTTCATCCCCTTTTGGAGGATTGGTAGAAAAACCAGGTGCAGTTCCTCCAACAAAAGCCCGGAAATTGTTGCTGCGCAACGC